>JAFGHS010000043.1 GCA_016930075.1 Deltaproteobacteria bacterium
ATCAATAAACCGGTGCCGGAAAATAGTGATCCTTTGCGACACTAAATTCTTTATGGAAGTGTCTCATTTTCATTGACACGTTCCGTTCAGAGAAAAGCCTTTTGTTCCCCAGTGAATTGGCAGTGACTTGTCTTTTGCCAGCGCAAGTACTCGGGAGAAAACAGTCTTGCCCTGACCGTCGAGGAAGGTCATGAAACCGGCTTCGGTTACCGTTGGCAGGGAACCCGAAGCCACGTGAACAGGCTTGTCGGCTTCGTTTCCGACTACGATTTCTTGAGACAAGAGGCGTGTACCGCTCTTGCCTTGGAAGAAAGCAAACTCAACGCAGGTAACGCGGATTCCCTTGGATCTGAGGAAAGAGGCAGTCTGCCTTATCTCCGGCGTGACTCGTTGGCCGACAATAACTATCCGTTGATCCTTGTTGAAGGCAATCGCTTCGTCCGTCCCAAGCTCAAAATATCTGTGGTGGTGTTCCGCAAGGCTCAGCGAGTCGTCGTTAAGATATGAGCGGAGGATACTTTCAAGCTGACCAGTATCCAAGTGCTCAGCAAAGGATGCGTATTCAAGCGCCTGCGAGAGCGTATCGCGGGGTGTCCGATTCCTCTTCAGTTCCACAACGACAAGGGCGCCCTGTCGGTCGATGCCGACAAGATCAATGAAACCTCCGAGATTCGTGGCGACCTGTCGGCCGATGATAAGAAGCTTTCCGTCTTCAACAATACCATCGGGATTGGCCTCAAGCCAATCCTCCAACATGGCCTCCTCATGGTCCACCTAAAAAGGCTTCTGAACGTATTCACTGAACTTTCCGTCAGTGTGTATACCGAAGAGTCTCATATTACTTCCTCATCTTCTGAACGGATGAACTCACTGATTTTTATGGAACGCAGCGGAATAAAAATCCAGTGCAGTGATTTGTTATACATTTCTTCATTATCCTTCTCAAGGTTTCCAGTCCTCTGATTAATTAAATGGTGGTAAATTTTTATCACATCTTTGAGCATTAGAATGAGCAAGGACTTTCCCGACTGATGTAATCTGAAAACCAATGCCTATACCGTCCCACCATTCTTTTAGTGTTTTCAGGTTTGGTTTTTTGTCCCATTCTTCCATAAATGATTTAATATTCTCTTCTTTCATCTTGTCGTCTTGTTTATAAAGATCATATACGGAATTGATTGTGGTTATTTGTTCTTCCGATAAAGAAATTGGAAGAATGATCACTTTGCAGTTTTGTTTTATTACCTGCTGAAATGAAAGAGAACTTATCCACTTCTTATTAGGGACATTTATTCTTGCAAAATCACTATTAAAAGCATGATCAACTAATATATTTTGAGGTAAATTTTTTCTTTTTAGTATTTCAATTGCCTTATTATAATTCTCTGATTTTTTTTCAATACCCACCTCTACGTATCCGGCTAAAAACTTCGTGTAATATTGTTGTATCTTTTTTAAAATATCTGATGTGTTTATACGAACTGCATCCAGTATGTCTAAATGATCAAGCCAATCATTTCCAACTGGAAGTTTCCCATAAAGTATTTTCCCAAATAAATCATTTAAAACTCTTAGACCTTGATGAACATCTCCATTGGTTGGATAAAAAGTTGATACAGCATGGAATACCGTTAATCCGAGCAAAGCATCATCAGAGATTTTATCAACTATCTCAACAGCACGACTAATTCCAGCCCTTGTAAAGCGATTCTCACCTTTCTCAAATCTATGTATTAGTAATTCAGATAAAAGGTCATAATCTGCTGGCCTTTCTGTGGAAGCTGCAGTCTTTTGTGCTTCAACCAGTAATAGCTGAAAACTAGGATCTGCGAATGCTTCTAAAGCACCTGTTACTTTTTCCATTTTATACATTAGCCTATTTTCAAATTCTGCAACTCTTTGATTTGCAATATATAAGGCTTCTTGCGAATAGTCTTTTCTTAATTGCAAGTTCATTTCTTGATATATTTCTCTTGCGCGCTTCTCATCAATCCCGACATTCACTATCATTTTGTCAGTTTGAATATTGGTCGATCCATCCCCACCTTTTTGACTCTGCTTAGTCATTATCCTTTTTACCGCCTATTTTGAAGTTCCCACCCACTTGTATATTTGTTGAGTTCTTGCCACCTTTTTGAACTTGTTTATTTCTGCGGGTAGAAATAACCCATCCTATAATAGCAATGGGTATGACAATAGCGATTCCACTAAAAAGCCAATCTTTATTCTCTATAATCCATTCCATAACTTATCTCGCTGATTACTATGCATGCAACAATTATTATACGGATTCCGTCTTTTCTGAAAATTTCGACGACAAAATACTATATCTTTTAAATATAGACAAATATTTATTAGGGATTTCGTCTTTGTCATCCATATATCATCTGATATGCCAGGATATACGGATTCCGCATATCCTGGTCCGGAACTTATTTTTTAAAGCACTTTTCAGAAAAGTCTGGTCAAAGTCTCGCACTTCGATTAATAATCCCTGAAATTTCATCCTTCAAAACATGGACGACAGGCAGGTTCTTTTAAAAATGGAAATGACTGTTTTACCAATGACTATCGACTTGTATGATGAGGTGTTTGCCCTTTGGCAACAGACTGACGGTATTGGTCTGAGCAGCGCAGATTCGCAAGACGCCATCCGTTCTTTTCTTGAAAGGAATCGGGGACTCAGCTTTATGGCATCAATGAATGGAAAAATCGTCGGCGCCATCCTTGCCGGGCATGACGGGCGACGCGGCTATCTTTATCATCTGGCTGTTCATCCCAATTACCGAAGGCTGGGATTTGGTCGTAAACTTGTGGAACATAGTCTTCAGGCGCTGAAAAAGCAGGGCATTCAGAAATGCCATTTATTTGCCTTTCAATATAACGCAGCAGGCATTGCCTTCTGGAAGTCAATCGGCTGGACGCCGCGCGTGGACATTCAGGCGATGTCTATGACCATAGAATAAAATAACCATGTACGTCAGGATGTTTCATAAGGGGAATATCAATGAAGACCGTCCAGGATGAAATCATTGGGCTGCTGCCGGATCAAGAACAATACGTCGTCGGGTTTGCCGACATGGGGCACTTGATCGAGGATCAATACCCTTTTCGTTATGCCGTCGTCATTGGCGCAAAGCTCAATGATCAAATAATTGATGCCATAGAAAAGGCGCCGACGATTGAATATTATGATCTTTATGTTCAAACCAACCGCCGTCTGAACGAACTTGTCGTGGAGATTGCCAATTTTCTCAAAACTAAAGACATCGGTAGTCAGCCCATTTTTGCAACGGTTGAAGACAGTGAGTTGGATGATGACTATCGGGATCATTTAAGGTACATGTTTTCACATAAGATGGCGGCAACCCGCGCCGGTATCGGTTGGATCGGCAAAACAGATTTGCTGGTATCCAGGCGGTTCGGCCCGCGGTTGAGGTTGGCGACCGTCCTGACTGACTATGAATTTGAAAAATTGGGAACGCCCATCACCAAAAGCAACTGTGGAAAATGCGCCATTTGCGTTGACTGTTGTCCGGCCCAGGCGGCAACGGGGATGTTGTGGAATACGACCATCGATCGGGATGAATTTTTCAATGCCGTCAAATGCCGGGAAATGTGCCGAGAGCGTGCGGCCCATCACATTCATAAAGAGATTAGTCTTTGCGGTGTTTGCATAGCCGTTTGTCCGAAAGGAAAAGCCCGAAGATGAATGTATCCGTGATCCTCGCCCACCCGGACGAGAAGAGTTTCAATCATGCCATTGCCCAGGCGGCCTGCGATGAGCTCAGGAGAAAAGACCATCACGTTATCTTCCACGATCTGTATAAGGAATCGTTCGATCCACTACTGCCGGCAATTGAATTTGCTAAAGACGCCGTCATTCCGCCTGATGTGGCGAAACATTGCCGTGAAATCAAAGAGGCCGACATCATCGTCATCATCCATCCGAACTGGTGGGGCCAGCCGCCGGCCATCTTGAAAGGCTGGGTTGACCGGGTCATCCGTCCCGGCATTGCTTATGAATTTCTGGAAGGAGATACGGGTGAAGGCATTCCGAAGGGTCTTTTGAAGGCCAAAGCTGCGTTGGTTTTCAACACGTCAAACACAGCGACAGAAAGGGAAAAGAACGTTTTTGGCGACCCTCTGGAATTGATCTGGAGGAACTGTATTTTTGATCTTTGCGGCGTTAAAGATTTCCGTCGCAGGATGTTCAATATCATCGTTACCAGCACTGAAAAAGAAAGGGAACAGTGGCTTGAGGACGTGAGGCAAATCGTCTCAGGCTTATGCGACCACTTTCATAATAAAGGATGATGAAATATAAAAACTGAATCCATAATTTACAATACAAGTCTTGACATTTTTTGACACACTTAATAAAAATCTAAATAAAACAGGAGGTGGACACATGAAGGTTAAATTCTTGGGTCATGCGGCATTCAAGGTAACGACGGATAAAGGCACACGCATTATTTTCGACCCCTATGAATCAGGGTCATACGGCGGGGCAATCGGTTACGGAAAAATCACCGAAGAGGCAGACATTGTGATTACAAGTCACGATCATGGAGACCACAATTATACAAAAGACATCAAAGGCAATTTTCAACACATTAAAGAGGAAGGCGCCTTTGAAGTTAAAGATGTTAAACTGACTGAAATCCCGACTTTTCATGACGCCTCCGGCGGCAAGGAGAGGGGCGGCAACTTGATATCCGTCTTGTCGGCAGATGGGATGACGCTTGCGCACATGGGTGACATCGGTCATGATCTGAACTCGGCGACATTGAAAAAAATCGGCAAGGTTGATGTGATGTTGATCCCCATCGGCGGGTTTTTTACGGTGGATGCCGACGCAGCCTCAAAAATCATAGATGCCATTGGTCCGAAAATCACCATCCCCATGCATTACAAAACGGACAAATGCGCCTTCCCCATAGGTACGGTTGATGATTTCATCAAGGGCAGAAATAATGTTATCCTTAAGGATAAGGAATCGGAAATTGAAATAAAAAAGGACACACTTCCGTCAGCGCCTGAGATTGTTGTCCTGAAATGCGCACTTTAAAGGGAATTAAAAGGACTGGATACCGGCTTTCGCCGGTATGACGGCCTTGTTGACGCTTTCTGTTTTCTATTGCGACACAGTCTCTCAACCGAAATGAAAACAAAAAGAGCGGAAACAATAATTAAACTGGAATAACAACAAAAAAAGGCGGCTTTGAAGGCCGCCTTTTTTAATTTATGCTATCCCGTTTTTTGCTTCAGCTTTTTTCATGGCTCGGGCCACGGTAAGATCCTGGGCTAACTGCCTTCCCGCCGCCATGGCCGGGTTAAATTGTCTTATAAAATCAATTTCTTCATCCGTCGGACGGGGCGTCACAGACAGATCGGGCGCCACTTTCAAATCCCAGGGAATGTCCTTTTTCACCTCTTCCAGCGTCACTTTCGGGTGAATCTGGGCAAGATACATCTCCTTCGTAACCGGGTCAAAACGGAACACGCCTTTGGTAGTGAGCAACATAGACGGACCTGAACCTATTGGAAACAGTCCCGATTTATCGCGGCTGTCTCCCCCCTCAAGGTAACCGGGCGATGTGAAATATTCAAGTTTATTAACAAAATCCCCACCCCTCATGGTCAGGACCGTTCTTTTGGAATAGGCAATAAAATCCGACGCTCCGCCTGAGCCGGGCAATCGCATGGTTGGTTTATAATAATCTCCAATCACGGTGGTATTGAGATTGCCGAATTTGTCAACCTGCCCTACGCCCAGAAAGCAGACATCAACAAAACCCCGGTAGGTCATGGTGAAGGTTGAAAAAAGGTCCGTCATATAGGACATGCCGCGGCACGCATGGGCGTCTGCTATGTGATTCAAGGGAATGAGGGGAACAAAATCAATGAGGCCCGCCTCCATCATGAGGATGGCATGGGGCGCGTACAACGCCTTTGCCATGGCGCCTGCCGTCGTGGGGACGCCAATGCCCAAGATGACGTTTTCGTAGTCATGAATTTCCTGAGCCGCCGTAATCGTCAAAAGTTCATTCAGTGTATAAGGCTTACTCATAAAGCACCCCCTGTTCCTGCAAGATAACTTCCAGTTCTTCCATTGTGACGCCCATATTCCGTGACCTGCCGTTTTCATCCCAGACGGATGTAAAAGCGGAACCGAAGTTGGCAGGCGTCGTATAAAACGTCCGGGCGCGGATTTCATCAAGGGTTTTGCTGCCGAATCGGGAAATATAATGATCGATATAGGCCTCCCGGTCCGGACATCCATAAACCCACTCGTCCAGCCATGCCTTCATGCCATCGCCGGTCTTATCGGCGCTGGAAAAAATAGCATGCATGCCCCGGTCGCTGTTGTAGTAACCCAGGACTTCGGTTGGATGAGCCCCCCAGGGTACTTCCACGACGGCATCGACCCTGAAGGCGGGAATGATGGTAAAGTTCGGGCTGGTGCGGATGATGTCGTGTTCGACAATTTCTTCGCAGGATACGATGATCCGTTTGCTCGCCAGGGCTGCGGCGGCGACACTTCCCAGGGCGCCCCAGTACTGGGCATTCCCGTGTTTGTCGCACCGCTGGACATGAACAATGCAGACGTCGGGATTCGCCGCCGGTACAGTCACAATGCTTTTCCCTGTATAGGGGCATTTGATGACGCGATATTTGTCTTCTCCGAGAAATGTACGTTTTTTAAATAAATCGGTCACCATAACGCTCTCGAAAACCTGCATGAAGGTAAAGCCGTGCATCCCTGCCACCATTCGGGCATTATATTGGAAGTTTGAATAGTCTTCCATTTGCAGAGTACCGGCTTTCAGGGCGCGTTCCACAGCCGATCCGCCGTTGCGGCCTCCGACCCGGATCACGTACGTACTGACCAGCCGGTTTACACAGCCGCCGCCGACCAGCACATCGACATCCAGGATTCCTGATTGAGAATAGACCGTAAGCCCTCTCTTTTCTTGTCTGACCACTTCAAAAACAAGTTCTGCGCATGTCCCTACGGTATAGTTCCCAATGCACAAGTGATCCCCGTCATGAACGAATTTATTAACCGCTTCCTTTGCAGTCATGACTTTACCATTGTCTGCCGCCATCGGAGCCTCCTTTCCAACTTCTTCATATAATTTATTTAGTCGAGACTTATTCAAGTTTCAGCTTAATGGGCGTATGATTGATGCCGACTCCCGTTTTGCCGGCATACAGGAATAAACCTCTTTACATAAACCCTTAAATGCCCGCTTTGGAATAATATACCGCATCAGATAATCTGAAGACTCGTGTGTCGGGATTGCATACGACCGATGCGTCTTTGTGATTATAAATCCACATAATACCGTGAATTTAATATGATTCATGCTCTCATTTCATGATCAAGATTGTCGGGGACAGGCTCTCATCATCGGATGATGATTATGCCCGAAGATCATTTCAGAAGTCTTTCTCTTCTATCGAGCTTGATTTCCAGGTCTTTCAGCAATTCAATGTCTTTTTTTAAACGGTCGTTTTCCTGGACCAGTTTTGACACTTCCGTAAGCAATCTGTCGGCCAGTACGTTATTTGCCTTTATCAATCTTTCATTCTCTTGAATCAGAACAGTCTTCTCCCGATGAGTTTTCGCATATAAATTTTGCGCTGATTTTTCTTCATTAGTACACATCTGAAGATCATTAATGATTTTAATTAATGCAATCGCTGAACTATTCCATTTGGAGTCGGGATATTCCTTTAATATCGATTCGAATGCCTTTTTTGCCCCTGCATAGTCCGGCGAGGTATTTTCGGAATTTAACAGCAGCATGATGCCGTGTCTTAAGTAGTCTATATCCGAAGGAACGGATCTGAAGATTGGAAGTCTCTCTGCTGCGCTGTCGACTTTTCCGGGGGGGGAGCTTTTGTCAATTTCAATGGGCGGCGCCGCACAGGCCATGATCGAAACGATGCACAGACTTGCAGCACAACGCTTAATCAGAAAACATATATTTGAATGACGGATTTCATTTGCAGCATGTGCAAGAAAATGCCACATCAGTGCTCAGCCTCAAATTGAATTTATAAAAACACCTGCCAACTTTGTGTTGCATAAAAAAGCGTTCTATTTCAAATAACGTGGGAGTATTTTGGCGGGGATTAATTCTTTGAGTAAATATACTGCACCGTGCCGGATTTCCCATCGGCGCCTTTCATTTCTTCTGCTAAAAAGGAAATGGATTCTTTTAAAATTAACTGCCAAAAGCTTCTTTTTTTCCCCCGCGGGTAAACGATGTCGGGCTCGCCTTTAATCCCCGCAAGCTTCCCGGTCAAACGAACGGCGTATCCCATATCTCCCAACTCATCCACCAGTCCTAATTTACGGGCCTGCCTGCCTGTAAAAACCCTTCCGTCGGCAATTTTTCTGAGCTCTTCTTTCGCTATTTTTCTGTCCCGTGCGATTGTCTCTAAAAGTTGATCGTAAACATCATCAATCATTTCCTGCAGCAATTCTTCTTCTTCCTGAGTCATTTTACGAAAAGGAGAGCCGATGTCTTTAAACTTTCCGCTTTTGATCACAGAGGATCTCAATCCGACTTTTTTAAACAGTTCCTCGGCATCCGCGAACTGCATGACGGCAGAGATACTGCCGGTGAGCGTCCCCGGATTGGCCACAATTTTATTGGCGGCGCAAGCAATCAGATAACCGCCGGAGGCCGCCAAAGATCCCATGGAAACAACAACCTTTTTCTTTTTCTTCAGTTCGACAACCGCCTCGTATATTTCCTGAGAAGGAGCGACGCCGCCGCCCTGCGAGTCTATTCTTAATACAACAGCCCTTATATTGTCATCCTTTCGAAACGTATCGATGTCCGCAATAATCTGCTGCGATTCAAAAATAGCGCCTTCAACAAAAACAACGCCGATTTTGTCCTTCAGGGAAAAGGAATGTCGATCTCCGGAAATCGCTGATACCCCCAAAACAAGCAGGAAAAAAACGGCAATGAGCAGGCATAAAATTAAAAATCCCAGCAGTACCGGATGTTTTCTCATAATAATCTGTTCACTCTGTATCAGCGCTTATCCGAATCGATGATTTTGACATCGGCTAAAGCTTTGCTCAAGTTCGAACTGATATTTTCTTTATTATTTAAATATTGATTTTCGGGATGATCTTCCCCACCCGCCTCAAAATCTTTTACACTCAACCTTATTCTTCGGTTTTTTAAGTCTACATTTTTTACCACTGCCGATACCGTATCTCCGACAGCGAAAAGTTCAGAGGATGACTTTACTCTTTTCTGGTTTAACTCGGAAATATGAACCAGCCCTTCAATGCCTTCCTCAATTTCAACGAAAATACCGAAATCAGCGATGTTGGTCACCTTGCCCGTGACGACCGCTCCGGGGGCATATTTTTGACTCATTTCCTCCCAAGGGTTCTTTTCAATCTGCTTTATTCCCAGAGAAAATTTCTCATTTTCAATGTCAATGTTTAAAACAACCGCTTCAATTTCCTGGCCTTTTTTATAGATTTCAGACGGATGTTTCACCCGATGCCGCCAGGATATATCCGACACATGGACAAGACCGTCTATCCCGTCTTCAACACCGACAAATATCCCGAAATTTGTAATATTTCTAATGATGCCATGGATTATGGTTCCTTCGGGATACTTCTGTTTCAAGGTTTCCCAGGGGTTAGAGGTGGTCTGCTTCAAACCCAAAGATATTCGTTTGGTTTCCTGATTAACTTCAAGGATCATGGCTTCGATAGTCTGACCCACGGATAAAACCTTTGAAGGATGCTTCATTTCCCTTGTCCAGAACATTTCCGAAACATGGATGAGCCCTTCAACACCCGGTTCCAGCTCAACAAAGACCCCGTAGTCCATCAGATTGACGACTTTCCCCGATACAATAGCGCCTACCTGATATTTTTCATTAATCATCTCCCACGGGTTATCCGTCATCTGTTTAAGACCAAGGGATACGCGCTCTTTGTCCTTGTCAAAAGAAAGAACCTTCACTTTCAGTTTATCGCCCTTATTGAAATTATCCGACGGGCGGGATATTCTTCCCCAGGAAATATCGGTTACATGAAGAAGGCCGTCAATTCCGCCCAAATCAATGAACAAACCGTAATCGGTAATATTTTTAATAACGCCTTCGACGATTTTCCCCTCTTCCATCGTTTCAAGCGTTTTCTTCTTCTCTTCGTCTCTCTCTGCTTCCAGTATCGCCCTTCTTGACAATACGACATTGTTTCTTTTTCTGTCGTACTTCAGCACATTAAACATCATGGATTTCCCGACATATTTATCCAGATCTCTGACCGGCATAATATCCACCTGCGAGCCGGGCAGGAAAGCCAGAATGCCGATATCAACCGAAAGTCCTCCCTTTACTCTTTCTTTAACCAAACCTTTAAGCGGCGTATTCTGTTCACAGGCGATTTTCACATCATCCCATATTTTTATTTTAGCTGCTTTATCTCTTGAAAGAACAAGGTTGCCTTCAGGATCTCTTCGATCAACAAGAATTTCTATTTCATCGCCGACAGCAACGGGAATATTTCCTGCCTCGTCTCTCAATTCTCTTGCAGGAATATATCCTTCCGTCTTCCATCCAACATCAACCATGACGACATCATTATTTATCTGCACAACCTTGCCCGTCACAATCTCACCGAGCTGCAAGGTTTGCAGGCTTTGCTCGTATAGTTCCTTAAATCCGATATCCTCATCTTTTACAAGCTGAGCGCCATCCGTCTTATCTGATTTGGAATCGTCTTTAATAATGTCTTCATTGCCTTCGTCTGAAATTAAGTTATCATTGTTAACCATTCAACATTACCCCCTGAATATTTTGTCCATTTTTACACAGCACGGGAAGCTAACATAGGCACTGTAAAATATCAAGTTAATTAACTCTAAAAGCTTCATAGTTACTGTGTTTTTAACGATTCGTTTTTCTTGTTGACGAAGTTCATCATATTTTCAACAACATCCAAAACTTTTAAATTTGACGAATCAATAATAATAGCGCCTTCAGGAATTTTCAGCGGAGCGACCGTTCTTTCACGATCCTGTTTATCCCGCATATTCAGATCATTTTCAATCGCTCGTAAATCCGCATCTATTCCTTTTGCAATCAATTCATTATACCGTCGATTTGTTCTTACCCTGGCATTAGCGTCAAGAAAAAATTTTACATCAGCGTGCGGAAAAACGACTGTACCCATATCACGGCCTTCCGCGATGATTGAGCCTCTCTTGCCTGCTTCTCGCTGAATAGCAAGCAATGCATGTCTCACCGGAATGCCGGCTGATATTTTTGAGGCCATCAATCCGATTTCTTCCGTTCTGATAAGGTCTGTCACATCTTCGCTGTCCATGAATACCTTCATGGCATTGCCCGTCATGTAAACATTAATCTTCATGTGTTTTAGAAGATCAGACATAGCCGCTTCGTCCGAAACAGATACGTTGTTTTGGATTATTTTATAGGCAACAGCCCTGTATAATGCACCCGTGTCGAGATAGCCATAATTCAACCGCTCAGCGAGCACTTTGCTTACGGTGCTTTTCCCGGCGCCGGCGGGACCGTCAATCGTAATGATCATGCCAATATCTTCTTTCATCTTAAAGCTTTTCCAACCAGTTTCTCAAATAGTAGGCGAAATTTAAGCCATATTACAGATGTTATGGACGATCAGGCGGAAAAAGCGTTCATCTTTTGTCTATTTGCTGTTGTGTTTCATTTTTTTTGCCAGAGGGCCGTCTTCACGCCAGAGCCAGCAGCTGTTAATCATGATGGCCTCATCAATGGACGGCATTTTGCCCCGTTCTGTTCGCCTGCTTAGAGCCGACCATGCACCCTGAACAGCCGCAGACCCCATAGATAGAATGAGATTCATAATATGGGCGCACCCTTCTGAATTTGCCAGCAGGTTGCGAACGGCATCGGTAAATCCATGCTTGATCTGAAGTCCAATAAGCTTATTAACGCAGTTTTTTGCACCCCTGCAAGCCTCATTGGGAATTGCAGACAGCTCGGCGCTGATTGCGAGAATCGTTAATTGAGGTATCGAAACATCCATCTTTACCAAGATATGGTGAATGGTATCTTTATCACGATATTCGACTGATTCTTCATTGTCCGTGTTGTAGAGACGATCATCTTTTAAAGATCCTTCCACGGTCATAAGGTCATCGCTTACATCATAACACCGGATCGATATGTTTCTTGAGTGGCAATGCCTGCTGCAGTTCAAAATGCTCCTCCTCACGTTCATCGACATTTTGACGTCCCTATAGCATATCGGCAAGGGCCGCACAATATCAAACAGCGGCATCAAATACACGCAATCACGGACAAAAAAGCAATCGTCCATGGTGATCGTAAAATTGTTAAAAAAGAACGACGTATTATGTTATAGGTGAATCCATCAGGATGATACACATTGAAGGATGCATTGATGATTATTTTTCGAAAAGATACCCTTTTAACGGCAATATTGCAGATACTCATCATTTTCATTTCTTTTATGGTGACCTGTCCTTTTGCGTATGCTGCGTTTACCATCGAGGATGAAAAAAAGGTCGGCAAAGAATTTTACGACAAACTCGAAGAAAATGATGTCATCGTCAAAGACGTCAAGGTGAATAAATACATCAACAACATCGGCCAACTCATTGTATCCAAGGCAAACAATGTCCCTTTCGATTTTACATTTTCTGTCATCAATAGCTCTGCCATTAATGCTTTTGCCACCCCCGGCGGCTATGTCTACCTGCATCGCGGTTTGATTAATTTAACAGAAAACGAAAGTCAACTGGCAGGGGTTCTCGCCCACGAAATCGCCCACGTCAATTCCCGGCATATCGCCGACATGATCAAAAAGTCACAGAAGGTCAATATCGCCGCCCTCGCCGCAATGCTCGCCGGGGCCTTTCTCGGCGGCGGCGGCGAGGGCACGGCTGCCGTCATGGGCTTTTCATTGGCTACAGCCACCCACCTGAATTTGAAGTACAGCCGCCAACATGAGGAAGAGGCCGACAGGCTTGGCGCTTCTTACCTGATGAAAGCCGGGTACGACGTCGGCGCAACACTGGATTTTCTAAGGATTATGAGGCGTTATGAATTTTACTCCAATTCGGTACCCTCCTATTTTTTGACGCATCCGGAAACGGATGCCCGCATACGCTATCTGGACGGACTCCTGCAAACAACTTACAAATTGAAGGGCAGGGAGAGTATTTTCCACAGTTATAGAAAAATTAAAATTTCCATGATGCTCGACGGCGATAATCTGAATGCTGCTTTAAAGCATTTTCAGGATGAAACCGAAATCAATCCCCGCGACAGCGATGCCCTTTATGGTTTAGCGTTAACGCAGTTCAAGCTCGGTTTTATCAATGAAAGTCTCACGACGTTTCAAAAAGCCTATGAAGTGGCGCCAAATGATGAAGATATCTTAAGAGAGCTCGGCAAATGCTATATCAAAGCCGGACAGACATCACAGGCGATTGCGCATCTCATCAAAGCCATTCAAATCAACCCTGAAGATGCCGATTCTCTTTTTAATCTTGGGAAAGCCTATGCGGCAGCAGGAAATTACGCCGCGGCTTTAGACAAATATAAACAAGCAGAAATACAGGACAAGGGCAATGATGAAATATACTATAATCTTGCCGTGGCCTACGGAAAAACAAATGAAACGGGCCTCTCACACTATTATTTTGGAATATATTTCAAGAAAAAAGACCGGCGGCAAAGCGCCATTTTTCATTTTCAGGAGGCCTTGAAATTCCTATCGCAAGACGCACAAAAAAGCCAAGACATACAAGAAGAATTAAAATCTCTCCGCAAGAAAACCAGATAAACGCAGCGTTCGAATCATTGATGGCACTTTTTTTATTTATCGAATCTGTACCTGTTCAATATTGTCGCTCAGGCCGGCTTTCATTAAAGCTAATTCATCAAAAGAGTAGTTCGTTTCGGAGCGATATTTTCGGCTTAGCGTTTTTGTCGGAATAAATTGCTGAAGATAATAAAGACGGGCGTTTTTTATCAGCAGGGCTATCTCATGGATATCCGACGGCGAAAGGAGTGATTTTACAACGGTTGTACGAAATTCATAAGGAATTCCGGAAGACATGATCAATTTGATGCTCTGCCTGATTTTCGCAATGTCGATCCTGCGTCCCGTAACGGATGTATATTTTTCGAAAGGCCCCTTTATATCCATGGCGATGTAATCAATCATTTCAAGCTCTACCAGCCTGTTCAACATTTCCGGCAGGGATCCGTTGGTATCTATCTTGATCAAATACCCCAATTCCTTGATATGCTGAATGAACGGCAACAAATCCCGCTGGATGGTCGGTTCTCCCCCCGTGATGACTACGGCGTCAATTTTGCCCCGTCGCTTTTCAAGAAATGCAAACAATTCATCTTCAGAAAGAGCCTCCACATATAAACGCGGATCGACCAGCTCCGGATTGTGACAATATCCGCACCGGAAATTGCACCCCTGTGTAAAGACAACGGCGCTGATCATACCAGGATAATCAATAAGGGATATTTTTTGCAGACCGCCGATTTTCATCATGAATGATTCATAATAAAAGGTGTTTATTTTATCTCGCCGGAGGGCTAAAAATTAAAGACCTGCCGCATTGAAAATTCTTCCTTTTTACCGTTGTTCCACTGTTTGACGGGACGCAAATAGCCTACAACGCGCGAATACACTTCACAGGATTCACCGCATATGGGGCATTTTTCTTTCTCGCCGTTGATATATCCATGAGACGGGCAGACACTGAAGGTCGGCGTAAATGTGAGATACGGCAGGTGATAATTGGTGCATATCTTGCGGATCAATGCCTTGAGGGCCATGGCATCCTGGATGCGCTCCCCCGCATAGGTATGAAAGACCGTGCCGCCCGTATATCTTGTCTGAATATCATCCTGCAGATCGAGGGCCTCGAAAATATCGTCCGTATAATTGACGGGCAGTTGTGTTGAATTGGTATAAAACGGATCCGCCTTCTTCTGCTTGAATTTATCTTCATTGGCACAAATGATCTCCGGATATTTTTCCTTATCGATTTTGGCCAACCGGTAGGAAGTGCCTTCAGCGGGCGTTGATTCAAGGTTGTAATTATTCCCCGTTTCCTGCTGAAAAACGATCAGTTTTCCCCGCATAAAGTCCATAACATCTTGCGTAAACTGCTTACCTTCAGACGACGCAATGTTCTTCCCCAGGAAGTTGAGACATGCCTCATTCATGCCTAAGAGGCCTATGGTGGAAAAATGATTTTTCCAATATTCTTTAAAGCGTTTTTTTACATCCCGAAGGTAATATTTTGTGTAAGGATAGAGGCTTCCCTCCGTGAATTTTTCGAGGACCTTTCGCTTGATTTCCAGACTTTCTTTTGCTGTTGTCATGAGCTGTGCCAGACGCTCATAGAATTCCTCCTTCGTGTCAGCCAGGTAACCGATTCTCGCCATATTGACGGTAATGACGCCTATGGAACCGGTCAGGGGATTGGAACCGAAAAGCGCTCCTCCCCTTTTTTCAAGCTCCCGGTTATCAATGCGGAGCCGGCAACACATGCTTCTTGCATCTTCCGGATTAAGATCAGAATTAATAAAATTGGAGAAATAGGGAATCCCGTACTTCGCTGTTGTTTCCCAAAGGCCGGCCAGGTTTTTATCATCCCAATTGAATTCCCGCGTAATATTATATGTCGGTATGGGAAAAGTGAACACCCGGCCTTTGGCATCCCCTTCCGCCATAACCTCCAGAAAGGCGCGATTGAACAGATTCATCTCTTCCTGAAAGTCACCATATGTTTCCTTCTGAGGTTTGCCGCCGATGATGACATTCTGGGTCGCGTAATATCGCGGAATGGTCACATCAAGAGTTACATTTGTAAAGGGGGTTTGAAAACCGACCCTCGTGGGCACGTTGATGTTGAAGATGAACTCCTGCAGCGCCTGTTTGACCTCATCATACGTAAGACCGTCATATCGGATGAAGGGCGCCAGCAACGTATCAAAATTCGAAAAAGCCTGCGCGCCTGCGGCTTCTCCCTGAAGCGTATAAAAGAAATTGACGACTTGACCCAATGCGCTTCTCAGATGTTTTGCCGGCTTACTCTCCACTTTTCCGGAAACACCCTTGAAGCCTTCCATCAACATGTCGTAAAGATCCCATCCGACGCAATATACGGACAATAAGCTTAAATCGTGAATGTGGAAGTCGCCTTCCATATGGGCTTTTCTGACTTCAGGCGGGTAAATCTCATTGAGCCAGTAAACCTGACTGACCTCGGATGAGATATAATTGTTCAACCCCTGGAGGGAATAATCCATGTTGCTGTTTTCATTTATTTTCCAATCTTTTTTATTCAGATACTGATCTACAAGATCAACTTCCATTTTGTTCGTGATCTCTCTTAATCGCGCATGCTGATCACGATAGATGATATACGCCTTTGCCGTTTTCCTGTAAGGGGAAGCCAGGAGAACTTCTTCCACAATATCCTGAATCTCCTCCACAGTCATCATGTGGCTGTCAAACAGTTTTTCGGCTAGGTTGAGAACCCTGATTGTGAGCTTCCGCGACGTCGCTGCATCGAATTCACCCGTTGCAGCTCCCGCTTTGGCAATGGCATTGGTAATTTTTTCCGCATTGAATTTTACCGAACGACCGTCTCTTTTACTGATCTTTCCATGCATAAAAATTCCTCCGCTAATAATGAAATTCTTGATGACTGTGATGATTACGAGATGATGCCGTTCCTCAGCGCCCCTATATATTGTGGTTGGTGCTGAGACTACTACTATATGTAGTAATAAATCAAGAAAATATTTGCTTTGCCGAAAAAGATATTTTATGGTCCATAAAAATATTCCAAGTCACTAGATTTTCAAAAAATATTTGCAAAGAAAGGTTCTTTTTCATGGGTATCGATATGATTCAACCGGATCAGTTGAAGGGATTTCTCTCTCAGGAAGAAGCATCCCGCCTTTATGAACTGGCTAAAGAGGCAAGCAAGCATGGCCCCTGTCTTGAAATCGGCAGTTATTGCGGCAAATCCTCGGCTTATCTGGGAATGGGGTGTAAAGAAAGCGGCGGCGTCCTTTTTTCCATTGACCACCATCGGGGTTCTGAAGAACAGCAACCGGGGCAGGAGTATTTTGATCCGGATCTGTTAGATAAAGAGACAGGCCTGATCGATACCTTCAGGTTATTTCGACAAACGCTTAGCCATTTTTCCCTGGAAGACACGGTGCTTCCCATTGTTGCCAAGTCGTCTCTGGTTGCCCGGCATTGGTCAACGCCGCTCAGCCTTATCTTCATCGACGGCGGCCATACCTTTGAAGCGGCGTTCAATGATTACAGCGGCTGGAGCTCCCATCTTATTCCCGGCGGCTATCTCATTATCCACGACATATTCCCGGATCCATCCAAAGGGGGACAAGCCCCTCACTGTATCTATGAACTTGCTTTATCTTCAGGACTATTTCTGGAGATGCCGGCGACAGGGACCCTTGGCGTGTTGCAGCGCACATCGTGCGGGCAGATGACGGACAGAGCGCTCGGGTTGTGGGAGGATTTGAATTAATGATTTCTGAAAATTTTCAGCAAAATATGTAACGCAAATTACGAAGGATAATGTTCAAGCTTGTTGTTATGCGTCCAATACCAGCTGAGCCGATCGTTCGCCTTTTTATATTTTATGTACCCCGAATCAACAAAGTTCTGAATGGCCTGATAGATCAACTTAAAGTCAGAAGCGGTTGATTGTTCAATCCG
Organism: Deltaproteobacteria bacterium; assembly: GCA_016930075.1. GTDB lineage: Bacteria > Desulfobacterota > Syntrophia > Syntrophales > JAFGHS01 > JAFGHS01. Next base: position 17,819 of record JAFGHS010000043.1, read on the forward strand.
CTTGCTTAATATCCTTATAGCCTCCGGTACATCCACGTCTCCATTGTCAATGGGATAATTTCCACACTTTTCCAAAAGATCCTCCGAGAGGATCTGGTAGACAAGTTTCATACGGAAATGTCCGGCCACCCGCAAATCATCCTCCGGCGTATTGGTTTTATTGATGTATCCCTCAACCATTTTCTCCCACGCTTCTTCGAACTCCCTGTCGTATTCGGCAACAAAAGTATTCATGGCCTCCGGCGTAAGGGCAGACGTTCGGACAATAGCGCTGTTGGCATCATAACGCGACCAGTCATCCGTAAGGATCTCCAGATCATACTCGTCAATTTTTTCCCTGACCGTCGTACCGGGAAATGGCGCCAGGAAGTGGTATCCATACAGGACATCAAGGCTTTTTGAAAACGCCGCCGTATCGTTGAGCGTATCCGGCGTTTCACCGGGAAGACCGACCATGAATGACGCATGGGGCATTATTCCCGTTTCCTTGCAAAGATCAACGGCATTTCGGGCCTGCTCAAGGGTAATACCCTTTTTTACGCGCTTGAGCATGGCCGGATTGCCCGATTCAATTCCAAAGCTGATACAATCGCAACCTGTTTCACGCATTAAAACGAGCGTGTCTTTATCAACCGTGTTGACGCGCGCAAAAGCGGTCCATTCGATTTTTAATTTTCTTCTCCTGATCTCTTCGCAAACGTCCCGGACTTTTTCTTTATCGGCAGTGAAGAGATCGTCGGCAATGTTGATGCGTGTAAACCCATAAGATAAAATGTGTTCCATTTCATCGACGACCAGCGACGCTTTTCGTCGGCGCGGCTTGCTGCCCACCATGCGCCTGCCCAGACAAAAGATGCACGAATACGGGCAGCCGCGGCTGGTGATCATGGTAACGGGAAAGCCAAGGGCCCGGTATCGTGATAACGGCAACAGATGCCTGGCAGGCAGGGGAAGTGTGTCCAGGTCCGTAATAAGATCCCGATGTCCCGTCATCACTATTTCGCCATTCCGGCGAAAGGCAATCCCCTTGACAGCCGTCCAGTTTCCTCCGCCACGAAACTGATCCACCATTTCCCGGATCGTCGCCTCCCCCTCGCCGATAACGATAAAATCCAGTTCGCCGTATGTTTTGAGCGTGTTGACGACATCGAACGAAACATGCGGTCCGCCCATGATGGCAACGGCGTGAGGCGCCACTTTTTTTGCCTCTGTCATGATCTTGGCGGCGACAGGAAAATTCATAGTGACAGCTGTCGAACCGATAATATCCGGCTGGAATTCATCGAGGGTGCGTTTTAATTTATCCGGGGTGTACTGCTGGACAATATAATCGATGACAAGAACATCGGCGCCGGCCTGTTCAAACGCAGATGCGACGTAGGATACGCCAAGGGACGGCGACGGGGCTTCCGCCAAAGGGTATGGCGGCGCAATGATGGCTGCTCTCATAACATCAACAACTCTCTATTTTTCATTTAATCTCCCTTTGCGGGGAAAAGCATCGAGCGCAGCCATCCCGCTATCGTATTGCCTTTCAGATAATTGCGTTCCTTGATTTCCGCTTCTGCGGTCATATGCGACAGGATTGTAAACCAATCGCCTCTGGTCTGCATTTGCCGATCCGTATCGAGACTTTTCAGAATGACCGCCGGATTGCCCGCTGCAATGACGTTCGGCGGCACATCTTTTACGACAACCGCGCCGGCCCCGATAATGCTGTTATCGCCGATTTGAACGCCTTTGCAGACAATGGCGCTGTCGCCTATCCAGACATTGTTGCCGATGATGACCGGCTCCGATCGTCCGACAAACATGCTTCTGTCGTAAATATCATGCCAATCGGCATCGGTAATGTAGGCGCGGTTGGCAATCATGCAATTATCGCCGATAGTGATATTGGTCGCGGCGCTGATCCTCACCCCTGCACAAATCAAACAATAATTGCCTATTCTTATGAAACCCTCATCAGGACTGTTTGACCAGACCGTAAATCTGACCTTGTTGTCCGGCGTTGCGATGACATTGGCATAGTCGCCGACAAAAACAGGTGCGCCGTTGATCTCGACGTGCCAGGGCTTCATGAAGGTTGTTTCCCTGCCGAGCAACTCAAACTGCGGCCGCAAAAAGTGGTTGACATACCAGACTTCATACCTGCGGGCCAGACGCTTTATGATGTAGGGGCGATGATCTCTTCTCAAGGAAATTAACCTTGTTTATCAAAAGACGTCATGGACGTCTGTGGCGGGGCAATCCAATCTTTATCCGCCGATGATCGGCGGTAGGCGTCCCTGGCATGGGGCGTCATACGGGTATTGATTCCACTCCAGAAACTGTGGCTGAAAAGACGGCTGGCAGGCGTCAGATCGTTTAGTGCATCATAGGCAAGAAGCGCCGCCGCTGACGTCCATGCCGTTTTTTCTTCCGGCCAAATGACGCAATCCGGGAAAGTAACTCCCATCCAATAGGATCCGTCGCTGTACTTTTTATTTCCCAACCAGTTGAATACCATTTCAGCGCGCTCATATTCTCCAATTGCAGTAAGGGCAAGGACGAGTTCCGATGTTTCCGCCATAGTCACCCACGGATGATCGGATACACAGCGTACGCCCCAATCGGGGACAACAAATTTATCCCAGAATTTATCGATCCGCCGTTTCGCATCGTTGCCCGTAACTGCACCGCCGAGAACGGGATAGTACCAATCCATGGAGTATCTGGATTTGATCATGTTAAAATGATCCGGTTTGTTTCGGATGGCATTGCCCAGCTTCTTCAACGACCAAACCCACGCCGGACAAGATTTGCCCAAAAGCGATGCAATAACGAGGGCGCACTTGATGCTCATATATACGGAACTGGATCCCGTCAGCAGCGCCATTGGATCGATAACGCCTTCTCCGTTTTTCGCCCAGTATATCTCTCCTTCCGGGGCCTGGAGACTGACGGCATAATCAACGCCCGCCCTTAAGGTCGGCCACATGCGATGCAAAAAAGCCGTGTCTTTCGAAATAAGATAATGATGGAACACCCCGACGGCGATATAGGAGGACATATTGCTCTCCCGCGTCGAATCCTCAACGATGCCTTCCCGTGTGGCCGACCACCAGCTTCCGTCTTTAAGCTGCGATTTGATCATCCACTCATAGGCATGCTCCGCTTCTTTCAAATAACCGGCAACGCTCAATCCCATTGCACTTTCCACATGGTCCCACGGGTCGGTCTTCCCGCCTTTTGACCAGGGTATTTCTCCGTTCTCTTTTTGGATTCCGGCGATAAACAAAGCTATTTCACTCATATCGACATGGGGAGAAATGATGTTCCGAGAGATTTTAAGTTCCATGAACCACATCCTTTTTAAAATAGAGAACGACACTTTTCCCTATCAGAGGGTTTAACATCTTATCGAGCATCCTGGTAAAAAGAGGCTTCTTCATGATATCCCACTCAAGAAATGCCTTGTAGCCATTGACGATGGATGAGTTTTCTCTTTTATGTCCCACCATGCATTTGAGCCACCAGTAAGGCACATGGAGGGAGTGCCTGTAATTGATTCTCCAGCACTTTGTGCCTGCTGCTTCCATCATGGACTGTATCTGCCTCTTCTTATATATCCGTATATGACCGCCCGGCTCATTATGATAATCCCTTGAAAGGGCCCAGCATATCCTTTCAGGCAGGTATCTCGGAACGCTGACCACCATATTTTTCCCCGCTTTTAATACCCTCACCAGTTCGGACACAGCCGCCCTGTTATCAGGAATGTGTTCGAGGACTTCGGAGCAGATAACCACATCAAATGCCTCATCTTTGAATGGAAGCCTGGTCACATCGGCCTTGGACGTCATCCATGAACCGCCGGTACTGTGTTCCATTGAAAAAAGCGTATATTTTGCCTTGCGCAGATCTTCCCAATTCATATCGATGCCGACGACATGGATGCCCCGGTCGCGATATGCTTCGCACAGATGCCTGCCTGTACCGCATCCGGCATCGAGAATTCGATCACCGGGCTTGATGTTGAGTTTATTAAAATCGACCGTAAGCATCTATGGTTTCCCGATAAATATCAACTGTTTTTTGCGCCGCATGCTGCCAGGTGAAGGCATTCTTTACCCTTTTCAGCCCCGCTTCGCCAAGTTTCCGTCTTTTTTCAGGATCATCAAGCAATGACACAATAGCATCTTCCAACGCCTTTTGGTCGGCAGGCGGAATCAGGATCCCGGCATCTCCGACAACTTCCGGCAGGGCGCCGCCCGTCGTGCTGATGACGGGAATGCCGCAGGCCATAGCCTCACCGGCAGGCATGCCGAAACCTTCATACACGGAAGGAATGACGGCCATCGTCGCCTCCGCATAATATCGGGCAAAATCTTCATACTCGATGCGTCCTGTGAAACGCACGCAATCTCTTAAACCCAATTCTCTGACCAACTGTTCAATGGCGCCGTATTTTTTTGGCGTTCCAATAACCGTCAGCTTAATTTTTCTTTGTTTCCTGATGGAATCAACGGCATGAAGGAGATATTTTAGTCCTTTTAAAGGCGTATCGGCGCTGTTTGTCACCAGCAAATGATTATCTTCTCTTTCGATGTGGGGCAGAGGATAGAAATAATCCATATTGATGCCGTTCGGTACGACTCTGAATTTCCGGATTGGAATGTCGAAGGCGTCACTGATATCCTTTTTGGAACATTCAGAAACGGTGATAATGCGCCTGAGGCGCCGCGACACGCGGAGCTGCATCCCGATAAAGGAATACCATCTTTTCACCTTAAATCTTTTATAAAAGGTTTTTGCCGCGGCAATATCCACATCACGATCGACCGTTATGGGATGATGAATGGTTGCGGTTGTCGGAATACCCAGTTTGGTCAGGCCCAAAATGCCGTACGACAGGCACTGATTATCATGAACAATATCATATTGGGTCCGGCGATGGCGCAGATAGTGGTATACGCGGAATCCGAATGTCAAAGGCTCGGGAAAGCCGCCGAGGCTCATGCTGATGAATTCAAGCTGGTTGATGGGGTATATGAGATCTTCCACCTTTTTGGGCCAGAACATATGCTCAGGATTATATAAATCGAGGCTGGGGAATTTATGAAGCTTTACCCCTTCATCCAATTCGGGATAGGGCGGTCCGGAAATAACATCGACCTGATGTCCGAGATCTCTCAAGGCCGTGCTTAAATATTTAATATAAACGCCCTGCCCCCCGCAAGTCGGATTGCCCCTGTACGTCAACAGGCATATTTTCAATGGTCCTTTGTGATTGTTGCCTCCGGACGTTGTAACAAAATGTCTCATAGCGATGCCTTTTCCAACAAGAACTCCGAGTTTTTGAACATAACCACGGCTTCTTCTTCAGTAAGGCCGGCGCCCAGAGCTATTTTTCTTGCCTGGTCATCGCCGATGAGATCACCGGGTGCATGAGTGTCCGTATTCAATACAAGTCCGGCTTTGCATCGTCTGGCCATGCCGACGACATGACCGTTCGTGAGACTGTGTCCTTTTCTTGCCGATATTTCCAAAAAAATATGCCTTTCCGCAGCCAGGGCCGCTTCCTGTTCGGTGATTAAGCCGGGATGTGCGAGGATATCGATCGGCGACCTGAGAGCAGCGGCGTTCGTTCCGGGAGGAACGGGCTCAACAATCGTCTCACCATGAACCACAATGATTTTTGCTCCAAGGCGTCTTGCCTCCATGGAAAGCTCGCAAATATACTCCGGCGGGACATGGGTAAGTTCGATGCCGGGAAAAACGGCAATGGCGCATGCGGCAGACAGCTTCCTGCAAACATTGACGATGCGGGGCACGATGAAGTCGATATTGGAGTGATCGCCGTGATCCGTAATAGCTATGGCCCGGCACCCGATGACCTTGGCCCTTCTTGCAAGCTCTGAAGGAATTAATTCGCCGTCGCTGAAAATAGAATGTGTATGAAGATCAATCAACGGGTAACGCTCCTGTCCTATATTCATGATCAAAGATGAACCTTCGATAGAAGTGCTGTCTAATAGCAGATTTATCTTTCAAGGTCAACATAATATGGCTGCCATTTATGGGGACAAAGAGTTGATCGATGAATAATCTTTTACTTGACAAAACCTTTATGATCAAGGCTAATCACAAAACAATAATGTCTTTTCGAAGCAGGCATAACGTTATGGGCATCATACATCGATATATCCTCAAAGAAATTTCCCTTCCCTTTCTGATGATCCTTTGTGTGTTGACATTTGTTCTTTTAATGGGCCGGATTTTGCAGCTCATGGACTTAATGGTGAACAAAGGTGTCGGCATTATCGATGTGGCCATGCTGATCCTGTATATGATCCCCTCATTTCTGGTTTTCACCATCCCCATATCTCTATTGATTTCCATTCTTATCGGTTTGGGACGCCTTTCCGGGGATAACGAAATCACAATTTTCAAGGCGTCCGGCATCAGTATTTACAAGCTGATACAACCCATCGCCATCGCCTCATTGATCGCCTTCATTTTGACGGCTTTCACAAGCCTTTTCCTGGTTCCCCAGGGAAACCAAAGGACGAGAAATGTGCTGTTTACCATCGCTCAGAAGAAAGCGAGCATCGGCATCAAAGAAAAAATATTTAATGATGATTTCAGAGGCATTTTGCTTTACGCGGAAAAAATACCATCGGAGGGAAATTATATGGAAGGTGTCATCGTCTCCGATAATCGCCTGGGCGAAGACCCAAGCACTATTATTGCAAAGCGTGCCTATCTCGTATCGGACGACCGGTCCATGACCGTGACTTTGAGACTGGAAAACGGAAGCACGCACATGGTTTCCGGAGATTATAAAAATTATCGGAAAATGGATTTCCGTTTTTACGACATCAACCTCAATATAGAATCGCCTCTCAACGAGGCTCAAAGAGTTCGAATAAAAAAGCCTTCGGAAATGACGGTGCTCGAACTCATCGAAAACATCAAAAAACAAAAGACGGGAGACTTATCCTATCGCGAGATGGCCATAGAGCTGAACAAAAAACTGACCATTCCGATTTCCTGCATCGTTTTCGGGATTATCGGCATTCCTCTGGGAATCAAACCGAGCCGCTCCGTCAAATCACGGGGATTTGTCATCGGCATCTTTACCGTTTTGATTTACTATCTTGCCCAAATCACAGGCGATGCCCTGGTTGAAACGGGAAAACTTCCTGTTTTCATAGGAACCTGGGCGCCGAACATGCTTTTCGGCATCGTGGGTGCTTACCTTCTGGTCCGGTCTGCCGACGAAAAACCGCTAACTGTCCGATTACCGGATTCATTAAAATCGCTATTTCATAAAAATCAATAAGATGCCCATGATGACCATACTCGACAGATATATTCTAAAGGAATTTTTCATATTTTTTTTATTGCTTCTCGTCTCCTTCACGGGCCTTTTTCTTATCGTCGAGTTTTTTGAAAGAATGAGGATGTTTCTGAGCAATCACGCCTCATTCTATCAGGTAGCCGCCTATTTTTTTTACCGCCTTCCCTTCATGGTATCTCAGATTATTCCCGTAGCCGTGTTACTTGCGTCGCTTATCACCTACAGCACATTGTCAAGGCACAGCGAAATTGTCGCCATGAAGGCAAGCGGCATCAGCATTCATCGGACAGCCATGCCCATTATCGCCGCTGCTTCATTGATTTGTTTTTTGGCCTTTTTCATCGGCGAATTTATCACGCCGAAGGCGAACCAGAAGGTTGATTACATCCGGTATATCGAAGTGCAAAAGAAGGAAACCCGCGGCACTTTCAAGCAAAATCAGATATGGTATCGCGGTACAAATACTATCTATAATTTTAAATATTTCGATCCGGAAAACAATATCATTAAGGGAATCACCATCAACCATCTTGATCGGGATTTCAATCTGACCATGAGGATCGATGCCGAGAGAGCCCAATGGCAAGACGATGGATGGCTATTTTACAATCTATTGATTGCCCGTTACGAAGAGGGCGGATTCCCGATCCTTGAAAGGATTGACGTCCGGAGGATAAATTTGCCGGAGAAACCGGAAGATTTTAAAATAGTCCAGAAAGATGCCGACAAGATGGGTTACATGGAACTTAAAAAATTTGTCAGAAAGATCAGGTCGGAGGGCTACGATGCCACAAAATACACCGCCGATATGCATGGAAAGATTGCATTTTCCTTCGTCAGTCTGATTCTCGCAGTTATCGGGATTTCTTTTTCTTTAAAACCGGAAAGAAGCGGCGGCATTGCCCTTTCAATCGGCATCGGCATTGCCATCGGTTTTTCATACTGGATTATTCATGCCTTTTTTATGTCTCTGGGGCGCTCCGGGAGCCTGCCGCCGCTTTTGGCGGCCTGGCTCGCAAACATCATCCTGTCTTTCGCTGCCCTGATCTTGTTTGCCCGCGTTAAGACGTGATCCCTTTCAATATCGGTAAAGATCGGGTTTAAAAGGTCCGTTCACGGCAATGCCCAGGTAACCGGCCTGTTTTGAGTTGAGTTTTGTCAACTTCACACCCAGCCGATCCAGGTGCAACCGTGCCACTTCCTCGTCGAGTTTCTTCGGGAGCGTATAGACGCCGACTTCATATTTTTTTGTCGCCAGTTCCATCTGGGCCAGACACTGGTTTGTGAAGCTGTTGCTCATAACGAAGCTCGGATGGCCCGTCGCGCAGCCGAGATTGACCAAGCGCCCCTCTGCCAGAACGATAATCGAACGGCCGGACTCCAAAACCCATTTATCCACCTGAGGCTTTACGGTCGTTTTTTTGCATTTGCGATTCTCCTCCAGGTAATGCATGGCGATCTCACTGTCAAAATGGCCGATATTGCAGATAATGGCCTCATTTTTCATTTTCTCCATGTGCCTGCCCGTAATGACATCGCAACAACCGGTGGCCGTCACAAAAATATCGCCCATGGAGACCACCTGTTCGAGCGTTTTTACCTCGTACCCTTCCATGGCGGCTTGGAGGGCGCAGATCGGATCGATTTCTGTGACGATGACGCGGGCGCCAAAACCACGCATGGATTGGGCGCATCCCTTTCCGACATCGCCGTAACCGCAAACGACAACCGTTTTTCCCGCAACCATGACATCCGTCGCCCTCTTGATGCCGTCGGCGAGGGATTCCCGGCATCCGTATAAATTGTCGAACTTGGATTTTGTTACGGAGTCGTTGACATTGATGGCCGGAAACAGGAGTTCGCCGTTTTTGGCCATCTGATACAGGCGGTGAACGCCGGTGGTCGTTTCTTCCGAAACGCCGAGCATTTTGCCGGCTACCTTTTGCCATCGCCGGGGATCGGTTTTAAGTCCCTTGCCGATTCGCGCCATAACAATCTGCATATCTTTGCTCTCAAAGGTCTTTTTCAGCAATGACGGCGCCTTTTCTACCTTCACGCCTTGATGAATGTAGAGAGTGGCATCCCCTCCGTCGTCCACAATTAAATCGGGTCCTGATCCATCAGGCCATGTCAGGGCCTGCTCCGTGCACCACCAGTATTCTTCAAGGGACTCCCCTTTCCAGGCATAGACCGCGGCGGATTTAGACGCCGCAACGATCGCCGCTGCATGATCCTGTGTCGAAAAGATATTGCACGACGCCCAGCGCAAATCGGCGCCCAATTCTTTCAACGTTTCGATCAACATGGCTGTCTGAATAGTCATGTGGAGACTGCCCATGATCTTCAAACCCTTCAATGGTTTTTGAGGACCGTATTTCTTTCTGATGGACATGAGGCCGGGCATTTCGTTTTCCGCAAGCGACATCTCCCTCCTGCCCCATGGTGCAAGAGAAATATCGGCAACTTTATACGGCAAAGACCTGTCTATCTTTTCAAACGACATAGAACAACAACCTCCCCTTATCCAAATTATGTATATGTTTTTATTGCTGTAAAAGATTGTATTTCCTACTATTATTTCACGTCCGGACTTTTGGTATCTTTTCCCTTCACACCATCTTGGGGATTGACAATACCCGTGGATATGACGAGTGTCAAGGCATCTTCTACAGACATATCCAGATAAATAAGTTCATCTTGCGCGACCATCAGGAAATATCCCGATGTCGGATTGGGCGTCGTCGGCACATAAATGCTGACAAAATTTTTTCCGATTTTCTCCTCTATCTCAGGATTGGGAACCCCTGTGACAAAAGCGACGGAATAGACGTTTTTTCGGGGGAACTCCACCAGCACGGCCTGCTTGAAACTCTTGCCCTGTCCCACAAACATGCTGTCGACAATTTTCTTCGTAGCCTGGTAGATGCCCCTGACGATGGGTATTCTGTCAACAACGGCTTCCCCCCAGCGGATCAGTTTATTGCCGATAAAACTTTTCGTAATGAGTCCGCAAATGAAAATTAATAAAACTGTAATGATGAGACCCAACCCTGGTATATGAAAACCAAGCACCGTATCGGGCTGATACTGCACTGGCATGACCGTAAGCAGACTGTCCATCATCTCAATAATGAAGTTAAGAATATAGATGGTGATGCCGATGGGGATAATGACGGCAAGGCCTGTGAGCAATATGTTTTTGATGCTTGTTTTCAAGGAGGCATGGCCTTTCATGTCGGGCTGTAAAGAAATCAGAGTAGAAACCAAATAGGGTAAGTGATGTGCTTATAAGTTCAGCTTTTCTCCGAAAACATAATTATCAATCAATCTCGTCTTACCCACTTTGACGGCCAGTGCAATAACCGCTTCCGCATCGATATTTTTAATATCCCGCAGGTTTTTTGTCTCGCAGATTTTAACGTAATCGACCGCCGTGTATGGATAAGAGTCGACATTTTTGATGACTGTTTCTATGATGGCCTCTGCATCGCGGACGCCCTTATCATAAAGGTCTTTCGCCATGACCAGGGAACGGCTCAGACAGAGTGCCGATTCTCTTTCGGGGCCTTTCAGATAGACATTCCGCGAGCTCATGGCCAGACCGTCGGCTTCCCTTGTCGTATCCAGTCCGACGACCTCAAGATCCAGGTTGATATCCTGCACCATTCGTTTAATCGTGACAAATTGCTGATAATCCTTTTTCCCGAATATGGTGACATGTGGCTTCACGATGTTAAACAGCTTGAGGCATATCGTCGTCACGCCTCGAAAATGACCCGGCCGGGTCAGGCCGCAAAGATTCTTCGTCGTCTCCTCAACATTGAGGTAGGATTGGTAATTTTCGGGATACATGTCGGTATTGGACGGCGTAAAGATGACATCCACCCCCACGCCACGGGCAAGTCCGGCGTCCCGTTCAAGGTCCCGGGGATATTTTTCGAAATCTTCTCCGGGTCCGAACTGCGTCGGATTCACATAGATACTGGTAACAACGCAATCGGACCGCTGCTTTCCTTCCTTCATCAGGTTCAGATGTCCGTCATGGAAGTATCCCATGGTCGGAACAAAGGATATGATTTCCCCTTTTCTCCTGAGCGACTCCGAATATTTCTGCATCTCTGAAATGGACTCAATCACCTTCATGGGACACACACCTCATTTATGAGAAATTTTTAACAATATAATATCACCCTGTCAAGGAATTATTATGATCATATATAATTGATTTTTATCACGTTTCGGCGATGTTCCTTTTTTAGAGAGACGATGCGGCCATTTTTGCCAGGACGTTGGCTAATTTGGCATACTCTTCACAGGACAAGGTTTCAGCCCTTCGTTGACCGTCGATTTCAGCATGATCCAACAGCAGATGTGCCTGCCGGTCTGATCTGTCGAGCAAATCCGATTGCCGGAAATTGTTCAGAATCGTCTTCCTTCTTTGTGAAAAGGCTGCCTTCACAACCTTTGCGAAAATATTTTCGTCTGCCAGGGCGAAACATGGTTTTTCCCTGATAAGAAATTTCAGCACGGAAGATTCCACTTTTGGCGGGGGGAAAAAACATGTGCCGGGGATGGACATTTCAAGCGAAATCCGGGCATACATATTCACTAAAACGGAAGGAATACCGTAATCCTTTTTCCCCGGCGACGCCATAATGCGGTCGGCCATTTCCTTTTGAAACATCATCAGCATGGACGAAATGCAATTTCTAAACGTCAGAACATGAAACAATATTTGTGATGAGATATTGTAGGGGACGTTGCCGATAATCTTTAACTTATCGGTTCGATATTCATCCGCAGGCTTGGAAAAATCGTATTTCAGGACATCCGTCTGCACGATCTCCACATTGGAGCGACCTGTTAATGCTCCCTGTAAGATAGGAATCATGTAAGGATCAATTTCCAGGGCAACAACCCGGCCTGCTTTTGCTGCCACCAATTCGGTCATAATCCCCATGCCGGCGCCTATTTCGACAACAACATCATCCCTTTGAAGGTCCGCAGCGTCAACTATCTTGCGGATGACATTTTTGTCTTCCAGGAAAGACTGGCCCAGGCGCTTGAGAGGCCTGATCCCCTTATTTCTAAGAATTTTCCTGGGTTGCTGACTGGCCATTTTCTTTTTTATTTCTTATGGATACGATAAGCTTATGGGCTACAAAATATGCGGGAACGGCAAAAAAAGGCGCCATGATGAGTCCGCCCGCCTGAAGGGGGAGCAGGATCTGCCATCCCAAATTCATTATCGCATGGAAGGAGTAGTCCGTCAGGCTGAACTTGACGGGACTCATTCCCATGATAATTCTGCCCAGTTCGTACTGAGACAGATAAAAGATCGGAATCGTTAAGGGATTGGATATCAACCACGAACCAAGATAGGCGGATGTAATATTGCTCTTGAAGATAAATCCGGTCAGAATTATCATGGCGGTATGGAAGGGAATCGTCGGCGTAACGCCAATAAATATGCCGATCGCCAAGCCCATGGCAATATGTTTCGGTTCGCCTTTCAGGCTGATAAACCGTTTATAAAATATTTTAATTTTTTTCTTCACGATAGAGAACATGTGTCTAATAACTCCAATGGCCAACGGGATATGGCGTTTAAGTCAAGATCATCCCGACGCCCTTCGCTCAAAATACTATCGCCGACAACGGCTATCATGGCGGCATTATCCGTACATAAATGGGCCGGTGGAATAAATACCTCCATTCCGTTCGCCTGGGTTTCTTCCAGGAATTTCTCTCTTAGGCGGCTGTTGGAAGCGACTCCTCCACAAACAACAATCTGCTTTATGGAAAGCACCTTTGCCGCCCTAATCGTCTTTTCGACGAGAACCTCAACGATAGCTTCTTGATAACCGGCAGCCACGTCAGGCAATTCATTCTCATCAAAGGGACTCCCTTTTTTTTTAACCATACTCAGAAGCGACGTCTTGACGCCGCTGAAGCTGAAATCGAGACTGTCGCGCATGGCCCTGGGGAATTGAATGCGCCGACGATCTCCCTGCTTAGCCAACCGATCTATCACAAGTCCGCCGGGGTAGCCGATATCCAATAATTTGGCTGCCTTGTCAAAGGCTTCTCCGGCTGCGTCATCTCTCGTTTGCCCGATCGCCTGGAAATCGTGAGCGCCTTTTACAAGATAGATAACCGTATGTCCACCGGAAACAATCAGGGCGATAAACGGAAATACGGGTTTCGTATCTGTTAGAAATATGGCGGAAACATGGCCTTCAAGGTGGTTGACGCCGACAAAAGGGATATTGCGGGCCAAGGCAAATGCTTTTGCCGCAGATAAACCGACCAGAAGAGACCCGATCAGTCCGGGTCCCCTTGTGACGGCAATCCCTTCGATATCCTGGGCCGATAACCGCGCATTCTCCAGGGCCTGACAAATAACGGGCGCAATGGCCTCGATATGTTTCCTCGACGCAATCTCCGGAACAATGCCGCCGTACTTGCTGTGCACATCCATCTGGGAAAATACGATATTCGATAGAAGCGACGTCCCATCTTTCACGACGGCAGCAGCCGTTTCATCGCAAGACGTTTCAATTCCTAAAACCAACATCTCATTCCCTTCCATGACAGATGTTTCCCGTCAACGGCATCCCGAACAATTCCTTTTACAAATTTCGGAAAACTATATATAGGAACTGCCGGCATTTGCCAACAGGCTTTTTTCTTTTAAATTAATTTATCTTTTGCAGGGATACTTGAAAAAATGGAAATTCGCACAGATTTCTTAATATTGGGAAGCGGTATTGCAGGCTTGAGTTTTGCAATCGAATCGGCAAAACTGGGAACGGTTGCCATTGTTACAAAAAAGGAATCCTTTGAATCAAATACGAATTATGCCCAAGGCGGAATTGCTGCCGTTTATGATACCCTGGATCGTTTTGAATACCATATTGAAGACACCCTGACCTGCGGCGCCGGTCTTTGCAATGAAGAAGTCGTCCGACTTGTCGTGACAGAAGGACCCGAAAGAATTGAACAGTTGATTCGATGGGGCGTTGAATTCACGAAAGCCAAGGACGGCGATACGGTGACCTATGATCTGGGAAGAGAAGGTGGCCATTCCATGAGGCGGGTCCTGCACGCGAAAGACCTGACGGGCAGGGAAATCGAGAGGGCCCTTAATCAAAAAGCCGCCCTCGATCCCAATATCCACACCTATGAAAACCATGTGGCCATCGACCTTATCTTAGCCTCCGCCATGGGCGATAAACATGCAGGGCAGGATAAAGTGCTTGGGGCCTATGTCTTCGATGTTGTCAACAATGAAGTCCATACTTTTCGCGCGAAGTTCATTTTACTCTCCACCGGCGGCGCCGGCAAGGTCTATATGATCACAACCAATCCCGACATTGCTACCGGCGATGGAATCGCCATGGCATACCGTGCCGGCGCTCAAATCGCCAACATGGAGTTCATTCAGTTTCATCCGACCTGTTTGTATCATCCGGCGGCTAAAACATTCCTCATCAGCGAAGCCGTTCGGGGCGAGGGCGGCATCCTGAAACTAAAAAGCGGCGCCACATTTATGGAAAAATACCATCCCATGAAAAGCCTTGCCCCTAGGGATGTTGTGGCCAAGGCTATCGATACGGAATTGAAAAAAACCGGAGACGAGTTTGTTCTCCTTGATGTGACTCATAAAGGCAGCGAGTTTATCAGGAACAGGTTCCCAAATATCTATGAGACCTGCCTGTCCTTCGGTATCGACATCTCCAAAGAACCTATTCCCGTTGTTCCTTCTGCACACTATACCTGCGGTGGCGTGTCCGTTAACGCATCAGGGGAAACGAATATTGGAAGACTGTTCGCGTGCGGCGAGGTATCATGCACAGGTCTGCACGGCGCGAACCGCCTCGCCAGCAATTCATTGCTGGAAGCCGTTGTGTTTTCACACCGGGCATTTTTAAAAATCGCCGATCAGTTTGGAAACATAACGGATGATACCACGCCGATTCCGGCCTGGGATCCGCGGGGGGCGACGGAAAGCGATGAATCCATCGTCGTTTCTCATAACTGGGAAGAAATACGCAGCTGCATGTGGAACTATGTGGGCATCGTTCGGTCCGACAAACGATTAGCGCGCGCCGAACGGAGAATAGACATGATCATCCGTGAAATAGATGAATATTACAGAAATTTCATTATCACAAGAGATATCCTGGAACTGCGCAATATCGCCGTCGTCGCCAAATTGATTGTGACCTGCGCTAAAAGCAGAAAGGAAAGCAGGGGGCTGCATTACAATATCGATTACCCGGAAAGAAACGACGCCCTCTGGCAGAATGACACCGTCGTTTGTAAAGGAATGCGGATTTAATCAATCCCAGGTCAACTCAACTCGGCCCAGAACGCTTGAGAAGACAAGCTTAAACGGCTTGTTTTGTGCATTTGCTTCCTGCCGTATATCTGCCTCGTGATTACGGAATTTTAAATAATAGCAATTCCCGTAGTATTTTTTTATATATGGATAGAATGTTTCATGGATCGGATTAACTTTTGATACTTTCCTGATTTCTACGGGTTCGCTGATCTGACCGCCTTCATTGATAAGCGATATCTTCCATATGGACCGTTGCCGATCAAAATCGTTGGATTCTTTTTCCGGTATATACGCGTAAATGAAAAATTCTTTATAGGCCGGATCAAAGGCGGCAGGCTGGGAACGGTTTTCATTATCCGCCTGATGATTTACTGAATAAATCCGGGTGTACTCTTTTTGATAGCCCTGCTGAAAATCAAGGCTCTTGTATGTCGCGCTGACATGCACCCTTGTCTCGAACTGTGAATGAACCATTTTTTCACGGGTCCACTTTTTTAAAACATCCCGGTACTCGGTGGAAATGCCTTTGTCCTTTGCAATATCGATATAACCCTGTAGATAACTGCAACCCGTCAACATGGCAAAGAAAAGGCCCGTCAGGATCCAAATACTCTTTTTCATGAATTTTCTCCAAACACCCGGTTAAAGATGAAATCCACATTTTTTAAAAAATGATCGAACCGGAAGGCTGCGTCAATCTCGCCAGGGCTAAGATAATCTCCTATGTCCGGGTCTTGCAGCAATAATTGTTTAAAATCAACGCTCTCCTCCCATGATTTCATGGCATTTCTCTGAACGACCGCATAGGCCCCTTCCCTCGACATCCCTTTCTCGACGAGCGTCAGTAGAACAATCTGTGAAAAAATAACACCGTGGGTCATGTTGAGATTGGCGAGCATCCGCTCGGGATAGACGATGAGCTTGTCGATGAGGCCGGTAAACCGCGAAAGCATGAAATCGAGCAATATGGTCGCATCGGGTCCGATGATCCTTTCCACGGACGAATGACTGATGTCCCGCTCATGCCAGAGGGCGACATCCTCAAGGGCGGCGACGGCGTATGACCGCATCATGCGAGACAGGCCGGAAAGATTTTCCGAAAGAATGGGATTGCGCTTATGGGGCATAGCGGAAGACCCCTTTTGACCGGGCGAAAAATACTCTTCGGCTTCGCGGACTTCCGTTCTCTGGAGCAGCCGTATTTCCTGAGCGAATTTATCAATGGATGACGAAATGATCGCCAGTGTGGAAAAAAATTCCGCATGGCGGTCTCTTTGAACAATCTGCGACGACACCGGCGCCGGCCTCAGGCCGAGATGCGCACAGACATACTCCTCAATTGCCGGATCCGTAAAAGCAAATGTCCCGACAGCCCCGGCAAGTTTCCCCGCACTGATCGTATCTTTGGCCCGGATGAGCCTCTCACGGTTCCTTTCCATTTCCTGATACCAGAGGGCCATCTTCAAGCCGAAAGTGATGGGTTCCGCATGAATCCCGTGAGACCGCCCGATCATGGGCGTGTTTTTAAAGGTAAAAGCCTTTTTTTTCAGAGCCGCAAGGAGATCGTCCAAGTCCGCAAGCAAGAGTTCCGATGCTTCTTTCAAAAGGACGGCAAGGGACGTATCCAGGATATCGGATGATGTCAGTCCCATGTGGATAAAACGGCCGTCTTCTCCGATTTTTTCTGTTACGGACGTCAAAAAAGCGATCACGTCGTGTTTCGTTGTTTTTTCGATCTCGTCAATCCGGTCAATATCGAAACCGGCTCTCTCCTTGATATTTTTCAACGCCGACTCCGGTATTATACCACGCTTGGACATTGCCTCGCAGGCCAGTATCTCTATGCTGAGCCATTTTTGATACCGGTTTTCCGGGCTCCATATGGCGCTCATTTTTTCTCGCGAATATCTTGCAATCACTGGTATTCTCCAAATTCCATTTGATGAATGCTTCATATTAT
Organism: Deltaproteobacteria bacterium; assembly: GCA_016930075.1. Lineage (GTDB taxonomy): Bacteria > Desulfobacterota > Syntrophia > Syntrophales > JAFGHS01 > JAFGHS01. Next base: position 35,471 of record JAFGHS010000043.1, read on the forward strand.
GAGTTGAGGCCGAGAGTCAAGTAAATTGAAAATACATGACAAATCAATTGATTTTAAATGAAGTCTTGAAATGTCAATCTGTAAATGTTAGAAGTCGCCCGTAAGTGAACGGTTATTGGATATCAAATATGGAGAAATGCATATGAAAAAAGTCTCAAGGATGATTTTATGTCTGATGCTTTTTGTGTCATTTTGCGGCGTATCGTCGGCAAAGGATAAAACAACCGTGGCCGTACTTCCTTTCTTTGTCCATAGCGCCGAAAGCATTGACTATGTACGTCAAGGCATCTGGGTAATGCTCTCCTCCCGCATTGCCGTTCCGGACAAAATCGAAGTAGCCGGCAGGGATGCCGTCACAGACGAACTTAAGGCATTCGGCGCCAAGGAGCTAACTGCAAATGATGTCGATAACCTGGGCAAGAAGCTCGGCGTTGATTTTGTTGTATGGGGAAGCATAACGAAGATCGGCAACAGCGTCAGCATCGACGGCAAAATGACGGACATTGCCGCTGGCAAATCGACAGTCAGTCTTTTCACCCAGTCTCAGGGCATGGACGATTTAATTCCGAAAATCAATGATTTTGCTCAACGGATCGACCAGCACATCCTGGGGTCCATTCCGTCCGCATTTACCGAAACCTCTGCGGCATCCGCCCTGCAAACAGCCCCTGCAGAACAAAAGAAACCTCAAACGGGCCGTGAAACCGACATTATTGCCGGAATGAAAGCAGGCAAGAAGGGCACATTCACTTCGATCATCAATCCTGATTTCATCAATGCCAGTCAGTACGCCGGCCGCATCGGCCAGCCCATGGACAGAAAGGGATTCTGGATGAGCCAGACATTTCCCACGGAATATCTGGGCATGGACATCGGGGATGTCAATGGCGATGGAATTAACGAAATTGTTACGATCAACAGAAACAGCATTACCATTTCGCAAAAAAAGGGAGACGTATTCAAAACAATCCAAACCATTAAAGGCATCACCCGGGATCAATATCTCGCCGTCGATGTCGCTGACATTAATCGCAACAATACTGCGGAAATCATTGTCACCAGTCATAACGGAAATCAGCTCAATTCATTTATTCTCGAATACATCAACGGCAAATATGTCAAAATCGCCGCCGATCTTCGCTGGTTTTTGCGTGTGATAAACACGTCCTCGGGTAATATTCTGTTAGGGCAATACCAGGGGTTGGACGCCCCCTTTAATACTCCGATTTATGAAATTGTCTGGGAAAATTCAAAATACAAAGAAGGCAGACGAATACAAGTCCCAGAGGGGCTGGCTTTATACGGTTTGACGCTTGCCAACATCGGCATCGGCGGCACCGAAAAAGTGATCGCCCTCGATGAGTATGATTACCTTTGTATTTATGATCAAACCACAAAAAATCTCTCAAGAATTGATGTCATGTTCGGGGGCAAGGAGTTGTTGTGGAAAACAAATGAAAGTTTCGGCGGCAGCCATAACTATCTCGATCTTTCAGGCTCAATGTCAAATTCAAGTGCCTCGGATGATATGGGCATTTATATCAATTTGAGAATTTTAACCTACGATACCAATAAAGACGGTAAAAAAGAGATTATTATCGTTAAAAATACATCGCCTACGGGAGGATATTTAAAACGGGTCAAATACTTTACTGCAAGCGAAATATACAATCTCGAATGGGATGGATTGAGTCTTTCCGAAAACTGGCGAACAAAGAAAATCAACGGCTACGTTGCGGATTATCAAATTAAGGATGTCGATAACGACGGAGAAAATGAAATCGTTATGCTCGTTGTCGTATCCGTCGGCATCACCGGCAAAGGGAAAAGCGCCCTCGTCTCGTACAAGCTGACGGTGCAATAGGTCATTGACAAGAGGACAAAACTGTTATAAATGAGCTCTCCCTTGAGGAAGTCAGCACATTATTAACATAAGGCGGTGTAGCTCAGCCGGTTAGAGCATACGGCTCATATCCGTAGTGTCCGGGGTTCAATTCCCTGCACCGCCACCAGAACACAGTCCGAGGACGTTTAAGAACATCCAAGGAATCGAAAAAACCCGTTAGAAATAGCGGGTTTTTTATTGCTTATTGTCCGATGACGTGTTATATGGTTTTTCAAAATCCGATGTTTTTGGGTGTACATTTGGCGTCCGCGTACACCCAAAAATTTCGCGTACACCCAAAAGTACACCCAAAAAGGAGCAACCCATTGCAAGGATTGATAATTCCGCTGACAGAAATTAAGGTCTTGCAGGCTAAGCCGCAAGACAAACAATTTTCTCTTTTCGACGGCGGCGCCTTATTCCTTCTCGTTGCTCCGTTCGGCAGCAAGCTTTGGCGCTTGAAGTACCGCTTATATGGTTTTTTTTCAAAATCCGACGTTTTTGGGTATACGCGAGGGCTTAATATACACCCAAAATTTTCGCGTATACCCAAATATATACCCAAAAACGAAATGAAAGGAGCTACCCCTTGCCAAGATTAATAATTCCCTTGACAGAAATGAAAGTCTTGAAGGCTAAACCGCAAGACAAGAAATATTTTCTTTTTGACGGCGGCGGCTTATTCCTTCTCGTTACTCCATCTGGCGGCAAGCTTTGGCGATTCAAATATCGCTTTGACGGGAAGTCAAAACTTCTTGCCCTGGGGTCATATCCTGAAATCAGTCTTGCATCAGCGAGAGAGGTGCGGAAAACGGCCAGATCGGATATTGCTCAAAAGATAGACCCCGGTGAGGTACTCAAGGCGCAAAAAAAAGCTTTGACGGGGGATATAGAGACCTTCGAAGCCATAGCCCGTGAATGGCACGACAAGTTCAAATCGAATTGGACCGCTGCCTATGCCGATCTAAAAATGACCCGTATGGAGCAGGACCTGTTCCCCTGGATCGGGAAGAAACCAATTGCCGAAATCAAAGCCCCTGAATTACTTGCAGCGCTTCGGCGTGTGGAAAGCCGGGGGGCGCTGGAAACAGCACGCCGCATCCGGACTATTGCCGGCGAAGTCATGCGTTACGCGGTTGCAACGGGCCGGGCCGAACGCGATCCGACGGGCGATCTTAAAGGCGCTCTTGCAAAACCACCCGAAAGGCATCACGCCGCCCTTACAGAACCAAAAGACGTTGCCCCCCTTCTCAGGTCCCTTGACGGCTACGAGGGGCACTTTGTTGTTAAGTGCGCCTTGAGACTCGCACCCCTCTTTTTCGTGCGCCCAGGGGAACTGAGACACGCAGAATGGGCTGAAATGGATTTGGATGAAGCGACATGGAATATCCCGGCGCCCAAGATGAAGATGAAACAGGCACATCTTGTTCCGCTTTGCCGTCAAGCCGTGGCAATATTGACAGAGTTGAAGGAATTAACCGGGGCAAGCCCGTATGTCTTTCCATCAGGCAGGACGTTTTCAAGACCGATGAGTGAAAATGCCGTACTCGCAGCGTTGCGCCGCATGGGATACGACAAGGACACAATGTCCGGGCACGGTTTCCGGGCTATGGCCCGAACGATATTAGATGAAATCCTTCAAGTGAGAGTGGATATCATAGAACATCAACTCGCCCATGCCGTCAAAGACCCTAACGGCCGAGCTTACAATCGGACGTCGCATCTTGAAGAACGTCGGAAAATGATGCAACTATGGGCTGATTATCTGGATGGCCTGAAGGCAGGCGCGGAGGTTATTCCATTTAAATTGATGGGAAAATAAAAAACAAACCCGATATGGCGATTCCTTCTTGTCGGGAATCTCATCAAGAGGAAAAGGGTGATGTAAATGAAAAAAGCAAAGCATCAAACAGAAGACGATTTTTCTTTAAAGGAAATGCAAGATTTTTTTGCAGTTTTAAAAACGGTTGTTAACGAGCGGGGAAATATCGACATATTAATGCGTCAAAAATCAATTGTTTTTTTTAACAAAGATCAAATTAATGAATACATAAAACGGTTAGAGCCTTATGCGAATCGGCAATCCATTCTGAATTTTGTCACGGGTATAGATTTTTATTGCGGAGAATATTCCAAAATTGTCGAACGGTTGACGCCAGAGAAGAAGGAAAAAATACAGACGGATTTTAAAACAAGTCTGACGTCAGCTCTGGCAGCAGACCGAAGAAAAAAACGGACGGATTTCGATACAGTGATACAGAATGCGAAAATAGTTATTGCAAGATTGAAAAGAATTTCCGCACATCAAGATGTTGTTGCCTACCCTACTACAGTCATGGATCTGGCCTTTATGGAAAGCCCCTTTGGCGATGGAGAACTTCTTAAGGAAATACAAAACAAAAACCAGAAAGTAGCGGATAAGGCAAAAAAGGCAACGTTATCCCTGATTGAATTTGTCGAGGCGCTTGAAGCGGCCAATTGTATGAACGCACCGCTTCAAGCGGGCCGCCAAAAAGCTGGCAACGATGGAATCGCAGACATTATTGCTATGTTTTACGGTAGATATATAGGAAAACCAACCCATCCCCACACCGGAGGTTTCTATTTAGCTGTGCAACTGACCTTTGAGTGTCTCGACCTCCCCCATGTTGACCCGGATCGCCGGGTCAAAGTCGCCCTTGCGAAATTGCGGCCTGTAAATTCACCAAAATCGTCAATAGACGTCCGACGCGGGCGGGCATACGCCGGATATGGTGAAGAAGTGCCGTTAGGCAAAGGCTAATCGGCGGTCGGTGATGGCGGAACCATGCAAAATAATTTCATGAAGCAAAAGGGTTAACAAAAACGATCTTCTTATAACTTCCAGATAGATTACAAACACTTACACTAAGACAAAAACCCATCAACTATTTTTAGTTTTCGCCAATATCGGTTTATCCAATCTTATTATATGTAATAGCCATCAATACAATCTACAGAATCTTTTAGGGAGGTAATTTAGATGAAATTTTATCGTTTACCGGATGTCCAGGCCAGATATGGGATATCGCGAAGTACGGTCTATAAATGGATTTCTGAAGATAAATTCCCCTCACCCGTAATGCTTGGGCCGCGCGTTTCTGCCTGGCCAGAAGAAAAGCTCGATCAGTTTGACGAAACCATTCTGACCCAAAACAAAAGAGATGCATCATTATGAGCAGATACGACGCGATGGGTATAAACGCAATAGTCGCCGCGCTTGAATTGGCGCCCTATGATGGCGCTTTGCCGCTTGATTGGCGTATTCGAGATGATCTTCCAATCATCAAACAAAACGGAATTTGGGTAGGGAGAAAAAAAGAATTGCGGGCGTGGAAACAAACGCATGGGTATTTATTTTTGGAACTCCAAAAGCCGCGCGTCTTGTTGCCCATGAATTCAAGGCCGGAACCAAGAATACGCATGCGTTATGGTTCGCTGATTAAATATTTAATAACAGGAAGGAGATGAACTTTATGACACAGGAATCAGATATTGACTATTTGGCAATCGCGCAAAAAGCCACGAGAGAGAGAGGCCGGCCATACTTAAACAACCTCGTTGCGCCGCTTAACGATGAAGACTTCGTCTTGATCAGCGCCGGCGTTCTTGAACGCTTTTGCGGAATCGTCTTTGGGAAAAAAATGCCTTTCCTATCTTTGTACTACTGGAAGCGAGACTACGGCTTTCCAATGAGAAAAGAGGGGGGATTCCCTACACTGCACCTATGTGAATTTATCACCTGGATAGGCCTCCATGATCACGGGAATGGCCCTCAAAGCATTTCAACCGAAACGCTAAAACGGGACGACTTGATGTCGAGATTAAACGCACTTTCAAACACTGAACTGGATGGCCTGCGAGGTATTGCAGATTTCATCAACAAAGAAATGGAATCTGTATATCTCTGGCCAAAAAATTGGATCGGCTGTCCCATTTATCGCAACCCACAAGGTCAATGGCGTGTTGGCAGGAGAGACCTGCTTCTATGGATGAACACAGTAGGCATCAATTTCCCCATCTCTTGCCTGGACCCTTCCGACATGCGTAGCGTATTCGTCAATCCTTTTGAACGAGACAACAAGGAAAGTGAGGCTGGACATGAAGACCGTTGCTCCGATTAACCGAAAAGCTATCGTTGCCGATTTGATCCTCAATGACAGTCAAAAAGACCTCCTTATGATCGACCACCCGGCAATCGTTAAAGAGTTTTTAGATACCCGTAGCCCTGTACGCGGCGACTGTCCGTTTTGTGATGATGCCAAAAATTCCCTTTCTTATTATCCGCTATCCGACTCGTTCTTCTGTCGCCGTTGTAGAAAGTCCGGGGAGCTTTTAGACCTGTATAAACGTATCAAGGGCATCGACTCTGATGAAGCGGCAGAAAGCAGTTTTGTAGAAAGGTACATAAAAAACCAGGATAATCATTTTCGTGATGGGCGGGTTATATAAATGCTTCGAGACCATATCCATAAACCCCGGACCCCTTCACAGGGAAGCATTCCAACTATCCATCGTCGTGCCTGGATGTCGGCGGGTCCTTCCTGGCATCGAAGAACAATACGGAACGAAGACCCCCAAAATTTATGTCCGGATAACTTCCCGTTTGCGTGGGAAAATGGGAATTTGCAATTTAATTTAATAAATTGGGCGATAAAATTATGACTGACATTAACGATGGCGATGAAATAAGAAAGCAGGTTTTGGATCGGGTTGAACAGGAGGCGGCGCAGATCGCGGCGTCCGATCCGGACGGCAGCATGGCCCAGGCCCAGGAAGAAATCACGGATAAATTCATCGATCAGTGTTTGTTCGCAAATGAGCTGGGTGATGGAATGCTGTTCGCCAAAATATTCCGAGATAAGTTTATTTACTGTAAAAACTCTCAGTCTTGGTACTCTTGGGCCGGACATTATTGGCGGCGGGATGTCATGGGCCTGGCTTTAGCCGGCGTTGAGCAAGTCGTCGACAAATACCTCAGCTACTACAAGACCGTTTCAGCGCAGCGGGTTAATCTTCTGGCAGCCGGCGAAGAGGCTAAATCGGGAAAAGTCAGCGCCCTCAAAGACAAGGCCGACGCCCTCCTGGCCCGCGCCCGGCAACTCCGAGGCGTTCGCCGACGCAGCAACTGCCTTGATTGGGCTCATACGTGCCAAGAGGCTATCGCCATTACCGGTGACGAATTCGACAATCACCCCCTACTATTCCCCTGCGCGAATGGCGTAATTGATCTGGAAACGGGCCGTCTGAATCCGGGCCGTCCGTCCGATTACCTGTCGCTTGCATCGCCAATTGAATTCCAAGGGATCGATACCCCGGCGCCGATCTGGGAGTGTGCGCTTATGGAAATCTTTGCCGGCAATGAAAAACTTGTCGCCTACGTGCAACGCCTCTTCGGTTATGCGATGACGGGCCTCGTTAAAGAAAAGGTATTCGTTGTACTGTTCGGGCCGACCGGCTGGAATGGCCGATCCCTGATTGTCGAGACGATCAGTTATGCCATGGGAGATTTGGCCGGTAGCATACCTGCAGAGATGCTTTTGGCGCAGCGTTATGCAAAGAGCGCTTCTGCACCTTCGCCGGATATCATTTCACTGAAAGGCGTCCGGCTCGCTTTCGCTTCAGAAATTGACGAGGATCAAAAATTTTCGACGGCAAAAATAAAGTGGCTCACTGGGAAAGACGAACTCAATGGCCGCTCTCCGCATGATCGCTTTAGCACGCGGTTTTGTCCGACGCATAAATTGTTCCTCATGACCAACACCCAGCCAGAGGCTGCCGCCCATGATAAGGCCTTTTGGGAACGCCTGCATCTAATTGTTTTTACTATCTCTTTTGTTAATCGCGATCCTCTGGAATCCCATGAACGCCGGGCTATTTTGGATCTGGATGCGCAGCTCAGAGAAGAAGCGCCCGGCATCCTCGCCTGGATGGTCCGCGGCTGCCTCTTTTATCAAAGGGACGGCCTTAATCCGCCGATGGAGATCATCAAGGCCCGTGAGGACTATCGAAGAAATGAGGATGTCTTGGCCGACTTCATTGATGAATGCTGTCTTCGTGAAGACGGCGCAAAATGCAAAGCGAACGCCCTCTATGCCCGATATTGTGCCTGGTACAATGATAACGTTGGCACGAAGCCGCGCTCTGGAACGTGGTTTGGCAAGCAACTGCGCCTGAAATTCCTGAAAACAAAGGTTAACGGTTGCGTCATATACCACGGCATCGATCTCTTGCCGATGCCTGAAAATAATGATGACCGGGGAGGGTTGGAGACGCTTTAGGATGATAAACATGCCAAAAACAAAAAAAATGGAAAACACAGAAAACCACAGGAACAACTATCTATCTATCCCCCGTTCACGGTGGACGGTTGCGTTTTTGCCGATTTTCGCCCTTCACGGCATGGTCAATATAATATTTGGATTATATTCAGGAATTGCCGGTAACGGCCCGAACTACAAATTTTGGAGGGGAAACATAGATAGTTCAGCCCTTCTTTATTTTCCTACACTCAATTTTTTACTTCACAAGTATAAATATAGTAAAAACTATGGAACTCTCTACCTAAAGACAATACCTATAAAGGATAGATTATAAATATATTAATAATCTTGAATAGTTATAAAAGAATAATAAAAAAGAGAATAGAAGAAGGGTAGACGGTTTTGAAAAGCGCCCACAATTTTAGGGAAAAAATAAACAGGGAGGGTTTGGAATCTGAACGGGGGGTTTCTATCACACGGAAAACCGAGGCTTTCCAGATCTTGGCGTTCATTCTTTGGTGCTTGTTGACCATTGGGCGACGTTTCTATCACACGGAAAGCCTCGGTTTTCCGGATCGCGCATAATGGGAAAAAAAACGGGACCAACTGGTTCGCTTTGCCGACTTCCGGATCGGGCGCTTTGCCGGAATGGTTTAGGGTGGGGGATAGCTTGGACAGGCTATTAAATAGGGGGGCATCGGTTTTTAGAATGTCCCCGAATTCGAGACGGGCAAGGGGGCGGGCTTGGGTCTCAGTTGCCGGAACTATAATTTGCTCGGACACAAGAAGGAGGTTTTGAAAGAATGCCGGATTATTTCGAATGGCCGAAATCGGAAGAGGACATGACGCTTGGTGAATTGCGGAAAAGATTAAAACATTTCCAAGAAGAGGAAAAGTGCATGTCGGCATGGGTTGAAAAGGATGGCGCAGGATTGGAAACACTAAGATCGAATCCGTCTTCAGGCGAGGCAACGCTGCTTTTACTGACGGGACTCCATGATGACAAAGTAGAATGCCGTGAAAAGCTGCGAAAAGAGGTTGAAAAAATTCAGGCGGCTATTTCAAAAAAAGCGGCCGATCGGAACAGAAAAGGAGCAACTAAAAATGAAAGACGGTGAAGACTTTGAAAAAGAAATCAATCAACTGATAGAAGACGCCCGAAAGAAAAAAAATACCTTCCAGGAATACCTGGCCCTTCACAAAGAAATTTGTGAAAAAATTGATTCCGGCAAATGTAATGATATGCCGCTTATTCAGGCCGACGAGGCCCGCGCGATTCTGGAAATCATTGCCACGTTTGAGCATCGGGTCAACCTGCACAAGCAGCAATTGACGACCTACGTTGATGTTTTGAGTTCATTATCTCCCTTGTTCGATGAGTGGAGAGGGGTATTGCTGCGGATAATCAAATACAACGAGCAGCAATAAGGCGGGCGTCTTTATGTGCAGATGCCTTATTATGAGGGGCTTATGATTCGTAAAACTTCTTTTCAACCAAGTCCGTATGACCGCTACCGAATCACACATGAATGTGGACACGCAATTGTGTGGTGGTTTCATGGCTTCCTGTTGCTCAAGGTATCGGTGCAGGATACAGAAATCGACGGACGTATGGCTTCCGGTCACGTTAAATTGAAGTATTCAAGCGATACGGACGGCGGCACCACGCCCGATCTTGTTGATCTTTTGACCGCTTCCCGTGTTTATGGTCTCATCGCCGGCAGGGTGGCTACAGAAATTTATTGTGGCCTCCGCACAGATGAGGGCTGTTCATTAGATTTTGAAACGGTCAAAAGTCTCATCGATCTTGACCCTGACACACTGAAAATTTATCGCTGGCGACAGGATCACCCAGGCGCCGGGATTGAAGATCTCTACCTTGAATTCCGAAAGCCCGTCGCCCGCCTGCTGCGATCCGCGCCGGCCCGTCGTGCCGTTCGCGCTTTGTCAAAGGCTATCGATAAGGCCAGAATCCTGTCCGGCGCCGAAGCCGTGGCGATCATCGAAAAAGCCTGGGGCTGCCCACTGCCACCGCTGGCTATCCCAAGTGAAAAACATGTGGCTATTGCCGACAAGGCGCCGCAAAGCTATGACGGGTTGATCAGATATATGAAATCGCTTGTGATGTTGATGAAGCGCGATATGTTGCCCCTTCGGTATAGCAATGATCACATCGATCGCCTGTGGATTCAATTGCGTCTTCTTGAATTTACCTTAATGCCACCGGTGGAGGAAAGGCCCGCGCCGAAGATTAAAAGTGGCGTGATCGGCCCCAGATCCGGCAGGCAAAAAGGCCCCAAAGTGGAGGGAAAAGAAAAAGTCGCCCCTGCCGGGATAGCAAGTAACAGAAAAACCTGAACGGCAAAAAGAAAAACCGTTGTGCTTTCCTCCAATGGTAGGCCGGACCGGGTGTCGTTGAGCTTTCCCGGTCCGGCCATAAGAAAAAGCAACAAGCGTTTTTAGTTTTCAGTTTCACAAAAACAATCAGATTTTCTCTTGAAAGGAGCAGGTAAAAAAATGGCAGATTTAACGAAAACTGTCGAAATCATCTTCGGCGGGAAAAACGAGCTATCGTCAATTATCGGCAGCCTTGAAAAGGACTTCGGCAAATTTGAGCGCAACGTGGCCTTGCCTCTATCGCGCGTTGCCGAAGGCGTCCTGAAGGTTGACGCCGCCCTGGTTGCCCTCGCTGTCGGCGGCCTGGCCCTCGCTATTCAAAAGTCCGGCAATTTCGGCATGGCGTTTAGTGAAATCTCAACCCTGATAGACGCCACCGGCAAGCCCATCGATGAATTCCGGAAACAAGTCCAGGACTATGCCGCCGGGTCGGTTAAGTCCATTGATGACATCAACAAGGCCGTCTATACGGCCATTTCTGCCGGCGTTGATTATAAGAATTCGCTTGATTTCGTAACGCTGGCCGAGAAACTGTCCGTCGCCGGAAAGGCGGATCTCGAAGCAACGACAAAAACCCTTGCGTCCACCTTGAATGCGTATAGCGCAAGCGTTGACGAAGCCGGAAAATATTCTGATGTCCTGTTTCAGGTCGTGCGGAAAGGACAAACAACGCTGCCTGAACTCTCTCAATCCCTTGCCCAGGTGACGCCTTTGGCCGCGGCGTGCGGGATTCCCATCGCAACATTAGGCGCTGCAATCGCAACACTAACAGCAAACGGCATGCCGACATCTCAGGCCATGACGGCGTTGAAGGGCGCTTTAACGTCTTTGATCAAGCCTTCTTCTGAAGCGGTTGAAACGGCGGGTAAACTCGGTATTGAGTTTTCAGCGGCAGCGGTTAAGTCGAAGGGTTTTGAGGCCGTTCTGGCCGATGTCAATAAAACAACGGGCGGCAATATTGAGCAAATCGGCAAGCTTTTCGGGTCCGTTGAGGGGCTGGGCGGCGTGCTGTCTTTAGGCGGCAATGAATCCAAAAAGTTCAATGAAACTCTTCTGGCAATGAAAGACGCTGCGGGCTTGACCGAGGCGGCCTACAAAAAGATGGCCGATGAAGTCCAGCTTGCAAACCAGAACATGAAAAACAATGCCGATCTGGTGTTAATCTCCATCGGCGAGAAGCTGACTGCCGGCTATGGCGATCTGGCGGGCGGCCTGGCCGACATTTTTAAGGGGGTCAAGATCGGCATTGACGCCGGCGCCTTCGATGAGCTCTTCCGCCTGTATGAAGATACGGCAAAAAAGTCGGCGAATTTTGCCAATGCCATAGCTAACCATATTCCCCAGGCCCTGAAGAACGTCAACTTCAAGGATCTTGCCGCGGCCATTGACGAAATCAATGATCACATCGCAGATTTTTTCACTGCGTCAGACAATCCGGAAAAACTGGCAAAATCGATTCAGTTTGTTGTCGATTCGATAGAATCCCTTATCCGGGTCACGGAAGGGATTATCGAACCTTTTGCCCCGTTGATCAATATGGCAAGCGCAGCCGCCAAGGCTTTCAATAACCTTGACGAAGACACAAAGAAACTTATCGGCAACGTCCTTGGCCTGTCGGCGGCTTTTAAAATGTTTGGTCCCATCGGTTTGCTTGTCATGGCCCTGGGCACGGATACGGAAACCGCCGCCGCTGTGATGAACGGCAGCTTCCTTGCGATTGAAAACGGTATAAACACGCTTCGCATCGCGTTTGCCTCCTTGGGCATGATCGTCGCCAAAGCGATTGAATACAGTGAAATATTTTGGAGCAAGATACCGGGAAGCGGGGTAGGCACCAAGGAGCTTGATGCCGCGGCGAGCCGGGTAAAGGATATTGGAAATTATCTCGATGACGCGTGGATTAAGTCTGAAGTATCATCGAAAAAGTTAATGGATGCCTTATCCGGCACGGGCAAGGCAACAGACGGGGCAAAATCAAAGGCGGATGAATATGCCAAAGCCATGTCGAATATTCCAACGGATGTAACGACCGTCCTTTCCGCCGACACCTTTCTGGCCCTGGAGGAAATCGGGAAACTTGCCGTCGAACAGAGCAAGATCAAGGATATTAATATTACGGCCAAGGCCGATGAACTTTCATATAAAAACGTCAAGGATGTCATGATCAAAACGCTGTCTGATGGCACAGTCGTAACTTGCATGACCCTGGTTGATGAAGATTCCCTCATCAAAACTGCCGACAAGGTGGAAAAGGCCCTGCCGAAAGAAAAGAAGATTGATATATCCCTGGAGATTGCCAAGGTTAAAGAGCAATCCGCCATTGTGCAGCGGTCTCTGGAATGGTCGGCAAAAATAGACATCGCGGGCATCGGCGCCACCACGGAAAAAATCAAGACTATGTTTGCCTCCATCGACGCGGGGATCGCCAGCTCTGAAAAGCTCATGGGGGGCATGTTTGAGGCCCTGACAAAGCCGGGTCCGTATCAGTATTTTATCAAGGAGCAGATTGCGAAAGAAGAAAAGCGGCGGCAGGAAACGTTTGAACTGCAAAAAAAACTCATTGAAAGTCAGACAAAGTTACTGGAAATGAAAGTAAAGACGCTGGAGGAAGGCGACAGCATCATCAAAATATCGGCGGAAGGGTTGAAACCGCATTTGGAAATGATCCTGTGGGAGGTCCTTGAAGCCTGTCAAGTCCGGGCAAACGAGGTCTCGGCGGAGTTTCTCCTGGGGTTTAAATCGGAATAGCATGACGGCGGCGTAGCGTGGAAAATACTTTTCCATACCGTCTTTCGTGGAAGAGTCGGCGGAAAAGCAGCGGATCATCTGCCGCGGTAGCGGGTCCGCTACCTGCCCTATCTTTATTGGCATGTAACATCTAAGGGGTCAGGCGCGCGCGAGGGGGTGCGGAGGTTAGAGATAATTTGTTAACGGACGTTAACATGGGTCGGGCGCGCGCGAGGGGGTGCGGCTGTCGTTCTGGAATGTCTACCGTGGTAGACAAGGGGTCGGGCGCGCGCGAGGGGGTGCGGGATTCTGATGTTGGAGTAAACAGTTGTTTACTCGGTTGTCTTTATCTTGCGGGATGTCTTCCCTTTGATAGACCGCACTAATTGACTTACTAAAATGTTCCGATTGGGTCGCCGAGATGTTAAAAAGACTATTTCTGCTTGGTGTTAGTTTTCTTGCTGGTGGAAATCTGCAGCCCTTCTTCGATAAGGCGCCGAATAGCTTCGGAACGCGAGTTTATGCGATTCTCAAAACGATAATCTTCAATACGCCTGAGGAGATCATTTTCCATAACGAAAATTATTTTAGGCTTATCAGTGGGCATGTTTATATATAAAACATGCAGTATTAATTTGCAATAAAAAATATATTGACAATACCCGTTATAAGGTATATCGATTATATAACTTATTCTCAAACATAGGACGATGAAAAAACAAATAACTAAAACAATACAATGAGGATAGCGAGATGAAAGAGAACACGAGTAGCAATCAGGCGCAGGGCGAGGCACAATCATTTCAGGATATGGTTGAAGAAATACAAGCCAAGGCGTGGGAAATAGCGGCGGTTATAGCCGGGATCATTGCTCTTGTTGACCGAGTCAGTGATGATCTTCAAGGGCGAGGGCTTTATGGCGATTGTACTATGGCTAATGTCGGAGAGTTAATTTGCATAGTCATGCAAAAGACGGACGAAATGAACAACATATTCCAAGTTTCCCATGACCGTGTGGATGAAATTGAAAAACTTCAACGCGACAAGAGAAAACTGATGTTTTTACAAAAAAAGTAATGGATGGATATTGAGATTGAAGACGATCTTACGGGGCAAAAAACAGCAGCAGCCAAGGCAATCTGACCCTAACAGTTAACAACCGGGGAGGTCTCTGTTTGAGCCTTCGCAAATTTCATGGTCTTTTTTTATGGAGGAAAGAAATATGAAAATGATGAGTCCGGAGAAATGCGCGGAGCTGATTGATCGGCATCAAAAAGATGTCTTTCGATGCACGTCAAAATTACACTTAATTTTGGAGTATTTCGAAGAAATCGCATCGGGAATAGATGAGAGGGAATTCAGAAGTCTCCCCATGCTTGCAAGCGGTATTGTTCATATTTGCGATGAGATTATTCATGACCTTGAGGAATGTGATTATTACAGGATTGCAGCAGACATCAGATTATTTTCCCCCGATATTGTCAAGGTAGCAAAACGCGTCGAATGTTATCGATCTATGGGAATCACTAACGAAACGATTAAGATTGAGATTGAAGACGATCTTGCGGGGCAAGAAACAGCAGCAGCCAAGGCAATCTGACCCTAACAGTTAACAACCGGGGAGGTCTATCTTTGAGCCTTCGCAAATTTCATGGTCTTTTCTATGGGGGGGGGGAACAAATAATGAAAAGAGAAAAAAAGAACCGTAAGAACCGTGATTATTGCAGATTGTTGCGGGAAATGGCGGATTGGATCATCGAACACGGTGATGAAACGGTTGTAAAGTTCATGCTGGTCGGGATCATGCAGAACCTTCCTTCAGAACATTATGGGAAAATATTGCGATGCGTTATTAAGGAAATTGATTCATCCAACGATGCAGAAAAAATGGAAAACCTGACCCACGAAATAGCCCGCAGAGCCGATTACGTTTTGGCACAGCGCCGCCAAGAGGATAACTTAAATGAGGCGCGACAAGCGATTGATGAAACGCGACAGGCAATTGATAACATAGCCAAGATGACCGGCAGCATGACCGTCGGCGTCGATGTCCAGCAGCACGGCTTCTGGTTTTGCGTCCGGGCCTTGTCCGCCGGCATGGCGGAAGCATAAAGGCCACGGTCAAACGTCCTGGTCAACTTCTGACGCCGGCCTGGCCGGCAAAGCGCCCGATCCGGACGGCGGCATGGCCGGCACAACATCGACACCATGATCAAACGCCTGGGCAGCTTCCGGGATTGCAACAAATCATCGGGCTTTTTAAATGACCCAAGAGGCGCGATCTTCTCCAGGCATAGCCAAATGATCGAGCCCTTAATAAGCTGACGAAGTGAAAATGGCATGACCGGCAAATGGCCCGATCCGGACGGCGGCATGACCCCGGCACAACATCGACACCATGATCGAACGCTGGGGCAACTTCTGACGGCGGCATGACGGAAGCATAGAGGCCACGGTCAAACGTCCTGGGCAACTTCTGACGGCGGCATGACCGGCAAAGCGCCCGATCCGGTCGGCGGCATAGCCGGCACAACATCGACACCATGATCAAACGCCTGGGCAAATTCTGACGTCGTCATGACCGGCAAAGCGCCCGATCCGGACGGCAGCATGGCCGGCACAACATCGTCACCATGATCAAACGCCCTGGGCAAATTCTGACGTCGTCATGACAGAAACATAGAGCCCATGATCATCGGCATGGCCGGCAAAGCGCCCGATCCGGACGGCAGCATGGCCGGCACAACATCGTCACCATGATCAAACGCCGGGGCAGCTTCCTGGCTTGCGCAAATAATCGGGCGTTTTAAATGACCCAAGAGGCGCGATCTTCTCCAGGCATAGCCAAATGATCGAGCCCCTAATAAGCTGACGAAGTGAAAACGGCATGTCCGGTACCATAAGAGCCCCATAATCAAACGCCCTGGGCCGTCTGGGACGTCGGCATGAACAGAATTCAATAAAATATGTCTGAAGCAACAAAATAACGGGAGGTGATATTGATGGCAGATTCGCAAGTGGAGAAAACTGAACTGTATGGGATAAAACAAATCATGGATTGTTGCAATAACCTGGAGCTGCCCCATTCGGAATCATCGGTTATGACTATGATTAATTTTGAGGGCCTTCCCGCCCGCAAGATCGGCGGCATCTGGATCAGCGATTCGAATAAAATAGCCGAGTGGCGCCTGAAATACATTGACGACGTCAAAACAGCAGAACCGCAAGATTTAACATCAGATTCGCAGCGGCTTGAAAACATTGAACGAATGTTATCCGATATTCATCTCCACCTTATAGCGAGCAAGGGGAAAAGAGGTTAAAATCGTTGATTGACAGCTATGATATATCGACGGCCAATGGACGGCAAAAATATCGGTTTCTTCCCTTTTTTTAATTATTTGCTAATAATTGATGGTGGTGTGTGATGCCAATTTCCCTTGACAAGACGAACCGAAACGATTTAAAAACGCCTCAACAAGAACTTTAAACCATGGAGGGGAGGTTTTTAACCATGGGGGAAAAAATATTTTCGATTCGTTTCAGTATGCATCTGCCTGCAATTCTCGTTAAAAAAGAAAAGTGGTACGTAGCAAATTGCCCCGTTTTGGATATTTCATCACAGGGAAAAACCGAAGATGACGCAAAAAAGAATCTTTCTGAAGCAATTGCCTCATTTATGATTTCATGTCATGAACGCGGCACGCTTGACGCCGTGTTGAAAAATTGCGGTTTTGTACCAGACTATTCAACCCCGCCCATCTCCCCCATGGTTGAAGATACTGATTATATCGATGTGCCCCTCCCTTTTATTATTGACATGGGAAATCCTAATCGATGCCACGCATAACGCCTGTCCATTGGAAAGTGCTTGAATGTATTTTTCTTAAAGCGGGTTTCGTATTTGAAAGACAGGTCGGATCGCACCGAACATATGCAAAACAAGGCGTTCTGCGTCCTATCGTCATTCCAGCCTATTCTGAAGTTGATGAAGATATTATTCGCTCCAACATGAAAACGGCTGGCATGTCCAGGGATAAATATTTTAAGCTTCTAAAAATTTGTAAATAATAAAGCCTCACCGACAGGAATACCTTACCCCAGAATCAAGCCCCGTAACCTAAGGAAGAAGAAATCTATATCGCAAGTTTTTTTTATTCTTATTTTGATCGACAGCTCCACAATAGTTGTTAAAAATAGTTTGACTTGTTTTTTTTGAATGATAGGATTCACTTCAAGTCGGACAAGGTTTGAATAATTCTTTAATGCTTTTGGGTATACATTTGGGTGTACATTAAAGAATTGATATTTAAAAGCGTAGTTATTACGGTATAATATGTGGTGCATTCAATTCCCTGCACCGCCACCAATTATAGAAAAACCCGGCCCCGATTGCCGGGTTTTTTTTGGAAGATGATGGATCATTTCACATCCAAAGCATGGATGAAAAATCCCCATATTCAGACGGCACTGGGAAGTTTAAGGTTAAGAGTTCTCGGCAAGAATCCGATGGCTGCCTGTGCAAAAGAAATCATTATTGACGCCGGATGCGGCGTACGCCTCCTCGGTTATCATTCCGCCCAGCCATCGGACAAATCAAAAGGATTAATCACTTTGCTTCATGGTTGGGAGGGAAGTTCTGATTCCGCATATATCCTTTCTACGGGGAAATATCTTTACGGCAAGGGCTATGATATTTTCCGGCTGAACCTGAGAGATCACGGCGCAAGCCATCATTTAAACGAAGGCATGTTTCACGGCGCCCTGATCGAAGAAACGTACAATGCCGTAATGCGCATATCGGAGCTGTCAAACGGCAGACCTAATTATGTCGTGGGCTTTTCCCTTGGCGGCAACTTTGCGCTTCGTATTGTTCTCCATCAGAATGCGTCATCATCTATTCCGAACCTGAAACATGTCTTTTGCATCAGCCCCCCTCTTGATCCCTATAAGGCCACTCTCGCCATCGACAACGGATTGCCTGTTTACCGGCTTTATTTCTTGAAAAAATGGAAACGGTCTTTGAAGAAAAAACAGATGCTTTTCCCACGGCAATACGACTTTGGCCATATCTTGAAAATGCGAACATGCATGGAAATGACTGAAGCCATCATGCCTTATTACCCCGCATTTTTAAATTACAGAGAATATTTCAACCAATATACCCTCGGAAACTCTCAGTTTGAAAATATTTCAACGCCGACGACCGTCATCGTCGCCGAAGATGATCCGGTCATATCCGTTCGTGACTTTTCCACATTAAAAACAAGCCCCCATGTATCCCTGTTAATCCAAAAAAATGGCGGTCATTGTGGTTTTTTCATATCATCGCCTTTCGATTGCTGGTATGAAAAAAAAATCTCACATATCATCCGGAAGGATGAGTGTAGAAAATAAATGCACAAAAGAAGACATCATGGATTTCGATTTATTTAAAAGCAAAAATGGATTCCCCGATCGGGTGATGGAAGGGCTTGGCAACATCCGGGTGGACTTCCACGAAAAGCTCAATTACATAAATTCATTAAGGAAAGCCAACGAAAGTCATCTCGCTGCCGGGATTCTGCTGATTTTGGAATACAAGGAAAGCGGGAATCCCTTGAACCCCGGAGAAGGCGAGTTTTTTTTCCAGTTTATCAAACGATCCGACGTCGTTCCTCAACCCGGAGATTTAAGCTGCCCCGGCGGACGCCTCGACCGCTTTTTAGATCCCCTTTTAAGTATCCTGATCATGAGCGGGATGTTCCCCGTCGTTCGCGGCAGGGCACGGGTTTATGCATCTGAGCGGGGACGCGATCACTTTAGGACCATTCGTCTGTTTCTGGCAACCGCACTGAGGGAATCGTGGGAGGAGATCGGCATCAGTCCCTTCAATATTTCATTTTTAGGCGCCCTTCCCTCTTATACCTTTTCACCTGCCAGACGCACCATTTTCCCTGTCGCCGGCATGGTTAAACGCACATTTCCCTTGCGTCTCAATGAAGAGGTTGAAAAAATGGTCGATATCCCTGTCAGGGCTTTTTTCGATGAAGCCAATTTCGCCAATTTCATCATCGAGCCTCCTTTGCCGGAAAGACAGTCTCAAGACTATCCTCCCGCATATCCCTGCCTTGTTTTCACGGATAAAGACGGTCATGAGGAGATTCTCTGGGGGGCGACGTATAATATTGTCATGGATTTTCTCCACATGACGCTCGGCCACAGACAACCTGATACGGCCGGCAGACGAACGATCAGCCGTTCTCTGCATCCTGATTACATGAGATACTTGAACCATAAATAAACACATGCGGGGGAACTGCGAATGAATATTGAGGTATTCAGGGAATATGACGTCAGAGGCGTCGTCAATCAAGATCTGACAAACGATTTTGTTTTTGACCTGGGCAGGGCCATTGGGACCTATGCAGCGGAGCACGACGTCAAGAATATGACCGTCGGCAGGGATTGCCGCTTGAGTTCCGAATCTTATAAAGACGCTTTGAGCAGGGGGCTGACGGCATCCGGCATTGATGTCGTCGACATCGGTCTTTGTGCGACGCCGATGCTTTATTATTCTATCAGACATCTGGGGACAGGCGGCGGCGTCATGATTACCGGCAGTCATAATCCCCCCGAATTCAACGGCTTCAAGATATGCATCGGCCCTGACACCATCTACGGAGATGATATTCAGGAATTAAGAAGGATCATGGAAAATTCCCGATACCGTCAAGGCGCGGGCGCCTTTATTGAAAAGAGCATTTCACAGTCCTACGAGAATGAGCTGTTCGGCAATGTCAACATTGCGAAAAATTTAAACGTTATCATCGACAGCGGCAACGGCGTTGCAGGCCTGTTCATGATGCCTCTTTTGAAAAGATTCGGATGTCGTGCAACCGGCATCTATTGCGAACCGGACGGCCATTTTCCACACCACTTCCCCGACCCGACCATACCTGAACACCTTCAGGATCTGATAGGGCTGGTCAAAAAGGAGGAAGCCGACTGCGGCATCGCCTACGACGGAGACGCAGATCGCCTCGGCGTGATTACCGACAAGGGCGAGATCTTGTGGGGCGATCAATTGCTGCTGCTTTTTGCCAGATATGTCCTGAAAGAAAATCCCGGTGCGGCCATTATCGGGGAAGTGAAGTGTTCGCAAATCCTTTATGACGACATTCAAACACACGGCGGCCGTCCCATCATGTGGAAGGCCGGCCATTCCCTGATCAAAGGCAAAATGAAAGATGAGCATGCCCTGCTGGCAGGCGAGATGAGCGGTCATATCTTTTTTGCCGACCGTTATTTCGGTTATGACGACGCTATTTATGCCTCCCTGCGCCTGTTGGAAATCCTCTCCTTCACCGGTAAAAAAATCAGCGAGTTGATAGCAGACATTCCTAAAACCTTCACAACACCGGAAATCAGGGTGGATTGCCCCGACCATATCAAATTCAAAATCGTTGATGAGTTGAAGGGTTATTTCAAAAAAACCCGCCGGATCATCGACATCGACGGCGTCCGGATTCCTTATGCAGACGGTTGGGGATTGATAAGGTCATCCAACACACAGCCGGTGCTGGTCCTTCGCTTTGAGGCATTGACGGAAGAGCGCCTGAAAGAAATAAGGCGTGAAATAGAAAGCGTCTTGAATGAAATCATGGATAGACTTGTTAAGGCGTAACACGACGATGGTTGTCGCCAGGGTTGAAACATTAAAATAATCTCAATCGGGATTTTATAGCATGACGGCATACGAGAAACTGAAAGTAAACGGACTGGAGCAAAAAAAATACTTCAATTACGATCTTTTCTGCACCGAATTTACAATCTACTCGGCGGCAAATAACTTTGATCAATCCGATCCGTTTCTCTTTGCCCAGTCTTTTTCCGATCGGATCAAGGCATGGTGGCCGACAAATGCCGGTCTGGAAATGTTTATAGAGGGCGTCAACGGTTTCTTTAAAACGAATCAACCTGTATGCCCGTCGCCTGAAGCCGGCATGGCGGATTGCAACCTTGCCTGCGAGGTCTATCTTTATCGGAACAATTACCAGATTGACCGCATCCGATTTAAGGATTTTATCGATACCGATGCGATGAAGGACCTTTTTCAGTCCCCTTGCCCTGTCCATCTTTTCCGGATCGCCCGTGCCGGCGTCGATTTTTATTTTGATGTCGAAGCACACGAAAACGGCGTCCGCCGCGCGGGAATCGTCACCAATCTCCAAGCAGAAGACGCCATCGGCGGCTACATCCAAGCAACACACAAACAACGTATTCAGGAAGATGCATTAAAAAACATCATCCGTGACGTACTTTCCTGTATGCCGAGATAATATGGATTTTTTTCGTCTTATAAATTCCGCCAGTTTTTATTTGACATATTACAAGAAAAGGATTAGGAAGCACTATGATTTAAGAAGGTGTAAAATAAAAGGACAATAAGCAAAGGGTCTATGAAAATCAATACTATCATCATTATTATAAACGGCATCATAATTCGGCCGCCCCACATAAAAGGCCTGATAATGGTATAGTATTTACAAAAACAGCAGCAATATCAGAAAATCCGTTATCAGGACGTTCCTGTAACGGATTTTTTTTTGAATGACACGAGGAGAAAACAATGAAAAAGCCGGATATCTTAATTTACGATACAACCTTGAGGGATGGAACACAGGGCGAACAAATCAATTTTTCCGCCGAGGAAAAGATCAGAATAGCCAAAAAACTGGATGACCTTTCCTTTCATTACATCGAGGGCGGCTGGCCCGGTTCGAATCCGAAAGACATGCGGTTTTTTGAACTGGCAAAAAAAGTAAAATTCCGCCATGCCCGCCTGGCGGCTTTCGGAAGCACAAGAAAAGCGCATACGAAGCCGGAAGATTGTCCCAACATCGCGGCCCTGCTTCAGGCCGAGACGCCGGCCTGCGCCGTTGTGGGGAAATCATGGGATCTTCACGTAACCGACATTCTCGGCGTTTCGCTCAATGAAAATCTTGCCATGATTCGTGATACCGTATCGTACCTCAAAAATCATGATAAAGAGGTGATTTTTGATGCGGAACACCTCTTTGACGGATTTGTGCATAACCCGGCCTATGCATGCGACGTCATTCGCACTGCCTTTGCTGCAGGCGCCGATATGATCTGTCTTTGCGACACAAACGGGGGCTCTTTGCCTCATGAAGTTGAGGCCGTTATTGAAAAAATCAAAGCCTTTATCCCTTCCCAAAAACTTTGCATTCACACGCATAACGACTCCGGCCTTGCCGTGGCCAACTCCATTGCCGCCGTCAAAGCCGGCGTCAAAATGGTTCAAGGCACCATCAACGGCTATGGAGAAAGATGCGGCAACGCCGATTTGATCACCATCATCGGGAATCTTCATTTAAAAATGAACCAACGCTGTCTGCCTGACGCATCGATCCGTCAAATGACCAATCTTTCCTATTTTTTAAGCGATATAGCCAATGTGCCGCCTCTTAATTCCCGGCCTTTTGTCGGACGGAGCGCCTTTGCCCACAAGGGGGGGCTTCATGTCAACGCCATTTCTAAAAAAGCCGTTGCTTATGAACACGTAAATCCCGATTTGATGGGTAATGAACGCCGTGTTCTCGTATCCGATCTGGCAGGAAAGAGCAATATCGAATATAAAGCCAAAGAACTCGGCATTGACTTAGGCGGCAACGATGCCAACAGTAAAAAAATCGTCAAAGAGATCAAAAAAATGGAAAATGAAGGCTACCAGTTTGACGCCGCCGACGGATCTCTTTCTTTGCTGATTAAAAAAATCACCGGGGAATTTAAGGAACCATTTACCCTGGAAAGTTACCATGTCATCAATACAAAAACCGGCGATGATGCACCTGTCTCCAAGGCCATGATCAAGATATTGGTTGGCAAAGATGAGGAAATAACCGCCGATGAGGGAAATGGACCCGTCAACGCCCTGGATTTTGCCCTCAGAAAGGCTTTGACAAAATTTTATCCGCAGTTGCACAGTATGCACCTCGTCGACTTTAAAGTCCGCGTCGTTGAGGGCAGCGACGGAACGGCGGCAAAAGTCCGTGTTTTATTGGATTCAAGGGATGACGATGAGATATGGAGCACCATCGGCGTGTCCACAAATGTGATTGAAGCAAGCTGGCATGCTCTGGTCGACAGTTTTCAATACAAATTAAGCAAGGAAAACTTGAACAAAAATAAGAAATAAGCCACCAACCATCGTTATCATGAAATATTGACAAACTTATTGATAAAGATAGTTTTTTTTGGTAAGTAACGCGATGGTTTCAATCGGGAGATGCAATTGAATCAAAGAAATAAGCTTTATGTTGATTTCTATTAACAGCCAGAACCCTCAGATGCGGTTGATTAATAAAGCCGTTGATATCCTGAAAAAAGGGGGAATTATTATTTATCCCACCGATACGATGTATGGATTGGGTTGCGATCTTTTTAATAAAAAAGGCATTGAGAAGATTTACGAAATAAAAAAAAGAAACAAGAAAAAACCCCTCAGCTTCATCTGCGCCGACCTTAAGGATATCAGCCATTACGCGCGGGTTTCCGATTATGCCTATAAAACCATGAAACGTCTTCTGCCGGGACCTTATACGTTCATCCTCGAAGCGTCGCGTCTCGTCCCGAAAATCATCATGTCCAAGCAGCAATCGACAGGAATCAGGGTGCCCGATAATCCCATATGCCTTGCCCTGGTAAGGGAATTGGGAGGACCGATTATCAGCACCAGCGTTAAAGACGATAAGGGCGAAATGCTCAGCAATCCCTACATTATTGAAGAAAAATTCGGACGTTTTGTTGATATGATCATCGACGGAGGCGTCATGATGCAGGAACAATCCAGCGTTATCAGTCTCATTGATGATCAGATTGAAATCATCAGAACCGGAAAAGGCGACGTATCGCTTTTTCAATAATATGACGAGCAAAGTCCCGGTTTATTGTCGGTGATGAACCGACAATGACAGTTACCGGCTTTGCAATTTAAAAAAACCATCAAGGATTCATATGAAAAAGGAAATGCTTATCAATGCCGTCCATTCGGAACAGAAACGGATGGCGATCCTGGAAGACGGCAAACTCGTGGAATACAATATCCAGATGACCGTAAGAGAGCCCATCAATGGAAACATCTATAAAGGCATCGTCATGAAGGTCGAACGCGGCCTTCAAGCGGCTTTTGTAAACTATGGCGGGAAGAAAGACGGCTTTCTCCCCTTGCGCGATGTGGCGCCTGAATATTTTACCGAACGGAAAAACAACCATAAAGACGGCGGGAAAAACAATGCAAAGCACGCCCTGAAGGTCGGGCAGGAAGTCCTGGTGCAGGTATTAAGGGAGGTTAGCGAAAGAAAGGGCGCCCTCCTGACCACCTACATATCCATGCCGGGACGGTATCTCGTTCTTCTGCCGAACAAGCAAAGCAGCGGCGTGTCCCGCAAAATTGAAGACGAAGACGACCGCAAGAGACTCAAGTCGCTTATGGAACAGGTGACGGTCGAGCAAGACATCGGCTTTATCATCCGCACGGCTGGCATGAACAGAACCAAGCAGGAACTGTCCCGCGACTATCAGCATCTTTTGAGATTATGGAAGGAGATCGTCAAAAAAAATAAGAGCGTTCCTGCGCCCGCGCTGATTTATCAGGAAAGCGACTTCGGCGTGCGGTCCATGAGGGACTATTTCACCTCAGACATTGAAGACATTTGGGTGGATGAAGTCGAAACATGGCGTAAAATCAAGGCCTACTGTAAAACCGTTGCCCCGAGAAACGTCAAGATGATCAAGCTTTACAAAGAAAAAAACGCCATTTTTGACAAGTATCGCCTCGAAGATCAGATTCGCGTAATTTATGAGGAGCAGGTCAATCTTAAGTCCGGCGGTTATATTATTATCGAACCCACGGAAGCGATGATCACAATCGATGTCAATTCGGGCAGGGGCTCCAATAAGAAAAATGTCGAAGAAACAGCTTTCAAGACCAATCTGGAAGCGGCAGAGGAAATCGCCAGACAACTCCGTTTGCGGGATCTGGGCGGTCTCATCGTCATTGACTTTATCGATATGAGGGATCACAAGCACGAAACAGAGGTGGAAAAAGTTTTCAAAAAGGCAATGACCGTGGACCGGGCAAGAATACAGTTGGCCCGCATATCCAAGTTCGGCATTCTCGAATTATCAAGGCAGAAAAAACAGTCCACGATCCAGGAAATCAGTTACACGCCCTGTCCTTTCTGCAAGGGAAGCGGGGTCCGGTCTTCTCTTGAATATACGGCCCTCACCGCCTTTCGTATGCTGGAAGCAAAGGCGGTTAAAGGGACTTTCTCCGTATTAAAAATCACGCTTCCCTATGAGATTTCCGACTATCTGCTCAACATGAAGCGCAGCGAAATCCAGAAACTCGAAGCCACTTATGATGTTTCAATTCATATTTCCGGCACATCGGACATATCGTGGAACGATGTGAAAATACAAACGACGGATAAGGCCTTTGTTCCGGAAGCGTTGCCGGAGCCGGAAGAGATGGATATCGAAAAGGCCGGGACGTCTCCCGATCGTCAGGACTCCGGCTTCTTCGATGAGACAATCGCCCCCGAAGAAGAGGCAGAGGAGGCGGTCATTCACCCGAAGCCGCCGGAAAAACCCGGCGAACCATCGAAGAAGAAGCAGCGCCGCCGGCCGCGCAAACATAAAAAGAGAACCGACGAAAAACCCGATGAGCGGGAAATCGAACTGCTGTCCGAAAGCATCGACGAAACGGTCCTTTTTGAAGGGTATCTCAAAGCTTACGAAGATAACTAATCAAAAGGCCCCTTTAGAAAAAAAGAGGGGCCTTGAATTGCCTTAAAACCGGGTAAGGTCTTTCATATACAGATCAACGCTATTTTCCACTTTCAAGTTCACCCGCCCTTAAAACCGCCGCTTGAACGGCGGCGATGAGGGTTGCTCTCAGAGCGCCGTCTTCCAGGGCCTGCACGCCGGCGATGGTTGTGCCCGCAGGCGACGTCACCATATCTTTGAGCTCTCCCGGGTGCTTGTCGCCCGCCAGACAAAGTTTGGCCGCGCCCAGCAGGGTTTGGGCCGCAAGCTTCAAGGCAAGGTCTCTCGGAAGGCCCATGAGAACACCGGCATCGGACAGGGCCTCGACAATGATAAATCCATAGGCAGGACCGCTCCCGCTGAGCCCCGTGACGGCATTCAACAGTTCTTCTTTAACAATAACGGTCAAACCTACGGCATCAAATATGGTGCGCGCCAGGGCGAGGTCCTTTTGAGTCGCATCAGCGCCAAGGGCGAGGGCCGTCGCTCCCTCTCCGCAAAGGGCCGGCGTGTTTGGCATAGCCCTGATAAGGTGTATGCCCTTTTTGAGGCGAGCTTCCATGAATTTAATAGAAATACCGGCGGCAATGGATATGACGGTTTTGTTTTTAGTCAAGGCTTCTTTAATGTCGTCCAATACATTCGGCATGGTCTGAGGCTTCACGGAAAGGATGATGATGTCGGACTCCCTTGCCACCTTTTTGTTATCCTCGGTTATGCTGACCCCCCACTGCTTCTCTAGTTCCTGCAAACGGGCCAAGTCCTTATCGGATACGGTAACAGCATCTTTCGCCGCCAGCTTGTTTTTTATAATGCCGCCAATAAGAACGCCTCCCATCTTGCCGCCTCCGATAACACCGATTCTTTTTCCCTTAAGCATCGCCCTTCCCTCCCGGATCATGTATTTTTACCGGTTTTCACTAACATATTCTATAAACGGTTACAATCATTTACTTAAATACATTCATCCATCATGTCCTGCGCCGATTCTCCAGGACCTTGTTTCTTGACTTTTTACGGGTTAATCTATATTGGTACAAAAACAAAAAGCCGATCTCTTCGATTCAAGGGAGTGTTTCCAAATAACAATCCATCCGGCGGGACATTGTCATGATAACTTACAGAAAAGTCAAAGGTTTGAAGATCGCATGCTTTATCGGTAACGGCATGATTGATGACGGGAAAAAAAGTCTGATTTTCATTGCCGGCTCCGGTCAGGACCATACGGCCTGGATTAACCAGTTGACCGCATTGGGCAAGGATTTCAACGTCGTCGGTCTCGATCTGCCGGGGCACGGCGCATCGGAAGGCAAAGGGGAACAGAGCGTCGACGCCTATGTGGAATGGGTCAAATCCGTCATCGAATCTCTTGCAATCAGGAAACCCGTCCTCATCGGTCATTCTCTGGGAGGCGCCATTTGCCTTGCTTTTGCCCTCAAATACGGAGAGAGTCTCTCCGGGATCGTCCCCCTGGGAAGCGGTGTCCGTATGCCGGTGAACCCCATGATTTTCGATCTCCTCAAGAATGATCCCGACGCCCTGGCGGCAATGACCTGGAAATGGTCTGTTGCGAAAACGAACCGTGAACGATTGGCGCCCTATTTTGCGGCAAGACAATCAAAGAGCAATCCGGACGTTACTTATGGAGACTTTTTGGCCTGTGATCAATTCGACATCTCCGAAACCGTATCGCAGATAGCCGTCCCGACGCTGATCATCTGCGGCGCCGAGGACAAGATGACCCCTCCATCTTTGACGGAATTTTTGAAGGAACGCATTGCCGGATCGCAGATACAAGTCATTCCCCATACGGGGCATCTGGTCATGATAGAAGATGTCGACGCATTCAACGGCACGCTCAAGTCGTTTGTCAACAGCTTGTTCTAACCCATAAACTGTTCGCTGAGGTAAACTATGTTTGTGTTTGGAAACTTTATTGTCGCCCTCGCAAAAATCATCGACATCGGCCTGACCATTTATATGTGGATGATCATCTTCCGGGCCGTCATCTCCTGGGTAAACCCCGCCCCCTACAACCCTATCGTGCAATTTCTTTACCGGGCAACGGAACCCGTCATGTACCAGGTACGCAAATTACTGCCCTTGGGAAATCTTGGCATCGACATCTCGCCCATCATCATCATTCTGGTCATCGTCTTTCTCCAGAGCTTCTTAGTCTCAAGCCTGATCCAGTTTGGTTTGCAGCTCAAATGAGGCCGTTTATGATCCCCTTTAAGGAAACCAAGGACGGCGTCGTTTTTCATGTCCGGGTCCTTCCCCGCTCTTCAAGGTGCGAAGTAGCCGGCATCCGGGACGACGCGCTGAAGCTGAAGATTACGGCGCCGCCCGTAGAGGGACAGGCCAATGAAGAATGCATCCGTTTTCTTGCCGATCGGCTCGGCGTCAGCAAGTCCCGCGTGCATATTACGGGCGGCCATAAATCGAAGAAAAAAACGATCTGCGTTGCGGGCATAACGGGTAAAGATATTGAGGCAATCATTCCGGCCGGCTGAAATTAGCAAAGTATCACACGCGGACACTTAAAAAACGCTCATCATGGACAATAACCTTACGACAGACACGGAAAACAAAAAAGTCGCCAAAGCGGCGGGAGTTGTCGGCGCAGCAACGATGCTGTCCCGGATATTCGGCTTTATCCGGGATATGGTCGTCGCCGGATTATTCGGCGCGGCCATGGTAACCGATGCCTTCTTCGTCGCCTTCCGCATTCCCAATCTCTTAAGACGGCTCCTTGCCGAGGGATCGCTGACCGTCTCTTTCGTCCCCGTTTTTACGGATTATCTGAAAAACAAATCGCGCCAGGAAGCTTATGAACTGGCCAATGTCGCCTTTACCGTTCTCTCCATTATCCTGGTTTTCGTATCCCTCATCGGCGTCCTTTTTTCTCCCGTTATCGTCGCCGTCATGGCGCCGGGCTTTCTCAAGGAACCGGGGCAATATGCCTTGACCGTGTTTCTCACCCGCTTCATGTTCCCGTACATCTTTTTCATCTCCCTTGTGGCGCTATGCATGGGCATTCTTAATTCCCTTCGCCACTTTGCGGCGCCCGCCCTGTCCCCCGTCGTGCTCAACATATGCATGATCCTGTCGGCCTTGACCCTGCGCGGATTTTTCGATGAACCCGTTATCGCTCTCGCCGTCGGCGTCATGATCGGCGGGGTCCTGCAATTGGCCATGCAGTGGCCGTTTCTTGTCAAAATGGGGGTCAGGTTATGGTTCCGCTTTAATTTAAAACATGACGGACTCAGACGGATCGGCATCCTTATGTTGCCTGCCGTTTTTGGTGCAGCAATTTACCAGATCAATGTTTTTATCGGTACGATTCTGGCGTCCCTGCTCCCCAGCGGCAGCGTCTCCTACCTCTATTACGCCGACCGGATTGTCGAGCTGCCTCTCGGCGTCTTTGCCATTGCCGTGGGTACGGCATCCCTCCCGAGCCTCTCGGAACAGGCCGCAAAAGGCGAAATGGCCGAACTAAAAAAAACCATCGCCTTTTCTTTACGCCTCATTCTGTTTATCACCATACCGGCCATGGCAGCGCTCATCGCCCTCCGCATCCCCATCCTGTCCGTTCTTTTTCAGAGGGGAGAATTCAACGTCCAATCGACCCTTTTGACCGCCCAGGCCCTTTTTTACTATTCCTGCGGCCTCTGGGCCTTTTCCACCATCCGGGTCATCGTCTCGGCATTCTATTCCCTCCAGGACACAAAAGTCCCCATGAAAGCCGCCATTGTCGCCTTGTTCGTCAACGTCGCTTTCAGCCTCCTTCTGATGGGTCCCCTGAAGCACGGCGGCCTGGCCTTAGCGACATCCATCGCGTCGGCCGTTAATGTCATCATGCTAACAATCATTTTAGTGAGGAGAATCGGCACTTTTTTCAATCGCGAATTCTATTCCTCCGTCTTTAAAGTCACCGCTGCATCCTTCGCGATGCTTGCATCCATCGGTATTGTTCATGTCATGATGCCCTGGAACAATGAAGGGGCTTTTGAAGGACGGCTGATTTTTCTTGTTGTATCCATCATTGTGGGAATGATAGTGTTCACCGTAAGCGCATCTGTTTTGAGATGCCCGGAAATGGCGGCTGTCGCAGGTATCATCAAACGAAGATTAAAAAGGAAAGCATGAAGGATTACTACGAAATTCTTGAGATCCCGCGAAACGCCGATGAAAAGGACATGAAGAAGGCCTACCGTCAATTGGCGCTGAAATATCATCCCGACCGCAATCCCGGCAATAAGGATGCGGAAAACCGCTTCAAGGATATTTCCGAAGCCTACAGCATTCTCATCGATCCTAAAAAGAGGGAGCAATACGACCTTGGCGCAAGTTTCGACGATCCCGGCAGGAACGGTGAATCCGGCTACGGCCGGGAAGACATGCTCAGGAACTTCTTCAACAATCCCGAACAGCAGGCCTTCTTCAATGAGTTGAGGCGGGAGTTCGAGCAACAGGGATTTCGCTTTGACGAGAAATTTCTGAACGACCTTTTCACCCGCGGCGGCGGTTTTGTATTCGGCAGTGTTTTCACCCGCGGCGCCGGCAACGTCAGGTATTACAGCTTCGGCAGGAATGGCTTTGGAAGCCGCAAAGTAAACATGCCTCGCCGCCCATCTGTCAGGACATCGCCTCAAAACCCCGCTTCTTTAGGCGGAATTGCGGAAAACATGGGACGGAAAATCGGTCGTTTCCTCTCCAAATGGCTGCCGGCCCCGGTCCCGAATCCGGCTGAACCGAAAACCGGCACACCCCAAGATATTCATTATCGTATCGCCTTGTCTTATCGGGAAGCCGTCCGTGGCAAAGACGTCGTCATCCAATATCCCAGAGGCGACCGTTCGGAAAAGGTCGCCGTAAAAGTGCCCCCCGGCATCAGAAGCGGTACAAAGCTGAAGCTGAAAAACATGGGCATGACGTCAGAAGACGGCGAATCATCGGGAGATCTCTATATTCGGGTTGAGATTCCTGAATGAGGAACGGCAGGCAACAATCCCCATCCATGACGGGGGAAACAGGATCATGACGGAAAAAACGAAACCTCTTTTTTTCTTGCCTCGCGGGGGTGTTTTAATATCCACATCCACCGGAAACATCCAGTTTGGAATTCCTCCGGAAACGATAAAAGATACGATGAAACTTCCGGACGGCGTACCTGATACCTTCATCGTGCCGAAATATCTGTTTGACATCCATTCGGGAATTGCGCTGGCAGAGATGGAATTCCCCGTCTATTTCAATTTCTTTGAAAAAAAGAGAAAAACAAGGATCGTCTGCAATGCCAAACAGCTCGAAAGAATTGCAACGGTCATCACGGAAGCCCTGTTTGGACCGGAAATTATCGATCATATATCCGAATTTGCTCAAGGAGAAAACACGCCGGGCTTCCCGGATCTGAAAGCGGAAATGGATCACTTCAGAAGCTCCATAGGATCAAAACGCAGCCTGGAGGACTTGATAGAATTCTGTGTTCTCGATGATCATGGACGAGCCGCATTTAACGGAATCGATGTCCGGGTTGACAGCCGTCATGGTTTAAGGATTTTTGAAAAGGAAAAGGAGATCGCATTCATCGGCAGGGATATGCCTTTGATCCCTAAATCCCTGCACGCCGGATTCAAATTCATTTTCCGCCCGCCGTTGTTTGGCGTCACGACCCTTGGAGCCGGCCACGGCTTCGATCCTGACGCCGACACGTCGGGCCTCGTTATCTGGGTGAACAGACGAGGCATTATGGTTGATCCGCCTGTGAATTCAAGCAAAAAGCTTTTTGTTCTCGGCGTCAGTCCGAAGCGGATCGACAGCGTCATCCTGACACACTGTCATGCCGATCACGACGCGGGGACGCTGCAGAAAATCCTCCAGGAGGAAAGGATCAGCCTGTTCACAACGAATACCATTTATCAAAGCTTCATGACAAAGGCCGAAGCATTGACGGGTATTGAAAAGTGCCGCCTCGAGAAACTGGTTCGTTTTTATCCCGTCTGCATCGGCAAACCCATGATCATCGGCGGGGGAAGGTTCAATTTCAACTATACCCTCCATTCGATTCCGACCATTTCCATTCAGGCCTCCCTGCACGGCAAGAACATGGTATACAGTTCGGATACCATGAACGATCCTCAGTACATCAATCAATTGTATGCGGACGGCGTCCTGACGAAAAACCGCCGGGATTTTCTGATGAATTTCCCGTGGGACCAGGATGTGGTTTTCCATGAAGCGGGTCTCTCGCCCATTCACACGCCGCTGAGCTATCTTTGCAGCCTGCCTGCAGATGTCCGCAAGCGAATGTACCTCATTCATGTGAATCCGAATATTATTCCCGGGGAAAGCGGTCTGCGGATTGCCCCCACAGGCCTCGCAAACACCATCGAACTGGACGTCAATCCCCTGCTCCATGATGAGGCTGTCGAAATGCTCGACGCCTTTTCCCATATCGAATTGTTTGAGAAACTGGCCTTTGACAAGGCAAGGGAATTATTGCTGGTCGCCGGGACTGAGCACTATAAAGCATCCGATGTCATCTTCAGCAAAGGCGACAGGGCAGAAAAATTCTACGTGATTATGAACGGCAGTGTGGATATTCTTCTTGACGGCAAGATCATCACGACCTATGACGTCGGCGGATATTTTGGGGAAAAGGGCCTCCTGCGTGACGAAAATCGCACGGCAACGGCAACGGCCAGGACGGATGCAACGCTGCTGTCTGTTCGGAAAGACGAGATGCTGAGTCTGATCCGCGGAACGGAAAGCGAATATCTGCTGCGTCAGATTGCCGATTTTCAGAATGTGGAATTGCGGGACACGCTGATGGAAAACCCGGTGACAGGCAGCCTTACGGCAACGCAGCAAACCCGGCTTCACGGACTGATCAGGCCCGTTTCTCATTCCTTCCATCCGGCCGAAGTTATTGCCGATCACCAGTCAGCAGGTGAATTCACCTATATGGTCAGGGAAGGTTGTGTCGATGTATATGACGGCTCTGTTTTGATCGACACATTGTCAAAAGGCGGGTTGTTTGGCGTGAAGTCCTTATTTATGGGGAAAAACCCCAAAAAATACTCCTTCGTCGCGAGGGAAGAGACGCGCCTCTACTGCATTGACCACGCCGATCTTAAACGGTATTTAGATACAAATCCCGGCGTTTACGTCAAGCTGTATCACATGCGTTATTGATTGGGAATCCGAACATGCATACAGCATCCTGCATCCAACGGCCCGCCATCCACCCAGATTGAGCCTCCGTGCGCTTCGACCGCCATTTGGCAGAATGTCAACCCCAGGCCTGTCCCCTTGCGCGCCATGTGCTCCGTATCATTCACCTGTGTAAACTTCTCGAAAATACGCTTGCGGTCGTCCGTTGGGATCCCCGGTCCCGCATCGGTGACGCTGATATGCACAGCCTGGTTGTCCATTGAACACGCCATGAGTTCGATCTTGCTTTGTTCCGGCGCAAACTTCATCGCGTTATCCAGCAGATTCACCACAACTCGCCACAGCAAGTCGCGGTCGGCTTTCACGATGAGACCCGGCGGAACCTGGATGGTAATATCCGTGGACTTGTACAACAGCTGCATTTGCTGCGTCGCTACTAACTCCTTAAACATAGCCGACAGGTCAAATTCACTGATCTTCAAGACCAGTTTACCGGCTTCCAAACGGGCAATATCAAGCAGCATGGAAATCAACTGCGTCATGCTTTTGGTTGCCGCTTTTGCCATCTGGACAAGAAGAATGAACTGGTCAGGATCTTTGAGCTGATTTTTCAAGGGCTCCATCAGACCCAGGGCCATAACAACCGTATTCAGCGGATTGCGCAAATCATGCATCACCATGGACTCAAGCTCTTCGCGCAAAAGCAACAGTTCCTTCAACTGTTCTTTTTCTTCCCCAAGCATGCTGACGCGTTTTTGTATTTTCTCATAGCGGTTCCCCAGATGGATCCTCGCTGTGTCAGCAGAAATCAAATTTCCCCGTGTGCTGGAAACCATGGTCTCCACCAGGGACAAAGCATCGGCTAACAGGGCTCTGAAGTACGGAGTCGGAATGCGCGACAGTACGGTCCGCGAGGTGGCGATCAGGGTGGCCGAACGTGGACTTTGCGTGATGGCCCCCATCTCGCCCAACAGATGTCCGGCCTCAACACAATTGAGCAGCGCAGGATCGTCAAGGCCGTTTTTTGCGAAAACGTCGAGAGAACCGCTTAGGACGTAATACACCGCATCACTGGCGTCTCCCTGATGAAACAGTATCTCGCCCGTTTCCAGGATGACCTCGGAACCATGCTCATGGAATAAACGCCTGATGTCCGAAGGGATGATTGCTTCCATGGCATCTATACCCCCCATAATCAAATATCGTTCTGATGGTTATGTCTTAGTGACCTTGCTGTTGCCGCAAACAGTTTTGAATTTAAAAATTCCTGATATTTTCCAGTTCATTTGATGGTCGTACTTATCCTGCTCATTAGGGGGCAAGAATTGCATAATTCTTAAATCCCGTCAACCTGAAATGCGGAGGTAAAATGAAGTGAAACAGCAAAAAATGCAAGATGACATTTACCCTATCCGATGCCCCGCCGAATTGACATTACGAAGTAACTTTGGTATTCTTTCATCCGAGAAAAGGATGGTGGGACGATGAAGCCCTTCTCCGGGTTAACGCCAGGCATGCTGGCGCCTTTTTTGGCCGTGGTACTCGGCATGGCACTGTTTCTCTTCGAACCGTTGCCGCTTCAAGTGCTGCGAAACGCCGTTTTCGACCAGTATCAGCGCTGGCATCCGAGACCATACCGTCCTGTTCCCGTTCGCATCGTCGACATCGATGAAGAAAGCCTGGAGCGGATGGGCCAGTGGCCCTGGCCCCGCATACAGGTTGCCGAACTGATCGAAAAACTGCAGAAGGCCGGGGCAGCCGTTGTCTGTTTGGACATCATATTTGCCGAGTCGGACAGGACATCGCCGAAGTCAATGGCTGCCACATGGAACCTGCCTGACGATCTCCGCCGGCGTCTGAAAAACATTCCCGATCACGATGACGTCCTGGCTCATACCCTGAGCAAGGGACGCGTGGTCCTCGGCTTTGCCCTCCGGCAGGAAGGTTCGGAACAAACACGTCCGGCGCGGCCGTTTCGTGTCGTTTTTGCAGGCGAGCCGCCCCTTGCTTTCCTTCACCCGTTTTCAAGCGCCGTAACGTCGATTCCGCCGCTGGAGCGCGCTGCGGCAGGCAACGGCGCACTGACGTTCATCCCGGACTCTGATGGCATCGTTCGTCGCATACCGTTGGCAGTCCGACTGCATGACCAGGTCATTTTCTCCATCACCGCCGAATCGCTGAGGGTAGCCCAGGGGCAAAGCAATTACATCGTGAAGACGGCGGCGCAAAAAGGAACGGGGATAGAAGAGATCCGGATCGGCGGGATCTCCGTTCCGACAACGCCTCAGGGCGAAATCTGGCTGCATTACACACGCCCAGCTCCCGATCGTTACCTTCCGGCGTGGCAAGTGCTCGCCGACAAGGCGCCTCGGGAAAGGTTAGAGGGGCATATCGTCCTTGTCGGCACCTCGTCGCAGGGCATCATGGACCTCCGTTTCAGCCCCATGGGGACCATCATTCCCGGCGTGGAGATCCATGCCGGGGCGCTTGAACAGATTTTCACAAAGGATTATCTGAATCGCCCGGCCTGGGCCGCAACCGTCGAAGCCCTGGTGATTCTGGCCGGCGGCCTGGCCCTTGGAATTATCGCCCTCGCCGCGCCGGCCGTTGTCTCTTCCGTAATGACCGCTTTGGTGCTGATTGCCGCCGGATGGGGCGCCTGGATCGCATTTACCCGTTACGGCCTGCTGCTGGATCCCGTAACTCCCGCCCTAGCCCTTCTCATAACGTTTATTCTGGGAAGCATCGTGCACCACATGAAAAGCGAACGTGAGCAGCGTTGGATAAGGGGGGCTTTTTCGCGATATGTATCGCCCAACCGCGTCGAGTATCTTGTCAAGCACCCCGAACAACTGGAGCTGGGGGGGGAGCGCCGGGAGTGCAGTTTCATATTTACGGATCTGGCTGATTATACGACCCTTATGGAAAAAATTGATCCGTCAGGGGCCGTCTCGATCCTCAATGCCTATCTCGATGAGATGATCACGATCGCCTTTCGCCATGGAGGAACCCTTGACCGGATTGTCGGAGATGCCGTTGCGATCATGTTTTCGGCGCCGGTGATACAGCCGGATCATTTCATGCGGGCGTTTTCCTGCGCCCTCGACATGCATGCATTCACGAGGCGATATGCGGATGATCTTAACGCAAAAGGCATTGCCTTCGGGCAAACCCGCATCGGCATCCATTCCGGAGAGGTCATCGTCGGAAATTTCGGCGGCTCGACGATGTTCGACTACCGTGCCCTGGGCGATGTTGTCAACACGGCGTCCCGGCTCGAAGCGGCAAACAAGTATCTCGGCACGCTGATCTGCCTGTCCGAAGCAATCCTTACCGGCTGCCCCGCAGCGGTCGTCCGGCCCGTTGGTTCCCTTATCCTGAAGGGAAAATCCAGATCCCTGATGGTATACGAACCGATCACGGCGTCAGGAATGAACAACAATAAACCGGAACGAGACGCCGCCTACGAAAAGGCATTCGAGTTGCTGCGGCAATGCCATCCGAACGCCCGGGAGGCTTTCGAACAACTGGCTCTGGAACGGCCGCAGGACCCGCTGGTTCTGCTTCATCTTGAGCGGCTGCGGGCCGGCCAAAAGGGCGTTGTCATCGTCCTTGATGATAAATAGATGCGTGTTTTTGAATCGATAAAATGTCAGGAAGAAACGCCGGGAAACGGCGTCATGTTTACGGACGATGCGGGGCCGCGCAGGATGGCGTGCTCGGAAAAAACGCAAACACTTATGGGAGGTAAAACAATGAAACGCTTCATGATTGTATGAAGCCTGATGCTGATGGCCCTATGGCCGGCATGGGCTCAGGAGACCATCGGTTTTGTCAAGACGGTTACGGGTAAAGCAGCGGTGACTGACGCCGGAAAGCTGATCGATGCCCAGGTCGGCACGCCGATAAAAATGGGAAACATATTGAAGACCGGACCTCAGGCAACCATGGGCGTCACCTTCAAGGATAATACGGTCATGTCTTTCGGACCGGACACGGAAATCACGGTTGACGAATACCTCTATGCGCCGGGGAAAGGCGATCTGAAGTTCAGCACGAGCATGGCCAAAGGCTCCATGCAGGTTGTGTCGGGCGTCATTGCCAAACTCAAGCCTCAGGCCGTAACCGTGAAGACCCAGGGGGGCCTCATCGGCTGCCGCGGAACTCGCTTCCTGGTTAAGGTTGAGCCATAAATATTGGGGGAAATGGTTATGATCCGTCATTTAAAAGCATATTTTATCTTTTGTGTCGTCCTTCTTGCGGCGATGGGCTGCGCCCCGAAATCCTATGTTGTTCTGATGGAAAATGCAGATGGAACGGTTGGACAGTTGGCGGTAACGAATGCGGAAGGGGACGTTCTGTTGAACAAACCCCGGACCGGCGTGGATCTCGACGGTAAGGCAGGCAAACCTTACACTGTGGATGAAAACAGGATTCAACGGGACTTTGGCGAGGCGATTGCCGCTCAGCCGCCGCTGCCGGTCAGCTTTATGCTCTACTACGAAGCCGGCGGCACGGTCCTGACGGATGAATCAAAGGCCCTCATTCCGGCGATTATTGAGGCCGCAAGGCATCATCCGGCGCCCGATGTGTCGGTAATCGGCCACACGGATACCCTGGGAGACAGCGAAGCCAACGAGAAGCTTGGGATTGAGCGGGCACAGGCGGCAGCGGAAATCATCAGGAGCGCCGGTCTGCAAGTGATCGATTGGACGATTGCCTCCCACGGCGAGAGGAATCTTCTCATCCCTACGCCGGACGAGATGGCAGAGCCGAAAAACCGTCGGGTGGAAATCACTGTTCGATAATGCCTTATGGCTACCTGATCGATCACGCTATTAAAACAGGTCCCGCAATTCCCGGCACTGTTCTTCCGGTACGACGGGACAGATGATTTCATCGTGGATTTTTTCGAAATAATTGCTGTCGCTTGTTCCCAGCGGCTGAAGGACAAAACGCGGAACGACCCTGCCCTGCACATACAGATGGTCATTCTCGGCAAAAGTTGCGTAAAGGCCCAGGTTGAAGCTGAACAGATTTTTCGCATCCAAATACCCGAAGATACGGCATAACCCGGAAAGCAGGTCGCCGATGTCGTCTTGATTCAGACTGCCGATGGACGTCTTCCCGTCGAAGATAAACCGGATTTCCCCCAGCATGCCCCTTGGTGCGAAACACGTCATCCATTCTACGGCGCCGGTTTTCCCGATGTATCTTTCATCTTTTTCCTTTTCATAATCCATGATATCCCGCCAGAGATTTCGCCCTGCCATATCATGGTAATTCTTCGCCTTTTCGCACATTTTCTTCACGAGATTCGTCGGCGCCTCCGCAACGACCGTCTGCAGGTGGGGATGGATCAGGCCGCCTCCCGCCGGCGGCATATAGTTCCAGTTGATCGAGCAGAAATCGAGCAGGGAAAAGACGTCCTTCATCCGGCTGAAATAATCGAGGCAGACAAGAAAACCGTCCCGCATGACATCCACCGACAACTCGGGAAGGCTTAAGTAGTGTTTACTTGAGAATATGGCGACACCGTTGAACCGGCTATGGGGAAAGGCGTTGGGAAACAGGGCAGCGCTTCCCCTTTTGAACTTCCCGTCCCGGCAGATGTCGGGGGTGAATTTCGGCGTGAACTTATCAAAAAGATCGGGGCAGAAGGGGCAGGCGGATTCCGGTGATTTCTCCAGATACGGGTTCATATCGGTTCTGACCTGCGCCCTTAAGCGTCCGGGAAGAATGCGGCAGGTGACGCCGGTAATATCGTCATGCCTCGTTTCAAAATGCATCTCCTTTTCCTCAAAACCCTTGAACGGGTCCAGATACTTCCCGACCGTAAGCTCCTTACCGTACATGCTGTCCATCAATAGACGACTATTCTGCATCATATTCCCATTCCCCCGTATTGTCATCGCATCGCCCCTGAAGCCAGCTTTTTCCCATCATTTCGATCCCTATCATAGCGGATTTTTCTTTCGATAAATCCACTCCGGCTGAACATTTTGGAACATACCATAAATATCTCAAGTTTGACGACCTCGTAAAAAGTCAAAAATTAGCGTAACAGCTTAAAATAATTTAACATTTGTGCATTTTTTCCTTGACAGCTATTCTG
>JAFGHS010000044.1 GCA_016930075.1 Deltaproteobacteria bacterium
AGAATAAAAGTGCAGGCAAGGAGCCTGTTTTGTTATTGGGCATCGCGTGAGTTGGGCATATCCCATACGGAATTGGCCAGGCAACTTAAAATCAGCGTGCCGGCGATCAGCTACGCGGTCGCGCGAGGCGAAGACGTCGTAAAAAGCAATCATTATAAGCTTATGGAATAACAACTTAATAACTTAAGGGCGTCCCCATAATATGCCCACTGATCTGTCTGTCATGGTAGCAGATGCGAAAAAGCGGCGGCTTTCCGGCGTATGAAAAAGGCCGGTCATTATCATCATCAGGTATGATCCCGCCGTCTGACTCCTGGAGATAAGGCCAAAGAAACCCTTGTCTGAGGAATACGGCAAAAAAGGGGAATCGGGGAAGGGTCTTGTCCACGGCCTGATTCAGAATGAAAGGATCGACGGTCTCGGTAAGGACGGCTGTGAACCGGAACATATTCCGCCATTTTGCGGTCATGATACAAGCAAAGAATTTTGCTATGATGTTTAACTGATAAGTGCGCATCTTCTCTGATTTCGTTCTCATTTAATGACGCTTGTCCTTTGTGGCGATTCTTCAGATTTGAAGACCTTGTAAACAGTTAAAAATTCATGATCGGAAGAAACCGGTCTGCTCGACTGAAATAATTGAATTTGTAACGAAATATGTTTGCCGCAGAAGATGTTTAAGCATTCAAACGGTTCCGGGATAGACGAAATTAATAGCTTCCGGCCTTTCCTGCCAGCCCTGCTTTTTGTAGAAACCGCGTTTGTACGAATCCCGATGGCGCATGTTGAGGAGCATCAGGCGCGCGCAGCCGCGTTTTTGGGCTTCCGTCTTGACGGTTTCAAGAAGCCTGCCGCCGATGCCCAGCCCCCGGCAGGATTCCCGCAAA
The DNA here is from genome assembly GCA_016930075.1 of Deltaproteobacteria bacterium. Taxonomy (GTDB): domain Bacteria; phylum Desulfobacterota; class Syntrophia; order Syntrophales; family JAFGHS01; genus JAFGHS01. The sequence continues at coordinate 888 of JAFGHS010000044.1, forward strand.
AAAAGCTCCGAGACATACCCTTCCGGACCGGCCAGCATCAGATAGGGCAGCCAGTGGACGGCGCAGTAGCCAACGATCTCGCCGGCATCATCCTCGGCGACATAGACGGTGTGGCTGTTGTCCATATTGCACAAACCCAGATGCCGGGCGACGCGGTAGCGTGTCGCATCCGCTGATTCGTTGCCGATGTGGGCAAACCAGCCTAAGGATCGAAGCAGATCCGCAATGGCGACAGCGTCATGGCCGCCGGCTGCCTTCCTGATTCGGACATCCATTACGTTGCACTCCCGTAAAACCTTCGGTATTCCGGCCTTTGAGACGGCATGGCGTCCCTGACCCGGGCGATGACGTATTCAGCTTTTCAGCGCCGCCAGGTAGGCCTTTGCCAGATGCGTATTGACGTGGACGACCCCCTTGTTCATCGCCTTCATGGGGTAGTCCTCCGTTATTTGAGGGAGCTTGTCGGCCTGCTCCTGGGTGTTGATCACGGAACCCGCCGGCACATAGCGGAAAGGCGGGACGTTGACGCCGATAACCATGGCCCCCGGTTCGATAACGCAGCTTCCCCCGACAAAGGCTTTGAAGACCAGGGCCTTCATGCCGACGAAGGTGTCGTCCAGGACAACGGCGGGGCCGTGGATCTGTACCTGATGCGCCAGAGAGACGCGGGCGCCGATGTACACGGAATATTTTTTGCCTTTCACGTCGTAGAGATTTTTTTCAACGGGTTTACCGTCGCTTTCCGTCTCCAGGGCGTGAATCACGACGCCGTCTTGGACGTTCGAATCATCGCCGATATAAAAGGGCTGCCCCTCGTCGCCCCGGATGGATGCGAAAGGCGACACCATGATATTTTTGCCCAGGGCCACATTGCCGATGACCGCCGCCAGGGGATGGACATATGTCGTCGGGTCGATGACCGGGGCGGATACTTTAGAACTGAAATCCGTCTTCACATTTTTTTCTATCACGATCTTACCTCCAAATTTATAAAAATAGGATTCAAGGATCCAAGGGTTCGAGGGTTCAAGCAGTGGAATTTCGGTAATTTTTTTCGAATCCTTGATACCTTGAATCGTTGAGTCCCGGGCTCATGCCTTGCCGCGTCCCACAGGAACAGGGGACTTCCGGTGTTTTTGTTTTTCCATCTCCAGAAGCTTCTGCCACAGAACGTCAATGGTTTTTTGCGCGTCTTCGACGGAGCCCTGGTTGTTAATCACGATATCGGCGTGCCTGACCTTTTCATCGATCGACATCTGGGATGCCACCCGTGTTTCGGCCTCTTCGCGGTTGAACCTGTTTCTGAAAATCAGCCGCTCCACCTGTTCATCCGGAGAAATGTATACGACGGCAATGACGTCAAATACGCTCTTCAAGTCCTGTTCGATCAACAGGGGTACATCCGACAGAACGACAGCGCGCGGGTCTTTCCTGTAGATTTCCTTGACCAGCCGGTACCACTCGTCATAGACGGCGGGATGGACGATGCGGTTTAACTGCTCGAGCTGATCCCGGTCGGCGAAAACAATGGCGCCCAGTCTGGCTCGGTTGATGGTCCGGTCTTCATTAAGGATTCCCGGCCCGAAATGCTCCACGATGCCCTTCCAGGCAACGCGGTCCGGCTCTTCGACGAAATGGGTCAGCACATCCAGATCGAACAGGTATGCCCCTTTTGCCTCCAGCATTTTTGCAATGGTTGATTTTCCGCAGGCGATCCCGCCCGTCAGTCCTACGTGGAGCATTACGGTTTTTTCGTCCTTATTTATTCAGCTTGTAAATCAAAAGCAGTCCTTCGAGGGTCAGATTGTCGTCGATGATCTGGATGGTTCTGGTTTCCGCGGCAACCACCCGTGCCATCCCCCCTGTCGCCACGACGAGCGGGTCGCCTTTAATTTCCGCCTTCATGCGTTCGATGATGCCGTCCACAAGACCGGCGAACCCGAAGATAAGCCCCGCCTGTATGCCGCTTACCGTGTCTTTGGTGACGATGTTTTTCGGCTTCGTGAATTCGACGCGGGGCAGTTTCGCGGTCCTCGTGAAGAGCGCCTCGCCGGCGATGCCGATGCCCGGCGAGATGCAGCCGCCCATATACTCGCCTTTGGCCGATACATAGTCGAATGTGATGGCCGTGCCGAAATCGATAATGATCATATCCCGCTTCCACCGGTCATAGGCCGCGACGGCATTGACGATGCGGTCGGCGCCCACCTCCTTGGGATTGCTGTAGAGAATGGGCATCCCCATTTTGATGCCCGGCCCGACGACGAGGGGCTGGATATTGAAATACTTTTTGCAGATATTCTCCAGGATGTTCAGCATGGGCGGCACAACGCACGAGATGATGATGGCCGTAATATCATTCGTTCCAATGCCGCTGGTCATGTGGAGGTTGTAAATCAGCATACCGTACTCGTCGACGGTGTGATCCGGAACGGTCCTGATCCGCCAGTCATGCTTCAACACGTCGCCGTCATAGACGCCCAAAACGGTATTGGTATTGCCTACGTCGATCACTAAAAGCATAAATGCACCTCAATGTTTGATGATGGTTGCGTCGCCGGCGATGATCCGCACGGTCTCACCCGGGTTATTTCCCAGCAAAAGGGCGCCGTCATGGTCGATGCCCGCAACCCTGCCTTCTTTAATATCGTCTCGAAAGGCCACACGGATTGCTTTCCCGACCATATCCGTGTTGTCCAGCCATAACTGCCGGATGCCGGCAAACCCTTCCCGGATAAAGCGTGCGTAAAGCCTTTCGAGATTTTCGTATAACTGCACGGCCATGTCAAGACGCGAAACGGGACCCCCGACTTCTTCCCTGACGGATGTTGAGTGTTCCCGAAACGCCTCATCCAGCTCCTCTTTTCGGATATTGATGTTTACGCCGATGCCGACAACGACGAATTCGACGCCGTTTCCGGCTGTCTTCATTTCCGTCAGGATGCCGCAGGCCTTCCTGCCGCCGATCATGACGTCGTTGGGCCATTTAATGGCTGCCCGGCCGGGGCAGTAAGACGCGAGCGTTTGAGCCGCGGCAACCCCTGCAACCAGTGTGATCTGCGACGCTGCGGCAGGTTCGACAGGAGGTCTGAAAACAATGGATGTGTACAGATTTCGCCGGGGCGGCGATTGCCAAACCCGGTTCATTCGCCCCTTCCCGCTGGTCTGACTTTCCGCGATAACGACGGCGCCTTCCGGGGCGCCATCATGCGCCAGTTTGAAGGCGTAATCGTTGGTGGAGCCGATTTCCTCTAAAAAATGGACTTGCCGACCGATAAGCTTTCCGGCAAGGCGTTCCTTCAATGTCGCTTCATTAAAATCCATGTTTGATTTTCAGCGATATATCCGCGGCGGTGACGGAATGGGTCAGGGCGCCGACGGAGATGAAATCGATGCCTGTTTCGGCAACGGCACGGACACCGGCAAGAGAGACATTGCCGGAGGCCTCGAGGGGCGCCCGTCCTTTGACGAATTTCATGCATTCCTTCATGTCCGCAACACTCATGTTGTCGAGCATAATGATGTCGGCGCCGGCGGCGAGGGCCTCTTTGACTTCCTTTAAGTTCTTCGCCTCGATTTCGACTTTCAGCATATAAGAAAGATTCCGGCGGACCTGTTCCAGTGCGGCGGTTATACCGCCTGCCGCTTCAATGTGGTTGTCTTTGATCAGAATGCCGTCGTCCAGACCGAAACGGTGGTTGTATGCACCGCCGACTTTAACGGCGTACTTATCCAAAACACGGAGGCCCGGCGCCGTTTTTCGGGTATCCAATATTTTGGCTTTTGTTCCCTTGACCTCATCGGAAAACCGCCTCGCCAGGGTTGCGATGCCGCTCATGCGCTGAAACAGGTTCAGGGCTGTCCGCTCCGCCGTCAGGATGCTCCCAAGGCTGCCCGAAATTTCCGCAAGAACCACGCCCTTTTTCACCAAAGCGCCATCCGTCGCCAGGCCCTTAAATTTCAACCCGCCGTCCAGAAAAAGAAACGTTTCTTTAAAGACCTCGATGCCGGCGACAACCATTTCCGATTTCGCCACGGCCACGGCCCGGCCCTTTTCGCCGCCCTGAAGAACGGATGCCGTCGTTACGTCTCCGGCCCCGATGTCTTCCTCAAGGGCGATGCGGATTATCTTATGGATCGCATGTTTGGAGGGCAGACAGTTCATTTTTCACTTACCCCGTAATACCGAATCGTTTGAGCGCCTCTTCCAGGGCGGCATACTTTTCTTTGAACTGCCGGTACTTTTCCTCTTCCTTCCTGATGACGTCGGGCGCGGCCTTTTCCATGAAGCTGGGATTTTCCAGCTTCTTTGAGACGACGGCCAGTTCTTTGTCGATCTTGGCCATCTCCTTCTCCAGCCTGGCCTTTTCGCCTACCACGTCCGCTTCTTCCAGCAGAACGAACAGCCGGATGGAACCGACGACGCCGGTCGCATAGTTTTTGGCCTCTTCATTCACCTCGCCGAAAGCCAGTTTCTCGACATTGGCCAGGTTAAGGATATAGCGTTTACAGGCTATGATCAGGGACGTCATTTCTTCATCCGGCGCGGAGACGACCACTTTCAATTTCTTAGCCAGGGGAAGCCCCATTTCCGCGCGGATGTTCCGGATCTTGGTAATGACCTCCATGACAATCGCCATCTGCCGCTCCGCCGCCTCATCTTCATACTGCGCTTCCGGTTTGGGAAATGCACTCACCATAATGGATGATCCGTCGTCAATCAGGGTCTGCCAGATTTCTTCCGTTACAAACGGCATAAAGGGGTGCAGGAGCTGCAAGGACGATTTCAGAACGACAAACAGGCTGTGCTGGGCTGCCAGCTTCTTCTCCGGCGTCTCCTTGCCATAGAGGACCGGTTTGCTCAATTCAAGATACCAGTCGCACAGCTCATGCCAGATGAACTGGTAGAGGCTCATGGCCGCGTCGTTGTACCGGTATTCATCAATCCCTTTCGTCACGTCGTCGATGACTTTATTCAGACGGGACTTGATCCAGCGGTCAGGGAGAGACTCATCGGACGGGTTTGCCTGCACCGCGCCGCCTGCGTAGTCCTCCAGATTCATGAGGGAGAATTTCGTTGCGTTCCAGATCTTGTTGACGAAGAATTTGTACCCTTCGATCCGCTCCTCCGAAATGCGCACATCCCGGCCCTGGGCCGTGAGCGCCGCCAGGGTGAACCGGAAGGCGTCGGCGCCGAATTTGTCGATGATTTCGAGGGGATCGATGCTGTTCCCCTTCGACTTGCTCATCTTCTCCCCTTTTTCGTCCCGCACGAGGGCATGGATGTACACATCCTTGAAGGGGACGTCGTCCATAATGTAGAGGCCCATCATCATCATCCGGGCCACCCAGAAAAAGATGATGTCGAAGGCCGTAATCAGAACGGATGTGGGGTAGAAGGTTTTCAGGGCCTCCGTCTGCTCAGGCCAGCCCATGGTGGAAAAGGGCCAGAGGGCGGAACTGAACCAGGTGTCCAGGACGTCTTCATCCTGTCTGAGCTTGGTTCCGTTGCAGCCGGGGCAGTGATCCGGGTCATGGGTTGCCACAATCACCTTCCCGCAGCCCTCGCAATACCAGACGGGTATCCGGTGCCCCCACCACAACTGCCGCGAAATGCACCAGTCGCGGATATTGTTCATCCATTCATAATAGGTGGCCTCCCACATGGGCGGGACGATTTTGGTGTTGCCCTTGACGACGGCAGCCGTGGCAGCTTTTGCCAGAGGCTGCACCTTGACGAACCACTGGCGCGACACGAGGGGTTCAATATCGGTTTTGCACCGGTAGCATTTCCCCACGTTGTGCGAATAGGGCTCCACACTGATGAGATAGCCGCCGGCCTTCAAATCCTCCACGACATTCTTCCGGCATTCGTAGCGATCCTGGCCCTCATAGACGCCGCCTGCCGCCGTAATGGCGCCGTTGCCGTCCATGATCTTCACGATTTCCAGGTTGTGACGCTCCGCCATGGCAAAGTCGGCGGGATCGGACGACGGCGTGATTTTGACGGCGCCGGACCCGAACTCCATGGTCACGTAGTCGTCGGCAATGATGGGAATGACCCGGTTCACCAGGGGGAGAATAACGTCCTTCCCGATGACGTCCTTATAGCGGGCGTCCGCCGGATTGACGGCCACGGCCGTGTCCCCCAGCATCGTTTCAGGCCGCGTTGTGGCGACAACGATTTCCCCCGTGCCGTCCTTGTAGGGATAGCGGATGTTCCAGAGGAAGCCGCCTTCCTCTTTATACTCCACTTCGAGATCGGAAATGGCCGTATGGCAGCGGGGGCACCAGTTGACGATATAGTCGCCCTGATAGATGAGGTTTGCATTGTACAGACGGACAAAGACCTCCCGAACCGCTTTGGACAGACCTTCGTCCATCGTAAAGCGTTCCCTTTGCCAGTCGCAGGAGCTGCCCAGCCGTTTGAGCTGGTTGATGATGACGCCGCCGTATTTCGTGCGCCACTGCCAGACCCGCTCGACAAACTTCTCACGCCCCAGATCAAAACGTGTGAGACCTTCCTTCGCCAGTTCCTGCTCCACGACATTCTGGGTGGCGATGCCCGCATGATCGGTTCCCGGCATCCAGAGCGTGTTGTAGCCCTGCATCCTTTTGGCGCGGATCGTAATGTCCTGGAGGGAATTGTTCAAGGCATGCCCCATATGGAGGATGCCGGTTACATTTGGCGGGGGAATGACAATGGAAAAAGGTTTTTTGTCGCTTTTATCCTCGGCGTGAAAGAAATCGTGATCCACCCAATACTGATACCATTTTCCTTCCGAAATCTGCGGTTCATAAGCTTTGCTCAACGTTTTTTTTGCCATCTTTAAAAAATCTCCACAAAATTAAAGGGCCGAAGATATGGGCCGCATGAAGAAAGATTCAGACGGCCGCGCCTTTCAGACCCTTTCCCGATTACCTTTAGAATATTTTCAACTGATCTTTGAGCTTCCGGATAACGAGCAGGGCATCAGCCCCCGGCACCGGACCCAGCGGGGCAAACTCGCCTGTCGCCATGTTCTTCACTTCCATGATGCCTCGCGTCGTCATCACCATGGCGGCATTAAAATAGGGCTGGTCCGCCCTTAAATCCGGGAACGGCGAAGGAGAGCCGATGTGTTTCGTCGCCAAGGCATTGTCGCCCGTAATCTTCGTTAAAATGTCTTCGATCATCATGGCGTAGGTTGCGCGGTCAATAAACTGGTCAGGACGAAATGTGCCGTCCGGGAAGACTTCCAATCCCCGAACCTGCATCTTCAGAACATCCTCGATGTCCGCCTTTAAGGGATGATCGCCAATGTCCTTGGCGGATAAGATTTGTGTACCCGATCCTTTTGCTTTTACAGGGTCCTTGAAGCCTGTATCGAATGTTGGGACGGATCTTTTCTTGTAAACGACATCGATTTTCAACTCTTCCATGAAGAGGGCAGCCACATCGGCGCGGCTCACTTGATCATGCAGAGCGATTCTCTTTCCTGCGAGGGTGCCGGGCAGGGCGCGCTGAATTTTTTGAATCAGTCTCCATTGATCGTTTGCTTGCTCGGTATAGCCGGTGTTCAGTTCGATGACCCTCGCAAACATCGGCGCGGCCTTGTTGAAGTCGAGGGCTTCCTTGTAGGCTGCGCCCATAAAGTAATGCGCTGCGGCAGATTTCGGATTTTCGCTTTCGATGTCGTCAAATTCATCCTCCGCTTTATCCAGCCACTTTTTGTCGGCGGCCCGGTTCATGGTGTGGAGCCTGATGAAACCCACTTTCATGAATTCCTTGTCAGCCGGGGTTTTGGCGTACTTGTCCGCTTTCTTCATTGACTCGAAGGCGGCGGCAAAATCATTCCGGTATGCCTTGGCCAGGCCGGCGCCTGTGTGTGCCTGGGAATATTTTCTGTCCAATTCGAGGGCCAGATCGAATTCCCGCTGGGCATCGGCATATCTCCCCTGATCGATGTACTTCATGCCTACCGATGTATGATGGGCCGGGGTATCCATCTCGCCGCCGGCTAAACGCGGTTTCGGGGCGCAGGATGCGATCAATGCCCCCATTGCAGTCAACACAACGAATATGAATATGATCCGGTACCTGAATCGATGCATCATAACCTTCTCCTTTCGTTGAAAACACTTAAGCGCACAACCGGACAGGCGTTCTTGTCTTGCCGCTGTCCTACTTAAATATTGGGGTAAATTATAATTATAGCCATTTGAAGTCAAGAAATTTCACCGCAGGGGCCTTGGCAGGAAAAGCCGCATCCTGTGTTGCTGTTTCCGGGAATCCGGTCGTTTGAACGGTTTCAGATTCCCGTCTTGCTTCTGCCTTCGCGTGAGCAACATGGGAGATTTATTTAAGAGCTTATTCGTCGTTGACGCTCTCGTAAAAAATCGTCACCCCGGCGAAAGCCGGGGTCCAGTGCTTTTGTAAACACTTGATATTTCTGTGTTACCGGATTTTGCCGGTATGACATGGCCGGCGGCTCATTGACTTTCTACGAGGTCGTCATACTTCCGCTGAGGGGTTTTTTCTTGAAACCCTGACGGACCAGACTGGGTTGTGTGTGCGCCGTTTAAATATTTGCCGGCGCCACATGATTTCCAGAGGACATCAGCGGAATCAGTGTAACAAGGAATTGATTCTATTGATTAATACGCTATCGCTAAACGGTTTCATCAGGAAATCGACGGCGCCTTTTGAAAGATGCTTTTCCAGATTCTTGCTGATGGAATAGCCCGATATGAACAACACTTTGATCCCCGGGCACAGCTCTGTAATCCTTGGGAAAATATCGTCGACACTGTAATCGCGAAGAAATACGTCAAGGACGACAAGGTGAATATCGCTTTTGCTTTTTGACAGGATGTCAAGCCCTTCAGCGCCGTTCCGGGCCAAGATGGTGGGATAGCCGTGGTATTCGAGGATGTCCTTGACCACTCTTCTGATAATCTCATCATCGTCGATAATCAGGATATATCCTGTCTGACCCTTGAGTTCGATAAACTTCCTCAATTCGCCGGCCGGTTCCGCGCGATCCGGCGGCATCTGCTGCTGGCAGCCCTCCATGACGCCCTGTAGAATCAGTTGATAGAAATTTTCAAAATCTTTGATGATCCGGTCCGTGAAATCACTGTCCCGGTATTTATATTTTTCAATGATGGAAGACAGCAATTTATTTTTATATAACCACAGGGAATGAATCACAAAATTGATAGGGATATGATAAGAGCTGATCACCTGAGAGGCCTTTTTAATCCCCCAGGCAACCCCCTGAAAATTTCGTTCGGCAATGAGATTAATAAAATGGTCGAGGTTGATGAGCTGCATCTTATCGATAATGGCTGCTCCGAAATTCCCGCTGTATAGAAGAAAGGATGTGCGCCATGCCTCCGTAATAGACGCCATATTTTCTCTGATCTGCAGTACTGTGCCCCGTATCTGGTTCTTCTGTTCATCGGACAGGCTGATGACCTCGGCAGGATATGTCGATACGGAGGCGCATTCCTTCAACTCCTGAATGATGCTGTTGGGCTCCTTGATCTCGTGAAAGGAGATGTCCTGACCTTCTTCATTGAAATACGACAGGGGATTTTTCAAAAGATGGATATAATGGTCGATCTCCACCGCTTCTTTATTGATACAACGCTTGACCAGATCAATGCTCAAAATGGCGGCAAGCCTGCCTGTCAGGAAATCAGGGGCGCTGTAATGGACGATATAGACGTGATCATCCTTCAGCGACCGGGTCCACCCCGTGTATTCCGTATGTTGGGGAGAAGCCAGCCGGATAAGTTCTGTGATGACGTGTTCTATGACGTGGGCAAAATGGGTGCCTTCCTTAAGCTCCGTTTCAAAATCACTGTACTGACACGTTACGCATGTGCGTCCTTTCATGGAAGGGATGACTTTTAAAACGGATTGGGCAAAATCGGGCGCCTCTTTCGTATCGGTTGCCGCCCATTCGCTTAAGTTGAGCTCGATTTCATACACGGAAACCTTTGAAATAATAACCTCGTCCGATTGTTTCACCATGGCTCGCTCCTGCTTAAGAGAAATAAAGAAAATAAAGGGAAAACGCCCTGTATCCCCGGGTTCCTTTTCCCGCACCAGGCAAAATCATCTTGACACGCCGACGCCTTATTCATATGCTTCTGACATAAAAAAAGCAATAGATTATCAAATCACTTTGCCGTTCCGGGGCTAAAAGGACAATCGACACGATGAACATTATTTGGCTTATCCTGATGTGTGCAAGCATCATCATCGCCGTCTGTACCGGGCGCGTCGATGAGCTTACGAAGGCCATGTTCGATGCAGGAAAACTGGCGATCGAGGTATCGTTGTATCTGTTGGGCATTGTGGCCATATGGCTGGGCATCACAAAGATCCTGGAAGACGGCGGTCTGGTGCACAGTGTGGCCCATCTTTTCCGACCGGTGATCACCCGCCTGTTTAAGACGATTCCCCATGATCATCCGTCGATCAGCTCGATCACGCTCAACCTGCTGGCAAACTTCTTCGGCCTTGGGAATGCCGCCACGCCTCTCGGCATTAAAGCCATGCAGGACCTGCAGACCATCAACAAAACCCCGGATACCGTTTCCGATGAGATGATGCTCTTTCTTGTCGTCAATACGGCCAGCATCCAGTTGATCCCGTTTACCGCGATTGGCATTCTGGCGTCTTTCGGCGCCGCCAATCCGTCCGCTGTCGTTTTGCCCACCATTGTCGCCACGGCTGTTTCGGCGGTTGTCGCCGTCCTGATCCTTCTTGCATTCCGGAAGGTGATAAAATGACGCATTCCCTCTCGGTCGCTTCTGCCTATATTATTCCAATTTTTATTATGGGCGCTGTCGTCTACGGTTTTTTTAAAAAGGTTCCGGTGTACGATTCTTTTATCAATGGGGCCAAAGACGGATTTTCGGTAATCCTCAATATCTTTCCTTACCTCCTGGCGATCTTTGTGGCGGTAAAATCCTTTCAGGCATCGGGCGCCTTTGACCTGATCGGCCGTTTTGGCGGTACGACGCTTACCGCATGGGGCGTGCCGCCGGAACTGATAACCCTTTTCCTGATAAAGCCGCTTTCCGGCAGCGCATCGCTTGCGATCTTTTCCGATATCGTTAAAAACACCGGCCCTGAATCGCTGGCGAGCCTCATCGGCGCAGTAATTGTGGGAAGCGCCGAAACGACCTTCTATGTTCTCGCCGTTTACCTGGGCGCGGTCAACATCAAAAAAACCCGCTATCTCGTGCCGGTCTGTCTGACGGCGGATATTGTCGGCATGATTATCGCAATCATTGTCGTTAGGTTATTGTATAGTTAAACATTGCAGCTCATCATGGGAATGGATCCTCTTTTTGTATCATCTTTCATAAAAGTAAACGAAGGTGCAAGTTACAGGTGATGCCGGGGAACCTGATGGGGAAGGGGGCAACGGAAATGGTCAATGTGCAGGATGTCATTGTTCGCAATATGACGCGGGAGGAATGCGACCTTGCTGTTGAATGGGCTGCGCAGGAGGGTTGGAATCCGGGCATCTATGATGCCGAATGTTTTTATGCAGCCGACCCCAGCGGATTTTTCCTTGCCGAGCTGAACGGCAAACCGGCCGGGTGTCTGTCGGCGGTCGCCTATGACTACGCTTTCGGTTTTGCCGGCTTTTATATCATGAAGCCGGAATTCCGCGGTCAGGGAATTGGCGGGCAGTTAACGGAACGTGTCAATGAAAATGAGACACTTCCATAAAGAATTTAGTGTCGCAAAGGATCACTATTTTCCGGCACCGGTTTATTGAT
>JAFGHS010000045.1 GCA_016930075.1 Deltaproteobacteria bacterium
TCTTTTGGTACTTATGGCCGTACTCGGCGGATGCAGTGTGACGCCCAAAAGTACCGAATCCGGAATGGTTCTGGCGGCAGAAGTTGATGAGGCGATTGCCGTCATGAAAGCAAAAGATCCGGAGATTGACCGCTTTTTTGAGCGATCTTATGGGTATGCGGTTTTGCCGAAAGTCCTGAAAGGCGCCTTCGTGCTTGGCGGCGCCTATGGAAAAGGCATCGTTTATCAGCAGGGCCAGAAAGTCGGCTATTGTAATATGAAGCAGGGGACGCTCGGATTTTCCTTCGGGGGGGAGTTTTTCCGGGAGATCGTCTTTTTCAGAGATAAGGAAGATCTGGATAAATTTAAGAGCGAAGAGTATACCTTTTCCGCTCAGGCCACAGGTGTTGCGTTAACAGCAGGCGCTGCGGCCAAAGCGGATTACAAGTCCGGCATGGCGGTGTTTATTACGGCTGATTCCGGATTGATGGTCGATGCGTCGCTAGGCGGACAGAAGTTTAACTACGTTCCCGCGACCTTTAGGCAAGAGTAATAAGTCACGGGCGGTGCAAGTCACTCGTAGAATGGATATTTTGAAGGACGAAATGGAGGCAGAAACTGGGAATGGCAAAACCGGAAGATATACGGGAAAACTGGGATATTTGTATGCAAGGCAATTGTTCGGCATGTCCCACTTACCCAAAGGGATCGGGCGAGGGACTTTTTTGTGTCAGGGGGCACAGTGCCCGGCCCATTGAAAGACGAGGCTGCAACTGCCCCGAATGTCCGTTGTGGACAAAATGCGGATTGTCCGAAATGTACTATTGCTTCAAAGGAAATAAACCGTAAAATAAGTGCGATACATCGGTGAACTTTTTTCAATGAAAGATTGCACATGAGCGAAAAAGAATCCAGCTATGGCGACGTTGAAAGTCACGAATGGCTTGAATCTCTGGAGGGAGTGTATCGAAGCGAGGGAGCCGACAGAGTCCGTGATTTATTGAATCAGTTAAGCCGTAAAGCCCAACAATACGGCATTCAAATTCATCATTCCACATCGACACCCTATGTCAATACAATTTCCCCCGACCAGCAATTTCCGTATCCCGGGCAGCGGGATATTGAAAAACGCATCAAAAGCATCATTCGCTGGAATGCCATGGCCATGGTGATACGGGCCAACCGTCACAAAAGCGGCATCGGCGGCCATATTTCGTCCTACGCCTCATCCGCCACATTGCTGGAAGTGGGTTTCAACCATTTTTTCCGGGCCCGAAATGACCAGCAGGAAGGCGACATCATCTATTTCCAGGGCCATGTCTCGCCGGGAATCTATGCCCGCGCCTTTTTGGAAGGCCGGTTGACCGGGTTTGACCTGGAGAACTTTCGTTCTGAATTAACGCCCGAAGGCGGCCTGCCATCCTATCCGCATCCGCGATTGATGCCGGATTTCTGGCAGTTTCCAACCGTCTCGATGGGGTTGGCGCCGCTCATGTCCATCTATCAGGCCCGCTTTAACAAGTATCTGGAGAACCGGGGACTCAAGGAACCGTCCGATCAGAAGATCTGGGCCTTTCTTGGCGACGGTGAAATGGATGAACCCGAAAGCCTTGGTGCCATCCGTTTTGCGGGTCGCGAAAAGCTGGACAATTTGATTTATGTGGTGAATTGTAATTTGCAGCGGCTTGATGGCCCCGTTTGCGGCAATGGAAAGATCATTCAGGAACTCGAATCGATCTTCATTGGCGCCGGCTGGAATGTCATCAAAGTCATCTGGGGATCGGATTGGGATGACTTGCTCAAAAAAGACAAAGACGGCATCCTGATCAAACGGATGGGTGAAGTGCCCGACGGACAGTTTCAAAAATATGCCGTGTCGGATGGCGCTTACATTCGTGAGGACTTTTTTGGTAAAGATCCGCGTTTGCTGGAAATCGCCAAATACTATTCCGACCAGCAGCTTCAAAAACTCACGCGAGGCGGTCATGACCCGGTGAAAGTGTATGCCGCCTATAAAGCCGCCACCGAACATATAGGCTCACCGACATTGATTCTGGCTCAGACCATCAAAGGGTATGGGTTGGGAGAAGCCGGCGAAGGGCGTAATATCACCCATCAGCAGAAAAAACTGAACGAAGAGGAATTGTACGAATTTCGCAGCCGGTTCGGAATCCCGATTCCCGACGGCGAAGTGCAGGAAGCCCCGTTCTATCGGCCGCATGAAAACAGCCGGGAGATCACCTATCTGCAGGAATGCAGAAAACAATTGGGCGGCTATGTGCCGCAGCGGATCGTCAAGATCCAGCCGCTCCAGTTACCGCCCGATGACCTCTACGATGAATTTTACAAAGGCTCCGGCGACCGCGAAGTCGCTACCACCATGGTGTTTGTTCGAATGCTGGCAAAATTGATCAAGGATCCGCAAATCGGCAAACTTATCGTGCCCATTGTCCCGGACGAGGCCCGCACGTTCGGCATGGAAGCGCTCTTCCGGCAGTCGGGTATTTATTCGTCCCTCGGTCAGTTATACGTTCCGGTCGACAAGGAAAGCCTCTTGTACTATAACGAACAGAAAGACGGGGCGATCCTCGAAGAAGGCATCAATGAGGCCGGTTCGATGTCCTCGTTTATCGCTGCCGGAACCGCCTACGCGACGCACGGCATTAACATGATCCCGTTTTATTTCTTCTATTCCATCTTCGGAGCCCACCGGATGACCGATTTGATCTGGGCCGGGGGGGATATGATGACGAAGGGGTTTTTAGTTGGCGGTATCGCGGGCCGAACCACGCTTGCCGGAGAAGGGCTCCAGCATCAGGACGGGCAAAGCCATCATTTTTATTTTGCGGTACCGAACCTCAAGGCCTACGACCCGGCCTTTGCCTATGAATTGGCCGTGATCGTCCGCGACGGCCTGCATCGCATGTATGAAAA
>JAFGHS010000046.1 GCA_016930075.1 Deltaproteobacteria bacterium
ACTGGGGATGCCCGTAAACTGCAGCGGCTCGCGTTCCGTAAAGGTGTCGCCGATTTTGATGGTTCCGTGATTGTGAATACCGATGATGTCGCCGGGATAGGCCTCATCAATATGAGAACGGTCCTGGGCCATGAAAATGGTGGCGTTGGAAAGAGAAACGATTTTGCCGATCCGGTGGTGGTGCACCTTCATCCCCCGGGTGAACTTTCCCGAACAGATGCGAAAAAAGGCAATGCGGTCGCGGTGGGCCGGATCCATATTGGCCTGTATTTTAAAGGCAAAACCGGAGAAGGCCTCTTCGTCGGGTTTCACCTCGCGGGTATAGGTCATTCTCGGTCCCGGAGAAGGGGCCAGGTCCACGAGGGCGTCGAGGAGCTCGCGGACGCCGAAATTGTTGACGGCGCTGCCGAAAAAAACAGGCGTCTGGCTGGCTTTCAGAAATTCCTGCCTGTCGAAAGGGTCGGCGGCCCCTTCAAGGAGTTCAATATCGGCGCGGAGTTCGTCGGCCTGGCTGCCCAAAAGGTCGTCAAGACGAGTGTCGTATATGTCGGCGATGACGATTCCTTTCTCTTTGCGGCTGTCCCGTCCGGGTGTAAAGAGATGCAGGCGGCGGTGATAAAGGTCGTAAACGCCTTTGAACCTTTTTCCCATGCCGATGGGCCAGGAAAGAGGAACGCATTCGATCTGGAGCTTGTCTTCGATGTCGGCCAGGATGTCCAGGGGGTTAAGACCCTCCCGGTCCATCTTGTTGGTAAAGGTGATGACGGGTGTATTACGCAGGCGGCAGACCTCCATCAGCTTTTTTGTCTGGGGCTCAACGCCTTTGCCGCTGTCGATGACCATGAGGGCGCTGTCAACGGCCGTTAAAACGCGATAGGTATCTTCGGAAAAATCCTGATGTCCCGGCG
Organism: Deltaproteobacteria bacterium; assembly: GCA_016930075.1. Classification (GTDB taxonomy): domain Bacteria; phylum Desulfobacterota; class Syntrophia; order Syntrophales; family JAFGHS01; genus JAFGHS01. The sequence goes on from JAFGHS010000046.1 coordinate 909, forward strand.
TGTCCAAAAGGTTGATCTCAAAACCGTTATACTCGAATTTCATCACCGATGTGGAGACGGATATGCCCCGCTCCTGTTCGATGGCCATCCAGTCGCTGGCGGCGTGACGGTCGGCTTTTCTCGCTTTTACGGCGCCGGCCATTTGAATTGCCCCGCCGAAGAGAAGAATTTTTTCCGTGAGGGTTGTCTTGCCCGCGTCGGGATGGCTTATAATGGCAAAGGTGCGGCGCCTGGCAATTTCCCGGCTTTGATGATGCACTGTCTTTTCTCCTGGTTAACTCCTTGAAATAATAAAAAAACGGACTCCACAAGCCCGTTTTGCGTTTTGGGGCGCCTACATACACCCGATAGGGTTTATTGTCAACGACGAATTTATGACGATACGGTGTTGACTTCACTTCATAACAGCAGTATTAAAGGCATCGCCAATGAAAATTAGGGGAAGCAGGATATGTCAGACATAAAAAATGATATTCGAAAAACAGGCTTAGTGGCTGATAGGCCGATTTTTCCCAAACGAGCGATTGTTACAGGCGGCATGCCTTATGGAAACAAAGATCTTCATCTGGGTCATATCGGCGGCGTTTTTATCCATGCGGATATTTTTGCCCGCTTTTTAAGGGATCGGATAGGGAAAGAAAATGTCTTATTTGTTTCCGGGACGGATTGCTACGGCTCGCCGATTGTGGAATATTTTCGAAAAATAAAAGAACAGAATCAGTTTGACGGCGACCTCAATGCGTTTGTCCATGATAATCATCGCCGGCAGAAAGAAGCCCTTGATGCATACTATGTGGATTTGAACTTGTTTGCCGCATCAAGTTTCGGCAGGTCGGCAGAAATCCATCAAAACCTGTGTGCCGATTTTTTTCACCGGCTGTATCAAAACGGTCATCTCGAAAAGCTGTCGACGATCCAGTATTTCGATCCGGATCTTAAAGTTTTCTTAAACGGCAGGCAGGTGGAAGGGCAGTGTCCGATCGCCGGATGTCAATCGGAAAAGGGGTATGCGGATGAATGTTCCCTGGGGCACCAGTACGATCCGGCGGACCTGATCAATCCCAAAAGTACACTGTCCGGCAAAATCCCGGAAAAGAGAACCATCGAAAACTGGTACTTGAAACTCCCCGCTTTCGGCGATGCGTTGATAGAATGGGTGAATTATCTGGAGAAAAATACGGTTTGCCGGCCCTTTGCACTCAAAAGCATCAGGGAATTTTTCGAAAAACCGGCCATCTATGTCAAGAAGAACCAGGCAGAACTTTTGGATGAATTAAAATCTTCTTTACCGCCCTATACGCTGGAAGAAACTAAAAGCGATTCCGTCAAACTGGTGTTTCAGAATCTGGATGACCGGGAGTCGGCGAGGGCGCAATTTGCAGAAAAAAATATCCGGTACCGAACGGGCAAAGCGCTTGTGCCGTTTCGCCTGACGGGAAATATCGAATGGGGCCTTCCCGCTCCGACGGTTGAGGGCCTTGAAAATCTGACCTTCTGGGTCTGGCCGGAGTCCCTGATTGCGCCGATTTCATTTACCACAACGTTACTCGAGGGGATGGGAAAGGCGGGCGATGAATGGAAACGGTGGTGGTGCTCCAGGGAAGCGAGGGTTTACCAGTTCATCGGCGAGGATAATGTGTATTTCTATGGTCCGGCTCAAATGGCCATTTTCTATGGAACGCAGGGAACTCGGTATCAGATTGATCCTCCCGAAGGAGCTCTTCAGGTTACGAACCTCATCGTCAACCACCATGTCCTTTTCCTTGATAAAAAGGCAAGCAGCAGCGGCAAGATTAAACCGCCCATGGCAAAGGACCTGTTGGATTATTATACCCCGGAACAACTCAGGGCGCACTTTTTCAGCCTGGGGTTCGGGAACCAAAGCATCGGGTTTAAACCCAAGCCGTTGAACCCCCTGGCAAATGAAAAGGACGCCGATCCGGTTCTCAAAGAGGGAAATCTTCTTTGCAACGTGTTTAATCGTGCTGCCCGATCCTGCTTTTATACGGTCCAAAAGTATTTTCAGGGGAAACTCCCCGCCGGCGCGGTAGACATGGAAATTATTAACGAGGCTAATAGGACCATCTTAAGATTTGAACGGGCCATGTATGAGAATGAATTTCATACGGCCATGTCTGTTCTGGATAGTTATATCAGAAGCATCACAAAATACTGGGCAGGCCATGTCGCCGGAAAAGCCATGGATGAGGCAGATGAAGGGTTGAAACAGACATTAATCAATACGTTTCACATGGTAAAGACGGCCACGGTTCTTCTTCATCCGATTGCACCCAAAGGCACGGAAATGGTTTTGGAGTACCTCAACATCGGCGATGAATTGTTCAACTGGGACAGGGTTTTTGAACCGTTAAGCAATCTGATAACAAATCCTGAGGAACACAGGTTCAAGTTCCTGGAACCGAGAGTGGATTTCTTTAAGCAGCATCCAAGCCAGGTAAAAGAGTATAAGTAGCGGTTACTTCTCCTCTACCGTACAAACGGCAAAACACGCCGCGCCTTCGAGACGTCCCACAAATCCCATCCCCTCGTTGGTTTTTGCCTTTACATTGATGCATGTTATGGGAACGTCCAAGACTTTTGCGATATTAAGTGCCATATCCTGAACGTAACCTGCCAACTTCGGTTTTTCCAGGACAATGGTTGTATCGACATTGTGGATTTTATAACCCTTCTTATCTGCAATGTTTTTTATGTGGCGAAGGAGGTCGAGGCTGCTGATATTTTTATAGGCGGCGTCCGTATCGGGAAAGTGCCGGCCAATGTCGCCATCGCCAATGGCGCCGATGACGGCATCGGCGATGGCATGAAGAAGGGCGTCCGCATCGGAGTGGCCCGACAGGCCCCTGTTGTGAGGGATAGCAACGCCGCCCAGTACGAGGGGTCTGCCTTCAACGAGCCGGTGGCTGTCATATCCAAAGCCTATTCTCATGTAAAAATTACCTTGCCCGACGACTCACCCGACCGCCTATCTCAGATTATTGATCAGCATATGGCCGAGAGACATATCTTCTTTCGTCGTAATCTTGATATTATGGCAGGCGCCCTGAAGCATCATGACGGGCATCCCCAGTCGTTCCACAAGCTGAGCATCGTCGGTTCCGTAAAACTGGTCGCGATAGGCTGCTTCATAGGCCCTTTTTATAACGGCTGTCTGAAATGCCTGAGGTGTTTGCGTCTGCCACAAGCCATGGCGGGCAACCGTTTTATCGATGAAGCCGTCGGCGGAAATTTTTTTTATCGTATCCTGAATGGGCATGCCCATCACCGCCGCTCCATATTTGAATGCTCCGGCAATCGACGCATGAATCATTTCCTCTGAAATGAAACAGCGGACGGCATCATGAATAATAACAATATCGTAATCTTCCCGGACAGCGTCCAGGCCGTTTTTTACCGAATCTTGCCGTTCCTTACCACCCGGAAGGACTGTCCGTACTTTTGAAAGGCCATATTCTTCCCACACCTTTTTTCCCACGGACCGTATGTCGCCGGCGGGGACGGTGAGAATCACATCATCGATGAACGGGGTATCCTGAAATACTTTTAACGTATGAATGAGGATAGGCGTTCCGTCCAGCAAAAGATACTGTTTGGCTATGTCGGTTCCCATGCGCCTGCCGGCGCCGCCGGCCGGGATTATCGCCACCGTTTTCATTTCGTTGATCCAAAAGATATAAAAAAAGCCCGGCACGACGGCGTCCCGGACTTTACGGTTGCTACTGCCTTGCGTTATTCGATTTTTTGTCTGTACCGCCTGTTTTTAATTCGGAAAAGATCATCCTGCCCGCAGCGGTCTGCAAAACACTGGTTACCAATACGTCGACGTTGGCGCCGAGGTGCCTCTGGGCGTTGTCCACAATAATCATCGTGCCGTCGTCGAGATACGCCACACCCTGCCCCGGTTCTTTGCCTTCCTTGGTGATTTTCACATTCATGAGCTCGCCGGGCAGTACGACGGGTTTCAAGGCGTTGGCCAGTTCGTTGACATTGAGGATTTTAATGCCCTGCAGTTCGGCGACTTTGTTCAAGTTAAAATCATTGGTAACGATTTTGCCGTTCATTTTTTTTGCCAGGGCCACGAGTTTGGCGTCGACCCCCTTGAGTTTGGGAAAATCCTGATCGACAATCTCAATTTCTATGCCGCTTACGCCCTGCATGCGGTTTAAGATATCGAGCCCCCTCCGTCCCCTTGAGCGTTTCATGGAGTCGGAAGAATCGGCGATGTACTGCAATTCATCCAGCACGAACCGGGGTACGATCAACGTCCCTTCAACAAATCCCGTATCGCATATGTCCGCAATCCTGCCGTCGATAATGACGCTCGTATCGAGGATTCGGTAATCGCCGTGATCCTTGTTTGCGCCTAAACCAAAGAAGTGAAACTCTTCAATCTTTTTTGATCCGATGGTGAGACCGAGATAGCCCATAATGCCCATAAGCAGGACATATATCCAGGGGACAACCTGCTGTCTTTCCATGATATCGCCTACGAAGCGAAGTCCATAGCCAAGAAAAAACGCGACAATAAAACCGATAATCATGCCCGCAACGCCACCGAAAATGATTTTTAAAGATACTTTCCTGATGGCCTGCTCGATTTTAATGACAATAAAGGCGATTAAAACGCCCAAAAATAATCCCAATAAGGATAAAGGAAAATCGTAATAATAATAGACAATAAAGAAACCGCTGATGGCACATGCCAAGGTTAATATTAATCCGATAATCAAATCTTCTCACCTCCTTTCTCTGTAAGATTATAAAAAAAAGACCTAAACTCAATGGATACGATGATGCGAAATAACGCTTAAAAACGAACGACTACAGGTTCATGCCAAGGCCGGTTCATCGAATATGTCCTACATGTTTTTGTTTTTCCGACGCTCTCGGCCTGATGCGAAGCTTAATTGAGACCGCATTCATACCGTCTATTGAACGGTGAAAATCGTTTTAAGATCCTGTTCTATCTTGGTTTCTTCGGAATTGCTTGCAATGGATATTTCCTTGATCAACAGGCTTTTCGCCGTATCCATCATTTTCCTTTCACCGAAAGACAGATTCTTATCGCTCTTGAGGATAAATAAATCTCTTAAAACTCTGGCAATTTCATACACGGAGCCGGTCTTGATTTTATCGAGATATTCCCTGTATCGCTTATTCCACGTTTGCTTATCGATCGTAATATCCTTGTTCCTTAATATTTCATAAACCTTGGGAATCTCGTCTTCCGTAATAACCTCGCGAAGCCCCACGGAATCGGCGCCATTTGTCGGGATCATAATTTTCACACCGTTGCCCATGATTTTCATGATATAAAAAGGCTGCTTCTTTCCCATAATCTCTCTGTTCTCTATGGCCTCTATGACACCAACACCCTGTGCGGGATATACTGCTAAGTCACCCACCTTGAACATTTCTTGCTCCTAACGCATTTTATTTTGATATTAACAAGTTATCATATTTATTCAAATGCGTCAATATGAATTAATGAAACGCCTATGAGGGCGTATTTAAGACTATTTTGAAAGATAGTTGGTCATGGGAGGAAGAAAAGAGGATTGCGCGCTTTATTGTTTTGCCGGATCTCAAAATTCAGATAAGCCTCGCCCTCTTTTTCAGACCGTCCGAGAAGGGCAATCTTATCCCCTTTTTTGACCCTGTGCTCAATATTAACCATCCGGTCAAATAAGTGCGTATAAACGGTTGCAAAATTATCTTCGTGCTTAATAATGATTGTTTCCCCGTAGCCTTTTAAGGATGCCGAAAAAATAACAATGCCTTCTGCCGCGGCAACTACCGGAGTTCCTTCCTTTGCGGCTATCTTAATGCCGTTTAGGTACATGCCGTTCGGCTGGATGCCGAATCGCGAGATCACCCTTCCCGGCAAGGGCCAGATGAATCGTTTTTTATCAAACTGAAGGCCGGAGCCTGCAGTTCCTTCCGGTGCCTGTATGGCCGGGGGGTCGGTTTTGCCTGCAATGACTTTACCTTCCTCCTCCTTATTTTCCGGCACCTTGGGCGGTGTCGTGTCGATTTTTGCGGGGGGCGCCTTTGCTGCCGGAACCATCTGCCCGGCGGATAAAATGGTTTTTGATTCCTCTTTTACGATTATCGCTGTTCCGGACCGATCTTTGTCTGAGGGCACTGTTTTTTGCTCCGGTTTGCCGTTTTGGGGAACCGGCAATATTTTTGCGATAATTGTCTCTTTTGTGATGTCCTCTTCTTTGATTGCTGATGGCGGGGCAGTTTTCTTGATGGCTTCCTCTGCAATTTTGTTCGAATCTCTTACGGCTGAGACAGATGGTTCTATGTTTGCTTCCTTCACCGTTTCCGTCTTGTCGGGCTGTCCGGGTGTTTTTTCCGCTTTTACGGCCTCCGATGATGTACCGACTAATTTAGCCGACGCCATAACATCGTCAATAACCTGACTTGCATCGCGAATAAACAAAACGCTGTCGGCCTGAATTAAGTTCGGATCGACAATATTGTTGGACTCCGCCAGTTCCTGAAGGTTGATATTATATGCTTTGGCGATTTGCCACAGGGTTTCTCCTCTTTTTACACGGTGATAGACGCCCTTTTCTTTGCTTTGCTTCACGTAAGGCATCGAACAGGCGGATAGTGCGAACGCCAGGATGATTAAGATAATCACTTTCTTAGGCAACATAAGGTCTTCCATCGAAAAACGGTAATGTATAGGTATAAATTTTATGCTAACTTTTCCAACCATGTTCGCCGACAAGATCTACAAATCGGCAGCCCCCCAACGCCTCTTTTTTAACATCATCCAAATCTTCCGACAGGCGCACCAGTTTGATCAAGTCCTGAGTGGACCGGCTGCCGACCGGCAGAACAAGCCTGCCGCCGACGGCAAGCTGTTCGATAAGGATTTGAGGGATGACCGGGGCGCCTGCGGTTACGATGATGGCGTCGAAAGGCGATTCTTCTTTCCACCCGTATGTCCCGTCTCCCACGCGGATGGCTACATTATAGTAATTCAGAGAATCAAGAACCTTCCTGGCCTGAGCGGCAAGGGACGCCATCCGTTCAATGGAAAACACCTGAGCGGCAAGTTCCGCCAGAATGGCGCTTTGATAGCCGGAGCCGGTTCCTATTTCCAGAACTTTTTCTCTTCCCTTGAGCTCCGCAGCCTCCGTCATGAGCGCCACGATATAGGGCTGGGATATGGTTTGTCTTTCGCCGATGGGAAGGGGGTTGTCATGATAAGCCTGATCCATCAGCCCTTCATCGACAAAAATTTGCCGGGGAATCTTCTCCATCGCTTTCAGCACACGTTGATCCTTTATTCCCCGGCTTCTGATCTGAGAATCCACCATCCTCAACCGCTGTTTTATGTATCTGTCCATCCTTATTCCAGGAAATAGTTTTTTTTAGGAGGAATGGGATATGCCTTTTCCACCCAGCCGTGCCGCCTTAAACCGAGGGCTTCTCTGGTGACGATCAAATAGTAGTATCGCAGTTTTGCGTATTCCCTCATACGGTTGTATTGATCGATCTGCTTATTGATCTCGGCAACTGCCTGCCGTTTTTCCCAGGCCGGGTTGCCGCAAGGCATGGTTTGCAGATCATCCTGACCGGCTAAGACGGACAGATGTTCCCTCAACTTCTCAATCACGGCTTCCGCTGTTCTCAGTTTATCAAGGGCTTTCTGTACACTTTCGCCGGTGCGTCCGAGGACAACGGCCCGCTCCTTGAGAAGCTCCTCCTTCAGGATGTCTTCCGGAGTTTTTTCCGCGTTAATCATGAATGTTGCACCATCTGTTGATGACCGCCGTACGGGTGAGCGTAAGGTATCAATTAACAGCTTCATTTTCAAGATAATATATCATGAAAAGGCATATCAAAGTTTCCCTTTACAGTTCAAAGTTATTTCGTTACAAAACGACCTGCCGCTTCTTTGGTTTACGGGACGGCGGCTTGATTCATATTTCATCAGGACGAAACGGAGAAAAAATGAGCATATATAAAGAGCATGTCATGTCGGAGACCGTTCGGGGTTCTTATAAGAACGGCGGGGAGGATGAAACCCTGAATCCCCTTGTCCTGGTTGATGGAGAAAACAGACCCATCGGCAGGATAAAAAAAGGGGATGCCGTCATTTTTTATAATGTCCGCGGGGAGCGGGAGATTGAACTGACGCAGAGTCTGACAGAGCCGCGATTCGCTGAATTCCCCGTCGAGAAAGACCTGCCGCTGCATTTTGCGACGATGATTGAGTATCAGAAAGGCCTTAACGTCGAGGTTGCCTTTCCGGCGGATGACGTGATTGATGATACGCTGAGTGAGACGCTGTCCAAACATCAACTGCGCCAGGTAAAAATAACGGAAGCGGAAAAGGCGGTACATCTCGGCTATTTCATGAACGGCAAACGGGAAAAACCCTTTTCCGGTGAGGAACGGATTATCATCCCCAGCCGGAAAGACGTCGCTCTCTTTGATGAAGCCCCGGAAATGTCCATCGATGAGGTGGCGAAAGCAACGATTGAAAAAATCAACGATCCGTCCTGTCATTTCATCTGCACGAACTTCCCCAACGTCGATGTCGTTGGTCATATTGAAAATGAAACAGCCGTTATCCGGGCCATTGAAGCCGTAGACCGCTGCATGGGCCTGGTTATTGACGAGGCCGTCAAGGCAGGCATGACATCGATTATCTGCGCCGACCACGGGACGGTGGAAAAGTGGTTCTTCCCGGACGGCGCCGTTAACACAGGACATACGGACAGCCCTGTGCCCTTTGTCCTGATCCATGATCACGAGGATCTCAAACTGCGCAAGACCGGCGAATTGACGGATATCGCCCCGACGATCCTCCAGTTGATGGATATTCCGAAACCGGAGGCGATGACGGGCTCTTCGTTGATCAAACAGTCCTCATGGCCTAAAATCAAGACAGACAAACGCCTGTTCCTGCTCATTCTCGACGGATGGGGCGTGGGCGGCAATGACAGGGGGAATCTCATTGCCGCGGCCAAAACCCCGCAAATGGACCGGCTGTGTTCCGCCTATCCCCATACGGAGCTGAAAGCATCCGGCGATGCGGTCGGCCTTTTCCCGACCACGGTGGGCAATTCCGAAGCGGGTCATCTCCATATCGGCGCCGGTCGAAAAATTTACGCGGATATGGTCAAGATCAATTATGCCATGGAAGACCAGTCGTTTTTTTACAATGAGGCGTTTCTGAATGTGATGCAGGCGGCAAAGAGAAACGGCCGCGCCCTGCATCTGATGGGCATCGTTTCTTTTTTCAGCTCCCACGGTTCAATCAGGACCCTCTTTGCCCTCATGGAGATGGCGAAAAGGGAGGGGATGACGGATGTCTTCATTCACGCCATGCTCGGTCGCCGGGGGGAGTTGCCGGAAAGCGGAGCGGTTTACGTCCGGAAAATAGAGGACAAGGCGGCAGAACTCAAATCGGGAAGGGTCGTTTCCGTCATCGGCCGCTACTGGTCCATGGACAGGGAGCACAACTGGGACCGGATTGAAAAAACATACCGGATGCTCGTCAAAGGCGAAGGGATTTCCGTAAAAGAAAGGAGCTGACCCATGGAGATTAAAATCAATCAGGCTGTTTTGTCTCTCGTTCAGGGGGATATAACGCGGGAGACGACGGATGCCATAGTCAATGCCGCCAACGCCATGCTCGCGGGCGGTGGTGGTGTTGACGGGGCCATTCATCGTGCCGGCGGACCGGCGATCATGGAGGAGTGCCGGAAAATCGGCGGGTGCCCGACGGGACAGGCCGTTATCACGACGGGGGGGAATCTGAAGGCGAAATACGTCATCCATACGGTGGGGCCCATTTACCGGGATGGGACAAAGAACGAGGCGAATCTGCTGAAAAGCGCCTATCTGTCCAGCCTGAAACTGGCTTCGGTAAGAGGCCTAAAAAGCGTTGCCTTCCCATCGATCAGCACGGGGGCATACGGTTATCCCCTAAGCGAAGCGGCGCAAATCGCCCTGCAAACGGCAATGGAATATATAGGCGACGACCTGCAACTGGTAAGGTTTGTCCTTTTTGACGGCCGGACGTACGATGTTTTCTGCGATGAACTCAAAGCCCTCGTCGGATAGCAAAAAAATGTAGGACGACGGTTTGTGATGCCCCAAAAGGCGTCAGGGAAACACTATTGCTCCGTTTTTTTTGTCACGTCCCTTTTAATGAGTTCAATTGTTTCCCGGAGAACGGGAAAGACGTTTTCCCGGAAATCGCCGGCCACGGCGATGAGCATAACGTCGTCTCCCACGTTGAGATGCCCCTCCCTGACGTCGGCCAATATTTCTACAATTCCAGGGCGCCCTTTCATTTCTTTAAGTATTGCTGTTAATCGCTGCCGGTCCACGGATACATAAAGGTCGCTTACCGGCGTTCCATTCCTCGATGATCCTCTCACAACGCCGTTGTGGCAAAGGATCATGCCGGCTTTGTGATAGGATGGATGTTCCTTTATTTTGTTGATTAAATCAAGCAAGGTCATTTTATTTGCTCCGTCATTTATCATTTTCAGGAAACGACATGGCGTCTCTGCAATTTGCTTATCCTTATCGCATAATTATTTCATTTTGTATATTTCTTCTTAGTGTGATAGGGAAGCACGTTGCACGTTGCAGATTATCCTGAATCATGTACGAATTTTTTTAAAAAATTTTTATAACCGACTTGACATCAATCGATTGATGCTTATGATAGACGCAAATTATTAAACATTTCGGAAAATCGTTAAGTCTTCTTATAAGGAAAAACAATATAATGTGAGAAAGGAGAGGTTTAGGTATGAAAATTAGACCATTGCAGGACAGAGTCATTGTGAGAAGAGTGGAAGAAGAAGAAAAGACCAAAGGGGGAATCATCATTCCCGATTCAGCCAAGGAAAAACCGATTGAAGGCGAGGTTATCGCCGTGGGCAAGGGAAAAACAGCGGATGACGGAAAGCTGATCAAGCTGGACGTCAAAGCCGGTGACCGGGTCCTCTTCAGCAAATACGCCGGAACGGAAGTGAAGATTGACGGTGTGGAGCACCTGATTATGCGCGAGGACGACATTCTGGGCATTATCGAAAAGAAATAAATAGAATAATAAGGAGGAATATTAAAATATGGGAGCAAAAGTACTTCAGTATGATGAAGAAGCGAGAAAGTCGATTCTCAACGGTGTCAATACACTGGCTGATGCAGTAAAGGTTACCCTCGGTCCTAAGGGGAGAAACGTTATACTGGATAAATCCTTCGGTGCGCCGACTGTCACAAAAGACGGTGTTACCGTTGCAAAAGAGATTGAACTGGAAGATAAATTTGAAAACATGGGCGCTCAGATGGTGAAGGAAGTCGCCAGCAAGACGAGCGACGTGGCGGGCGACGGCACCACGACGGCCACCATTCTGGCCCAGGCGATTTACCGCGAAGGCGCCAAGACGGTCGCCGCGGGAAGCAATCCCATGGACATCAAGCGCGGCATCGACAAGGCCGTTGCGGTGGTTGTCAAAGAACTGGTTAAACTAAGCAAACCCACCAAAGATCAGAAGGAAATCGCCCAGGTCGGCACCATTTCCGCCAATAACGACGAGGCCATCGGCGACATCATCGCGGAGGCCATGGGCAAGGTCGGCAAAGAAGGCGTCATCACCGTCGAAGAAGCCAAAGGTCTCGACACGGAACTGGATATTGTCGAAGGCATGCAGTTCGACAGAGGGTATGTGTCTCCCTATTTCGTGACGAATGCCGAGAAGATGGAAGTCAACCTCGAAGATGCCTACATTCTCCTCAATGAGAAAAAGATCAGCTCCATGAAAGACCTTCTGCCGATTCTCGAACAGATCGCCAAGATGGGCAAGCCTCTCCTCATCATCTCCGAAGACATCGAAGGCGAAGCCCTGGCGACCCTCGTGGTCAACAAGATTCGCGGCACCCTCCATGTAGCCGCTGTGAAAGCCCCCGGATTCGGCGACAGAAGGAAAGCCATGCTGGAAGACATCGCCATCCTGACGGGCGGCAAGCTGATTTCCGAAGACATGGGCGCCAAACTCGAAAACACGAGGATGGAAGACCTGGGCCGCGCCAAGAGAATCACCATCGATAAAGACAATACAACCATTATCGACGGCGCCGGGAGCCGTGCGGAACTTGAAGGCCGGGTGAAAATGATCCGTGCCCAGATTGAAGAAACGACGTCCGATTACGACCGCGAAAAACTTCAGGAAAGACTGGCCAAACTGGTCGGCGGCGTTGCCGTCATCAAGGTCGGCGCAGCGACGGAATCGGAGATGAAGGAAAAGAAGGCCCGCGTCGAAGACGCCCTGAACGCCACCCGTGCGGCCGTCGAGGAAGGGATTGTTCCCGGCGGCGGTGTCGCCTACATCCGGACATTACCTGCTTTGGAAAAGATGAAGCTCGAAGGCGATGAGAATATCGGCGTCAATATCGTGAAAAAGGCCCTCGAAGAGCCCCTGAAGATGATCGCCGCCAATGCCGGTATGGAAGGCAGCATTGTTGTCGAGAAGATTAAAGAGAAGAAGGGCGCCTTCGGTTTCAACGCCCGGACGGATAAATATGAGGACATGATTGCAGCGGGCGTCATCGACCCCACCAAGGTCACCCGTTTTGCCCTCCAGAATGCGGCCAGCGTTGCGTCCCTGATGCTCACAACCCAGTGCATGATTGCCGACAAGCCCGAAGAGAAGGGCGCCGGCGGCATGCCCGGTATGCCTCCGGGAGGCGGCTACCCCGGAATGGGCATGTAAGGAAAACCTTTTTGAATGACAAAGGGTTCGCCCGTTTAAGATGATTATTGAAAAAGCCCTCATCCTTGTCAGGTTGGGGGCTTTTCTTTTGAACCCTCAGCAATTATATGATGCTTGAAACTGTCAAGCTTCTGTGATAGCAAGGATAAATTTTGAATTTATAATGAAAATGAACCGATTTTTCAGGAGTGCTCAATGGATTACAAAAACACCTTAAACCTGCCGAAAACCGATTTTCCCATGAAGGCGAACCTCTCCAAAAAGGAGCCGGAAATGCTGGCCCGGTGGGAAGCGATGAACATTTATGAAAAGATCAGAGACGCCTCCAAGGGAAGAGACCTCTACATCCTTCACGACGGTCCCCCTTACGCCAACGGAAGTATTCATTTAGGCACCGCCCTCAATAAAATTATCAAAGATATGGTGATCAAGTCCAAAAATATGATGGGCTTTGACTGCGTGTACGTACCCGGTTGGGATTGCCACGGCCTGCCCATCGAACATCAGGTGGACAAGGAACTGGGCGACAAAAAGGCCGCCATGTCCCAGGCCGACGTGCGCCGCTTCTGCCGGACCTATGCGGAGCGCTACGTGGATATTCAGCGCTCCCAGTTCAAAAGGCTGGGCGTCTTCGGAGAATGGGAAAAACCCTACCTGACCATGGCTTACGATTACGAAGGGCAAACCGTCGAGGAGTTCGGCAAGCTCCTCTTGAACGGATCCGTGTACAAAGGGAAAAAACCGGTTTACTGGTGCGCCTCCTGCAAAACCGCCCTGGCGGAAGCGGAGGTGGAATACGCCGACCATCACACCCCGTCCATCTATGTGAAGATGAATGTCGTTTCCGATCTGTCCGCCATCCGGCCCAAGCTGGCAGGCCAAAAAGCGAGCATCGTGATCTGGACGACGACGCCCTGGACGATCCCCGCCAATCTGGCCGTTGCCCTTCATAAGGATTTTGAGTACGTCGCCGTCAAGATCGACGACGATGTCCTGATTTTAGCCAAGGAGATGCTCGATTATTGTCTGGATGCTTTCGGCTGTCGAAATAAGAGCTGTGAGATGATTGATGAATTTCCCGGATCGGTCCTCGAAGGCGTCAAATTCCGCCATCCCCTGTATGACCGGGAGGGTCTCGTGATTCTCGCCCCCTTTGTGACCCTCGAAGCGGGGACGGGCTGCGTCCACATCGCCCCCGGCCACGGCCAGGAAGACTATGAGATCGGCATGAAGTACGGCCTCGACAATTACGCCCCCGTCGATGACGACGGCAACTTCACCAAGGATGTCGAATATTTTGCGGGTCAGTTTGTTTTCGATGCCAACAAGGCTGTGAACGATAAGTTAAATGAGGCCTGCGCCCTCCTCGGATCGGTTGACATGCAGCATTCCTATCCTCACTGCTGGCGCTGCAAGAAGCCGATAATCTTCCGGTCCACGGAGCAGTGGTTCATCTCCATGGAGAAAAACGACCTCCGGAAAAAAGCCCTGAAATCCATCGATGAGGTGGCCTGGATCCCTGCCTGGGGACGCGACCGGATTTACGGCATGATCGAAAACCGGCCCGACTGGTGCATCTCCCGCCAGCGCTCCTGGGGCGTTCCCATCACCGTTTTTTATTGCAAGGCCTGCGGCAAGGACCTGATGACCAAAGAGATGATGGATTATGTCGTTGGGCTGGTGCGACAGCACGGCGCCGATGTCTGGTTCGAGAAGGAGGCGAAAGACCTGATGCCCGGCGGCATTACCTGCCCGGATTGCGGGGGGCATGAGTTCAAAAAAGAGACGAACATCCTCGATGTGTGGTTCGATTCGGGGGTGAGCCACGCCGCCGTCCTTGAACAGTGGCCGAACCTGCGCTCTCCGGCGGATCTCTACCTCGAAGGGAGCGATCAGCACCGCGGCTGGTTCCATTCCTCCCTCCTCGAATCGATCGGAACCCGAGGCCGGGCTCCTTACAAAAACGTCCTGACCCACGGTTTCTTTGTGGATGGTGAGGGAAAGAAAATGTCCAAGTCTTTAGGGAATGTTATCGATTCCCAGGAGTTCATCGGCCAGTACGGCGCCGAAATTCTCAGGCTCTGGGTGGCTGCCGCCGACTATACGGAAGACATCCGCATCTCCGACGAGATATTGAAACGCCTGGTCGAGGCCTACCGGCGCATCCGCAACACAGGCCGTTTCATCCTGGGGAATCTCTATGACTTCAACCCGGAAACCGATGCCGTTCCTTACGCCGCCATGACGGAAATTGACCGGTGGGCGCTGCACAGGCTGCAGGAGCTCATCGGGCGCGTGCGGGATGCCTATGATCGATTTCAGTTTCACGTTGTCTACTCTGCCCTTTACAACTTTTGCACCGTCGATCTGAGTGCCCTGTACCTCGACGTATTGAAAGACAGGCTGTATACGGCAAAGACGCAATCCACCGAGCGCCGGTCCGCCCAGAGTGCTTTTTATATGATCATCCGGACGATGGCGCAGCTGTTGGCGCCGATTCTCGCCTTTACGGCGGAAGAGATCTGGTCGGCCCTGCCGGATGTCGAGGGTAAGGCGGCCAGCGTTCATCTGACCCAGCTTCCCGATGTTGATCCTTCCTTGATGGATGCGGAATTATATGAAAAGTGGGAAAAATTGATCGCCCTCAAAGGGGAAATCAGCAAAGCCATCGAAATTGCCAGACAGAATAAAACGGTCGGTCACTCCCTCGACGCGGCCATCGCTCTGGCGCCGCCTGCTGCCCTGAAAGCCTTTATGGAAAACTATGCGGAAGAGATCAAAACGCTGGCTATCGTGTCCCAGCTTCGGGTTGTCGATGAGAAACCGGCAGGCGAGCTTTATCAAAGCAGCGAGTTCGAGGGTTTGACGATCGGCGTTACCAAAGCGCCGGGCGAAAAGTGCAACCGATGCTGGAATTACAGCGAGTCGGTCGGCCGTATTGCCGAACACCCCGATATCTGCGAGCGGTGTTCAAAGAATCTCCCTGATGGGGATGAATAATGCGATGTTGAAAAAATACATCCTTTTTCTCACGGTGACGGCGTTTGTCCTGGTCATGGATCAGATGACCAAGGCCGTCGTCTTAACCCATATGGATATTCACGCATCCATATCGGTCATCGCCGGCTTTTTCAGCATCACCCATGTCCGCAATCCCGGGGCGGCTTTCGGATTTCTTACCGGCGCCGCGCCGGTGTTCCGTCATTTTTTTTTCCTGACGGTGACGGTGATCGCCGTCTTGTTGATTCTGTATTATCTCAAAGGCACCGATGCAAAAGACCGCGGGGTTGTCCTGTCCCTGTCCCTGATCCTGTCCGGCGCCCTGGGGAATCTTATTGACCGGGTGCGCTTTGGGGAAGTCGTCGACTTCCTCGATGTTTATATCGGGTTTTTCCCGTCTCTTCCCCACTGGCCTGCCTTTAATGTCGCCGATTCGGCCATCTCCGTAGGCGCCGTCATACTGATCTGGCAAATGATCGTCAAGCGACCGGGATAAAACGGTGTTGCCGCCTCATCCGCCTTGATCGAAAGCAAACGTCAGCAGGAATCCGTCTTTTTCCGTTTTAAGCGTCATGCCGCATAGGTGGAAACGGCGTGTGAAGGTATTGATTTTTCCCCCATGGAGCGGTGTTGCCGGTAAACCGTCCCGCCCTTGGGGCATGATGGCAATAAAGGGACGGGAACGATCAATGCCTGTGGCTATGTTTATGGATGCCGGGGCGGCCTTTTTGAGCCATTCCAGAAAATCCGGCAGCGTATCGCCAAAACGGGCTGCAGCGATGCGAACAAAGGGCAGGTTGTCTGTAGGCGCGAAACACAATGCCGGCAGGTCGGCCGCAGGTCTATAGCCGATGCGGGCGACCAGGGCCGCCAGATATTTTTCGTTGTCATCGGCAAAATCAACAATAGACGTGTCTATATGAGGGTTTGATTGCCATGCCTGTATGACGTCCTCAAGTAACGCATTGAGATCGGCCGGAATAAATTCCTCGAGATTGCGATAGCCGTTGGCGATTCCGATAAAGTCAAGAAGCAGACTCGTGCCTCTGTTGATCATCGACTGGGGCAGGATGGCGCTCAGGGGTCGGGGATCGAAGAGAGTCTTGATTTTTTCGACGACGCGCAAGACGCCGAAAGCAAATTCCACACGGAGAATTTCCCCGGCGTCGAGGCAGACACAGAGCGTCCTGAATTCGAAAAGACAGGCATCGATCTGATCCATGTTCATTGCCGTTCGACAGTGCTCTGCCGCATCGTCTTCCTCCAGTTGCTCAAGCTGATAAGCCACGTAAAGGAGTCGCCCGGCAATGGATGAAAAGACCTCTTCAGCCTCATCGATAAGTTCCAGAGCAAAATCCGTAACCTGAAAAAGACGATCCTTGTTCATCTCCGTCACAGCGCCCATCCGGCTTATTTTACCGAGCATTCGCTGCAGCAGCTCTTTGGTTTTATCCACCGGGAATATTCCCCCGTGTCCGGGAAAACAAAAGCGGATCGGTTTGTTTTCAAGAAGCCATAGCACCTGTTTCAGCGTATGGATGAGATCATCCCGGTTCCAATCGGAAATCCCTGCAAGCATCGGATTTACAGCCGCCAGCAAATCGCCGATAAAAAGGATTTCTCCGATAAGGATGCAAACGCTGTCGCGGCTATGTCCGGTTGCAGGATAAACTTCCAGGTTGTCGCCGCCGCCGATGGAGATAGTTTGTCTTAAGAAAGGCCGTTCCATATCCGTCGGAACGGCCTCCATCTGTAATGTCAGCAGCACGCCTGGTTCAAGATGGATGTGGCGATAACCACCATTTTCCCGATCCTGAGCCGTCAACAGATGGATATTCGATTGAATAGGGGGGAAAGGTATTCCATACAATTCGGCAATTGTTTTTTGTTGATTTCCTTCAGCTAAATAATGGGCGCCGTCTTCCTGGATTGCAACCCGGACAAAAGCCTCCGTCAATATCTGCCGGTAGGTGTCGACATGCAGAACATGATCGATATGGCAATGGGTCAGATAAATCAACACCGGGCGGGGGCGCTCCTGAAGGGATTCTTTTATAATGCGGCACAGATCAACAGTCTGCGCGAACAGGGCGCCGGCATCGATGAGAACAATCTGCTCAGGCGTACGGATGAGGCATGAATTCGATGACAGAAGATCGGGTTTCCGGGTGTAAGGATATATTTCCGCTTGGCGGGTTCCCGGAAGGGGTTGCCAGGACTTATTGGTCAGCAATGACGCCTCCTTTTTTATGAAAAATATAACCCTCCATCTGTTGCTATGCCTTCTTATCACATTCCCGTGTCATGCGGCAAGGATGATGCATGAACGCCGGTCTCACCTGAAAAGACCGTCATTGTTTATTGATCGCTCAGACAATATAACAGCCGTCACCGGCTGTCATGTGGACTGATTGGAATCCCGCTGCGACCTGCCTGGGAATACGCACTTGTTTTCGGCGGTAAAATCCATATCGTATGTCTTTTGTTTATGCTATTTAAGCGTTCGGACGGCAATGCGCGGGCATGTGAAGGGAGGCAATGATGTTTAACCGATTCTTTTATGATCTGAAGTCCAAAGGGGTTCCGGTCAGCCCCAAGTCCTTTCTTGTCATGCAGAAAGCCCTGAGTCTGGGCGCCATCCGTTCGATTGACGACCTGTACACCTGCGCCCGGGCCATACTGGTTAAAAGCGAAAAGCACTTTGACGCCTACGACGAAGCCTTCGCCGCTTATTTCCGAAGCGCGGCGGCGGCGCCTGATCCGGCCGAATGGGTCGATATAGCCGAAGCCATGATAGAGGACTGGTTGAAAAATCCCGCGGATATTGCCGCCGCTCTGTCCTTCGCAGCGGCGGCGGCAGACCGGCTTTCGCGGGAGGAACTGAGAGATCTTTTCATCAAAAGGCTGCAAGAGCAAAATGAAAGACATGACGGCGGCGAGTATTGGATCGGAACGAAGGGGGCGTCTCTTTTTGGGAACTCAGGGGCGAATCCCGGCGCCATGCACGTCGGTAAGTCGTCGGGAAGCCGGTCGGCCGTCGCATCCGCCCTCGAAAGAAGATACAAATCCTATTCCGTCGATGCCCCGCTTACGCTTTCTCAGGTCGGGGAAGCCCTGAAGAGGCTGCGCCGCATGACCCCGGCGGGACCGCGCGACGCCCTGAACATCGAAAAGACGATTTATGAAACCATGAGAAGCGGCGGAGAGATAGAAATCGTTTACGACCGCCGCCTGCAGGACCGTCTCAAAGTCGCCCTGATCATCGATAACGGCGGCACTTCGATGGATGCTTACATCAACACCATCCAGGTCCTTTTCAGCTATGCTCATTCGCAATTCAAGGAGCTCAACACGTATTATTTCCACAATTGCATATACCGCGAGGTCTGGGAAGACGCGGAACGGACGAAAATGCCTGTTTCGCTTGCCGAACTGATCAGGAAAGCACCGCAGACAAGGCTGATCATCGTCGGCGACGCCAGCATGGCATTAGGCGAGATTGACGGATCGCTGTACACCCTGGCAAAAACGTTTCCTCATGTCGCCTGGCTTAATCCGGTCCCCAGGGATTTTTGGTTCATGACGGAAACGATAGGAGCGATTAGAAAAATCCTGCCCATGTTCGAGTTGACCCTGGATGGACTGGACAGGGCGGTGAAGCATCTGATGAGAAGGGATTAGCCCCGCACCCCCGGTTTGCCAATGATCATTTTTGTTCGTGAGCGATTCCTGTATCGTCAGGCCCTTTGATTTACCGCCATCCGGTAAAAGGGCTTACCTGCCGTTTTCGATCAGATGACCGTCGAGGCTTCCCTGGGAACCGCATATTCAGGCGGCTGAATGTCCTCCTCTTTTCGACTCACGGTAATCCAGGTCCTGCTTTTTCAAAAACACTTCTATGTCCTGCGGCACCGATTCGGTAATCCAGACATTACCGCCGATGCCCTGGATCTTATGGGAGCCCGGCGAGCCGCCGGAAAGAACAGGCGACGCCTCCGGTTCTACGGCAACGGCCTTAAATGACGGTTTCCTTTTCTTGATGACCTCCGATATGCCGGTGACTGTTCCGCCCGTGCCGACGCCAGCCACGAGAATGTCGATCTTGCCGTCCGTGTCGTTCCAGATTTCCTCCGCCGTTGTTTTCCTGTGGATTTCGGGATTGGCGGGATTATTGAACTGCTGCGGGATAAAGGAATTCGGCGTTGTCTGTGCCAGTTCCTCCGCTTTCTTGATGGCCCCCTTCATGCCCAGGGCGCCTGCCGTCAACACCAGTTCGGCCCCGAAGATGCCGAGGAGTTGTCTTCTTTCCATACTCATGGTGTCCGGCATGGTGAGAATCAGCCGGTATCCCCGCGCTGCGGCGACAAATGCCAGGGCGATGCCTGTGTTGCCGCTCGTCGGTTCGATGATGACGGAGCCTTTTTTCAGGACGCCGCGCCTTTCCGCATCATCGATCATGGCCACGCCGATGCGGTCTTTCACGCTGGACAGGGGGTTGAACGATTCAATCTTTGCCGCGACCTGGGCCTTCAGCCCCGCCGTAAGGCGGTTCAGGCGCACCAGGGGCGTCCGCCCGACGGTTTTTGTGATGTCTTCATAGATGTTCATGATGTCCTCCTTCGATATGCCATGATGGTTTTTTTACGCCGCCGCTTGTTTCAGGGCCTGGTCAACATCCTCCTTGATATCTTCTGCATCTTCAATGCCGATGGACAGGCGGATGTAATCCTCCGTCACGCCTGTGGCCTCCTGCTCATCCCGTGTCAACTGCTGATGGGTCGTGGAGGCGGGATGGATGACCAGACTCTTGGCGTCGCCGATGTTGGCCAGGTGCGACAGGAGCTTGACCGATTCGATGAATTTCTTTCCCGCTTCCAGACCGCCTTTGATCCCGAACCCTACGAGGGCGCCTGAATGGCCCTTAAGGTATTTTACCGCCGTTCCATGGGAGGGGTGATCCGGGAGGCCCGGATAGTTGACCCAGTTGACCAGGGGATGTTTCTCAAGAAAAGTCGCCACCTCGAGGGCGTTTTCCGAATGCTTCTTCTGGCGCAATGCAAGGGTCTCCAATCCTTGCAGGAAGAGGAAGGCGTTGAAGGGACTCAGCGATGCGCCGATATCCCGAAGATAGATGACCCGGAGCCGGAAGATGAGGGCCACGTTGCCCATGCCGGCGAAATTCTTGAAAACATCCCAGAAGACGAGGCCGTGGTAGCTGGGGTCCGGCTCGGTGTAATCGGGGAAATTGCCGTTGCCCCAGTTGAATTTGCCGCCGTCCACAATAACGCCGCCGATGGATGTCCCGTGGCCGCCGATGAACTTTGTCGCCGATGTGGCCAGAATGTCGGCGCCGTAATCGAGAGGCCGCACGAGGCCGACCCCCACTGTGTTATCCACAATAAACGGGATGCCCGCATCCTCGGCGATCCGGGCGATGGCCTCGAAGTCGGGAATGTCGAGCTTGGGGTTTCCGATCGTTTCGGCATAAATGGCCCGCGTCTTTTCATTAACGGCGTTCTTGAAGGCCTCAGGTTTATCCGATTCGACAAACTTCACCGTCCGGCCCAGGCGGGGAAGGGTGTTGTTAAACAACTGGTAGGTGCCGCCGTAGAGGTTGTTTGCCGAGACGATCTCTTCC
This sequence comes from Deltaproteobacteria bacterium, assembly GCA_016930075.1. Taxonomy (GTDB): domain Bacteria; phylum Desulfobacterota; class Syntrophia; order Syntrophales; family JAFGHS01; genus JAFGHS01. The sequence continues at coordinate 22,326 of JAFGHS010000046.1, forward strand.
CCCACACGGGTCACACCGAGGATGGCAAAGGTGATGGCAGCCATTCCGGAAGACGTTGCCAGCGCCCCGGTGCCGCCTTCGATGGCGGCGATGCGCTTTTCAAAGACGTCCGTCGTGGGGTTCATGATCCGGGTGTAGATATTTCCCTGTTCCTGAAGGGCGAACAGGCCTGCCGCATGGGCTGTGTCTCTGAATACGTAGGATGATGTCTGATAAATCGGCACCGCACGGGCGCCTGTTGCCGGGTCCGGCGTTTCCTGACCGGCGTGAACGACGATGGTATCTAATCTTCTTTCCGACATTTTGATTGCCCCCTGTATTTGAACTATTGAGTCTGTTTTTGAAAATAAAAAACCCGCCGACCGATTCGATGCCTCAATGGTGAGCGGGTGATCCTGTGGATTTGTTTCAGGGATGATCACATGAGCGAGCCCCACCGAACGGCACCGCCGATTTGCATCAAGCTGCACATTATCATAATGATTCGTCTCCTTTTTACAATAACAGCCGCTCTTCGCCGGAATACACAAACCCCGATTTGCTGCGCACGTAGCCCAGGAGCGTGATGTTGTACTCTCTGGCGAGATTGGCGGCCGCAACCGTCGGGGTTGACCGGGAGACAAGAACCGGGACGCCGAGGCGGATGACCTTCGTCATGATCTCGGACGAAACGCGGCCGCTTACGAAGAGCATGGCGTCCTCCGTGAGGCCCATCTTGCTGTTCTTCAGGAGGACGCCTGTAATTTTGTCGAAGCAGTTGTGCCGTCCGATGTCTTCATTGAAAACGGAAAATTCGCCGTGATGAAACAGGACGCTGTGAACACCGCCGATCTCCCGGTAAATCTCGGAGCGCCGTTCAAAGTCCTTCATGATGTGCAGAATGTTGCTCAGCGGGAATCTATCGGCACTGGAGACGGCGAGGAATTTTTCATGCTTTAAAGGATTGATATAGGTATAGCATTTACCGCAACCCGATGTGACGCTGCGCAGACTCTCGCACTTTTCCACCGCCCGGCCGGGGGCCAGGTTGATCATGACGGCAAACAGGCGCGGGTTATAGGTGATGCTCGCGATATCGTCCATCGAGTCGATGACGCCTTCGCTGTAGAGAAACCCCAGGGCCAGCTCTTCCGTGAACTGGTTTAAGCAAAGCAAAGAGGCGTATTCCGTGCCGTTGATAAAGATTTTCAGCGATATTTCGCCGATGACGTTTTTCTCCGTGGCGATCAGGCGCAGGGCCTCGCCGTCATGGGCGATTTCTTTTACGTCAAAGGCCGCATACAGATTGTCTTCCATGGTAAAATCCTTTTCAATTCATAATGTTCCGGGTTCGCCCGCTCAAATTTATGGTCTTTTCCCTAAGAAAACGGGGCCGTTGCCATGATCGGGCAGCGGACTCGATGATAAATATTGATAAGACAATGTAGAATGCAGAAGTCAGAATATAGAAGAAAAACAATATCAAGGTTATTCTGACTCTTGATTACTGTCTCCTAACTCCTAACCCCTGACTTCTGACTCCTAACTCTTGTCTTCTGTCTTCTGTCTCCTGACTTCTCATGCTTTGTTAAACCCCACGGGCACGGGTGTTAGAGTATGGTTTCGTTCATGCTGCCCGTTCGGTATCCTTTGAGATCGAGGGCCGTGTAGGCAAAGCCCAGTTTTTTGAATTCTTCGGAGACACGGTCCATCAGCGCCTCGTCAAAGAACCGGGCGCGCTCTTCCGGGGCAACCTCGATCCGCGCCACATCGCCGTGGTGCCGGACGCGGACCTGTCTGAAGCCTTCTGTCCTTAAGCACTGCTCGGCCCGATCGATGGCGGAGAGCTTTTCCCGCGTGATCTTGTGGCCGTAAGGGAGTCTTGAGGCGAGGCAGGCGAGGGCCGGTTTATCCCAGGTGGGCAGATTCATTTCTTTCGATAAGATCCGGATGTCCTGTTTTGTCATCTTCGCTTCTTTCAGGGGGCTGATGATGCCGAGTTCCCGGAGGGCCTGCATGCCCGGCCGGTAATCCCCAAGGTCGTCGCAATTGGAGCCGTCGGCGACATATCGGATGTCTTTATCGCGGGCGAGGGCGACGATTTTGGAAAACAGTTCCCGTTTGCAGAAGTAGCAGCGGTTCGGCGGATTGTCCGCAAATCTTTCGATATCGAGCTCTTCGGAGACGATCGTGACATGGGGGATGCGATGATCCGTAATAAATCGAACGGCGTCGGCGAATTCTTTTTCCGGATAGGTTGACGAACGCGCCGTCACCGCCAGCGTGCCCTCACTCAATACGTCGTGGGCGACTTTCAGGAGAAAGGTGCTGTCCACGCCGCCGGAGAAAGCCACAGCCAGGCTTCCTAATGACTGTAAGGCATTCTTCAGTAGGGCTAATTTTTCATGAACAGGATCCATCAGGGTTATCCTTTTTTACGTCATTCCGAACTCGATCAGGAATCCGGGAATTCATCTGATCTGGATACCGGCTTTTGCCGGTATGACAGGAGAGGAACAATTCAATCGACATGGTCGAGCATCCGCCGGATTGAGGTCCGCGCCCGGTCCGCGGTCTCCGGGGGGACGGAAATTTCATGCACCATGTCCTTAAGAGACCGGAGGACCTTTTCCAGGGTGATGCGCTTCATATCCGGACAGATGGCGGCCTTTGCGGGCTCATAAAATTGCTTGTCCGGGTTTTGCTTCTGCATCCGGTGGATAATGCCCTGTTCCGTTCCCACAATGAACTCTTTTGTCTTGCTGTCCCTGATATAAGTCAGCATGCCTTCCGTCGAGGCGACCACATCGGCGATGCGGGTCACCTCAGGCCGGCATTCGGGGTGGGCAATGATTTCCGCAGCCGGCCGGCGCTTTTTCCCCTCCAGGAGGTGCTCCGGCAGGATTTTGGCGTGGGTCGGGCAGCAGCCCTGCCAGGTGATCATCTTGCGTCCCGTCTTTGCCGTCACATAGGCGGCCAGGTACTGGTCGGGCACAAAAATGATCTCCTCGGCGTCTTTCAGAACCTCGCCCACCATCTTGACGGCATTGGCCGACGTGCAGCACAGGTCGCATTCTGCCTTGACGGCCGCCGTCGTATTGACATAGCAGATGACCTTCGCCTTCGGATGCTGTGCCTTGAGCGCCCGCAACTGCTCCGCGTCGATCATGTCCGCCATGGGGCAGCCCGCGTGCAAGTCGGGCAGAAGCACCTTCTTGTCCGGCGAGAGGATCTTGGCCGTCTCCGCCATGAAATGGACGCCGCAAAAGACGATGACCTCTGCGTCCGTCCTGGCGGCCTGGATGCTCAGTCCCAGAGAATCGCCGACGTAATCGGCAATATCCTGCACTTCGGGGACCTGGTAGTTGTGCGCCAGGATCACCGCCCGGCGTTCTTTCTTCAGTTTATGGATCTCTTCATTGATGTTCAAAGATAACCTCCTTTATGACGCCGCCGCCCAGGACGCGGCCGTTGTCGTACAGCACGGCGGACTGTCCCGGCGCCACGGCATCCTCGGCGTGGTGAAATACCGCCTCAAGCACGCCGTCTTGAAGCGATAGCCGCGATCTTACGCCGCGGTGGTTGTAGCGTATTTTGACCAGGGCCTCTTCGGGCAGTTCGTCCACAAGCAGGTTCACCCGGTCCGCCCGGAGACCCGCTGCCTTCAACAAGTCCCTTTCGCCGACGATCAGTTTGTTGTCCGCCCCATCGATGGAAAGAACGTAGAGCGGGACGGGCCAACTGATCCCCAGCCCCGTCCGCTGCCCGATGGTGTAATGGGCGATGCCTCGATGACGTCCCAGGGTGCGGCCGTTTTGATGGATGATAACGCCGGGTTCCCCCTGGATGGACCGTCCGGCCAGAAAATCGCCGAAGCCGTTTTTCGGGATAAAACAAATATCCTGGGATTCCCCCTTTTCGAAGACCGGGAGCCCCGCTCTTCGAGCTTCCGATCTTACCTCATCCTTCGTCAAATCCGCCAGAGGAAATATGATATGGGGCAGTGCCTCTTTCCGGATGGCGTAGAGAAAATACGTTTGGTCCTTCTTCCGGTCTTTCGCATTTTTGAGTTGATAATCGCCGCCGTCATTGTCGATGCGGGCGTAATGACCCGTCGCCAGGGCATCGAAACCCCATGCCGAAGCTTTCTTCAAAAGCCCGTCGAATTTGAGGGACCGGTTGCACTCCACGCAGGGATTCGGCGTTCGTCCCCGAAGATATTCCGCGATAAAGGGCGCGATGACTTTTTCCTCTAGGTCGGCGGCAAAATCCGTGACGATATGGCGGATGCCGAGGGTGAGGCAGACCTGATGGGCGTTTTCGACCTCCTGGGGATCTCGGTATTTCATCGGCCCGCCTTCCTTCGGGGTGAGGCCGAGGCACATGGTGACCCCGGCGATGTCATGACCCTGTCCGGCGAGGAGCCGGGCGGCCACGGAGGAATCGACGCCGCCGCTCATGGCGACCAGGATGCGCTTCTTTTTCATCATGGCGATTGCGGACCTTTCTTTGCCGCCTCCGTTATAACAAAAATCCCGTTCAGGGCAAAGAGATTCGGCAGGAGATAGCGTCTTTTTTTTGCCCCGAGATAATATTCGCCGACGATCCGAAACCCTTTTTCCCTGCAGAACGCCTTGAAGTCGCGGATGCTTAAGAAGCGCACGTTGGGCGTGTTGTACCAGCAGTAGGGGAGTGCATCCGTGACGGGGGCCTGCCCCTTGAAAAACAGGGAAATCCGGGCGCCGATATGGGCGAAGTTCGGAAATCCGACAATCACTCTCGCGCCCACCCTCAGGGCTTCCACCAGGAGGAAGTGGGCGTTTTTGATCTCCTGCATGCTCTGGTTTAAGATGACGTAGTCGAAGGCGTGGTCGGGATATTCCTCGAGGCTGCTTTCGATATCGCCCTGACAGACGCTCAATCCCTTTTCGACGCACTGATAGATGGATGAGAGATCGACCTCGATGCCCCGGACACGGGCGTTTTTCCGTTGTTCCAGTATCTGCATCAGATCGCCGTTGCCGCAGCCCAGATCGAGGACCTTGGCGCCCGGTTCAATGATGTCGAAAATCATCCGATGATCGGCGCGGATGCCGTTTTCCGTGGTCATGATTTTTTACCGTTTCCGTTTTGCGTCCTGTCTAAAAAATGCCGGATCAGATTGGTCTGTTCCGCAATCTCCACCAAAAAGGCGTCGTGTCCGTACGTCGATTTCAGTTCGCAGTATGTCGCGTCAACTTGGTGCCGCTTCAGGGAGCGGACGATCTCCTGCGACTGGCTGGAGGGATACAGCCAGTCCGATGCGAAAGAAATAACGAGAAAGCGCGTCGGGCACACTTTCCCTGTCTGAATGAGGCGCGCCCCGGAAAGATCGAAATAGTCCATGGCCTTGGTGATATAGAGGTACGAGTTGGCGTCGAAGCGCTTCACGAAACTGTCTCCGCGGTAACGCAGGTATCCCTCCACCTCAAAATCAGCGTCGAATTTAAAGCTGAATTTGCCGCTTTTCAGGCGACGGGAAAATTTCTCCTCCATGGACTGATCGCTCATGAACGTAATGTGGCCGATCATGCGGGCGACGGCAAGGCCCTTTTCCGGCTGGCCGTATGCATAGTAATTTCCGCCCCGCCAGTCCGGATCGGCCATAATGGCCTGACGGACAACCTCGTTGAAGGCGATCTGCTGGGGCGAATGCTTCAAGGCCGTGGCGATGGGGATGGCGGCCCTGACGCGCTCCGGATAGGATGACGCCCACTGGAGGGTCTGCATGCCGCCCATGGAGCCGCCGGCCACGCAGAGGAGCTTCCCGATGCCGAGATGATCGATGAGATCGCGCTGGGCGTTCACCATGTCGGCAATGGTAATGAACGGAAACGCAAGGGCATAGGGCTTGCCCGTCTGCGGATCGACCGATGAAGGCCCCGTGCTTCCCTTGCAGCCGCCGATGACGTTGGCGCAGATGATAAAATACCGCTTCGTATCGAAGGCCTTTCCCGGACCGATCATGTCATCCCACCAGCCGGGATTGCCTTCGCCGTCGTGAATGCCGGCGGCGTGGGCGTCTCCCGACAGGGCATGGCAGATGAGAATGGCGTTGGACTTGTCCTGATTGAGAGAACCGTAGGTCTCATAGGCCAGCGTCACAGGCCCCAGCGTTTCGCCGCTTTCCAGCTTCAGCGCCGCCGGCGGGCGGGCAAAGATGTGATATTCCGGTGCGACGGCGCCAAGAGAGGCATACGCTATAAGATTTTCAGTTGCCTGCAACATATGCATTCCTTTCATAGATGCAAAAAACCCGCTGTCATTACTTTGCAAAGCAGCGGGTTTTCTTTATGGTATGTTATGTCGATAAATGACTACATAAAAGAATCCCCTTCGCCTGCGCAGATACGCATGCCCATAGGCATCAACATCATGAAAACATTACACAGCTTTGTCATGATTCGTCTTTTCCTTTTCTTCCTGTCGCGCCGCCATCTGGGCCAGGGTTACGGAGGCGAACACCGCCCCGATTTTTTCCGACGTCTCGCTCCACACATCCCGGAAAATGCAGGCAGCCGATCTGTTACAGACCGCGGCATCATCCACGCAACCGACGATGCATAAAGGGCCTTCCACCACATCGAGCACGTCCTTCAAAGAGATCTCATCGGGCGGTTTTGCCAGGACATAGCCGCCTTTGACGCCTCGCTGAGAGCTGATCAACCCTTTGGCCTTGAGGGGACGAATCAGGTGCCCCAGGTACTTTTGCGATACATCCTGCCGGGCCACGACGTCGGTCAGGAAGATAGGCCCTTTGCCGTATTGTCCTGCCAGATCGACCATAAAACGCACGCCGTACCGTCCCCTTGTCGATAACTTCATAATTATAAAAGAGTTTCCTAATCACCACTATTTTGGTGGACATTATAATGATTTAACATCCCTGTCAAGAAATAAATTTGCATCAGAATTTTCATCGACATAACGCATGATTTACGCTCGGGGCAACCGGAATATTTATTGCACCGGTCCGAAGGTCAACCGCAGCACCTCATAAACGACCAGCACAATGGCCGCCAGTAGAACATAGACGAAGTACTGCCTGATCTTCGGGCCTGTCATCTTCAAGCCTATCTTTGTTCCCAAAAAGGTTCCGGAGAGCCCGCCGGCAATGAGGGAAGAAAGCAGCAGAAAGTCGATATTGCCGGCCTGACAATTCAGGGCAACACCGACGAGCGAAGAAATCCAGACCAAAAGCAGACTTGTACCGGCAGCCTTGACGGTTCTTTGCCCTACCAGAAAAACCAAGGCGGGAAGGTAGATAACGCCGCCGCCGATCCCCATCAGTCCCGTGGCAAACCCGACCACAATTCCCGTAAGCGCCAGCGCGGCGAGAGAAATTTCCGGATTTTCAAGCGATTTAAAACAACCGTAGGGGGGCAGCTTGATTTTTGTCAAGAGACCCACTCTGGTTGCCGGCGCTTCTCCGCCGGCCCGCCAATGGTCATACCGCATGAAAACGGCAATTCCGGTCAGGACAAGGATGAAGGCGCATAAAAGCACATAACGGACGGCCACAATCTCGCGGCCGTTGATGATGAGGGGCGTCATATGCTTGAGATAGACCAGAAGCGACACCCCCAGCAGCACGCCGATCATACTGCCTGCGGCGATGGGCAGGGAAAGCCTGACATCCACGGTGCCCGTGTTTTTTCTCCCAAAGAGGGCAAGGCTGCTGTTGACGAGGATAGACGACAGGTCCGTGCCGACGGCAATGGGGCCGGGAACGCCTAAAATGATCATCAGAGCGGGCGTCATCAGGAAGCCGCCGCCCACGCCGAATATGCCCATCAAGATGCCGATGAGAAATGCAATGATGAAGCCGCCCGCCCACAATGTAAAGGTTATATCCATAGATGCAATGTATTTCCCTGCTTATTTTTCAAATCTGGGATAAGGATCAAGAACCCTTGGAGAACAGGTTTTGGAAACCTTTTGCCGATTTTTGGGGAGTATAGGTAGAGGGATGATTCCATGTCAACGAAATAATGACGGAGGCACCGAACCGATGCTTCCCGGATAGGGCTGATAGGGGCAGAAGGCTGCGACGCCATGAAGGCATGACGAAATAACGGATAATCGACAATATTGTCATCCGTTAAACAGGTGACAGCTCACGAAGTGGCTGGGCATTTGTTCTTTCATCTGCGGTTTGTTGACGGAGCAGCCCTCGAAGGCCGCCTCGCACCGGGGATGAAAGTTGCAGCCCGA
>JAFGHS010000047.1 GCA_016930075.1 Deltaproteobacteria bacterium
CGCGCGATTCGTTGGCATCCCGCAGGGTGGAACGTCGAACGCGCCCGCGAATGCCGAGATGGTATCGTTGGGAAGGACGGGCCGAGAGACACGCCTCGATGTCGCGCAGAGATTCGCAGCAGGTCAATTGCGCGTAGATCTTGGTGTAGAGTTGGTCGAGGCAGGAGAACGTTCGTGTTTTTTGATCGCCGCGATATCGCCGGACCAGCGTTTGAAATCGCCGTGTGGGCAGAAAATCGGTGAGCTGCGCAAAGATGGATCGACCAGTGTACATGGGTGGCTCCTTGCAAAAAACAGGAGCCGAAATTGTCGCCAAAATTGAAGTCGATACAGGTCATCTTTTTGTGCAACTCAATAAATTATATTTGGTTACAACGAATTTGGCCTAAAACAACCGGACAGCAGTGGATCTGGACGTCAGTTGATCGTTAACAACCTCCATCGGGATTTGAAATCTATCCGTCGAAAAGCAAAAGTGGGGAAATTTACGTTTCATAACCTTCGACGGTCATATCTGACCAATATGGCCAGGTCATTGCCCGTTCATGTCGTCCAAAAGATCGCTGGTTACGGGTATGTCAAGATGACTCAGCAATACTACCTAGCCGTGCAGGAAGATGATTTGGAGAAAGACCGAAAAGTTCAGTCGGCCATCCTGAAGGGCGACTCAACTGACCAACTACTGACCAACTCGGCCCCTAATAAGGACATTTCGGGGCCCTCGGCGGGAAGACAGAAAACACACAAAGCATTGAATCTGAGAAATTTACATCTTATGGGCCCTCAAGGATTCGAACCTTGGACCAAAGGATTATGAGTCCTCTGCTCTAACCGCTGAGCTAAGGGCCCGTCTTGAAAGACAAGAAGGGATCGACCCTAACGATGATTCGCAGGTGTTTGGTGCCTTTGTTTTCAACTATCGTGTGTATCAGATTGCTCGTGATTGGTCAAGACTTTGCCTGCGATTCGGCCTGTATCCGGGTAGGGGGGGTTATGTATTCCGCAGGCCAATGATCGCGGCGAAGCGCTGGGCTTTGGCGCCTTCGACGCGCCGGCTGGGGAACAGGTCGTTGCGTTCGATGGTGCACACGCGGGCAGTGTAGAGATTCATAAACGCCACGCCGGCCTGCATGAGCTGGGCGGCGTTGGCGGACCACAAGTCCATGTGCCACTTGTCCGGCTGGTTGGTTTTGATGAAGAAATGTTTCGCGTCCGGGCCAAGATGTTCCACGGCGGCATCGTAAACATCCCGGCCGACTTCGTACTGGTCCGGCCCCGCGGAAGGCCCCACACAGGCGATGACGTTTGCGGGATCGACGCCGAAATCCTTTTGCAGGATCTCAATCAGGTGCACGGCGATACGCTTGATGGTGGACCGCCAGGAAGCATGGGCCATTCCAACAACCCGTCCGCCGATATCAACCGCGAGGATCAGCGCGCAGTCGGCCGAACGTCCCAGCACCGCCAGACCCGGCTGATCGGTCACGAGCCCGTCGGCCTCTCCCGCACATCCCCCGCGTCGAATCGGCAGCACCACGTCCCCGTGCACCTGTCGGCACCAGGCGACGTCCCGGCAACCCAGTTTGACGGCCAGGTGTTTGTACATCGCCGCACCGACGTCGGCCTCAGCGGGAAAAAGCGGCCCGTTGCGCGTCGTGTAGGCGTGCGCCACGCCGGGGATTTTGTCCAGCGGCGCAAAGCAGTATACCTCCTGGTCGTCGGGCAACTGCCGTTGCCGGAATGATGTACTGGGTTCGCTGGGCATGTTTTTTATTTACTACAGATCGAACAATAGCATTTTCGATAATCGGAAGAGTTATGGTAAACTCCCGATTCTTACAAGTGCTCTATCTGCGATTTCAGAAAAGCCCACGAGTTAAACCTGTCCCTGAGGGGCAACTCGCTTGAGAATGCCGCATCACATGAAATACGGGAATTATTTTTCCGCGGGAGCGGTTTTTGTTTCATCCGTTTTTTCGACCGGGGTTTCGGCTGGGGTTTCGGGAGGAGGAGACGACTCCGCCTTATCCTTGTCCTGCTTCATCTCCTGCAGTTTCTGAATGGTTGCGTCAATTTGAGTCGTATCCATACCTGTCGGCATGGTTTTCTTGAAGGCTTCGAGGGTCTGGATGGCGCCGTCAAAATCCCCTAAGCTTCCCTGCACCTGAAACAGGGTATTATACACGGTCACGGGATTCGACAGATTTGGAACCTTTTCGATCATTTCCTTCAACAGGGGCACCATTTGCCGGAGAACCTCCTGCTGTTCGGCGGGGGGTTTTTTCTGTCCCTCTATCATGAGGGCTTTAATTCGGCTGGAATAGGCTTTTTCATAATAGCCTTTTTCATTTTTGGGATCCGCCTGTATGACGGCATTTTGAAGTTCGGCGATCTTGACGGCGTCGCTCTTGGCGGCCAGGGCTGCGCAAAGCTGGGCATAGGCAATCTGGGCGGCGTCCGTTTTTTCTCCTTTGGGGTCGAGTTTCAACAGCGCCTCGGCGGCTTGGCCCGCTTTGGCCCATTCGTCCTTATCCAGATAATGCGTCAGGGAGCACTGATGATACTTCAGGCTGCTTGTATCCCCTTTGGCTTTGCATTCCTGCAATCCCTTGATGGCTTCCCATCGTTTCAGGACTTTGTCGATCTCAATTTTGAATTTGGGGAGCGGCAAATACCCCGCCAGCCGTCCGAGGATATCACCCTCCGGAGTGGTCATCACGAGGAAGGGATATCCCTGTCCGCCGTATTTCTGCATGAGCTGGATATAGGCTTTGGCTGGTCCGGTGGGTTGCTGTCCACGAGGGACTGTACAGTCCATAGTAACTTTCACGAACGGCGCGAGAACCTTCTGACCTTCCGGTGTTTTGTAAATGTCATTTTCAATCTTACGGCACCATGTGCATCCCATGGTCGTGAAATGCAGATAGAGGGGTTTGTTTTCCTTTTTGGCCTGGGCCTGGGCGGCCTGGAAATCGGTGAGGAAGCCCTCCACCGGCTCTACCGCCACGGCGACCGTCACAAGTGTCAATACCGTCAAGCCCAGTAATAACGATTTCATATTGGTAATCCTTCTGTGAAAAAGTTCAGATAACGTCATTGCCGCC
>JAFGHS010000048.1 GCA_016930075.1 Deltaproteobacteria bacterium
TAATATGCTTGTTTCCCATAGTACGATTTTCTCCACTGCCACGATCTGCCGATGTTTCCAATGCTTTCTTTTCTTCCTTATCGGCGACAGCGCATCGAGTAATGGAGATATCTAATGGTGTAATCGGATTGATGGAACGCCCGAAAGTGAACTGAATGGGCCCTCTCACCTGTCCATATGAAGAACCCTTGAAGATTTTGTTCCCAGTTGAGATAACCGCCCCAAAGGCGCGGAGATCGTAATATTTTGAGCAGAGCCACTTAAGAGCCTCTAATTGCCATCGGTCCTTATCCTTTTTGGGATCGGCTTTCTTCGATGCCGGTTCTTCGGCGTCATCGACGATATCGTTAATTACCGCACCCTGATGGATCATGATTTTATTCTCCCGGCTATCATCGTGCTTGGGAGGGTTCTTCGATGGATCCGCTGGCGATAAACAAAATGACTCTATGTAATTTCTGATTTTTCTCTTCAAGCAAACATCCGAGACCAACCCCTTGTTTGTTGTCGGATCGATGCGCGGCATGTTGCCCGCATCGGGGTCTCCATTGGGGTTGCCGTTGGTCACATCAAATAGAATCAGGATGTCATGTCGATTCGTGACGATTTTACCCATGATATTTTCTCCTTTCTATTTTGTTTTCATTATTCAAGGGATTCACTGTCTGCTTCGTTTTCCTCATCGACATCGGCAATATCGAGTCCTTCCTTTCCCTGAGAAGCCATGTATTTCCTTGCCTGTTCGATGTCATATGCCTTCTGCTGGTAGAATCCCAAGGCAAACCGGCCCTGATGTTCAAGATTCAGAAGGCGAGGGAATTTCGGCGGCTCGCCGGGTTCTTCAGGTTTTGTCTTAAACTTCATGCAGATCGCCATCATTGTCAGCTCAATTGCTCTTGAAGCATTTTTGTCTTTCTCACTTCCCTTCTTCAATTTCGACAAATGGTGACGGGACAGTGATAAGAGATATGGAAACACAAGGGCGGGAGCCGTTGATGCTTGGCCATAGTAGCGTTCGATAATGCCTGCATTTATCTGATCGTTGCGGCGTTCAGGGCCTTCCTTGCCTGTTCTCCGAGATCGTTTCTGCAGGGCTTCGAGAACTGCAAGCAAACGACCAAGGTTGTATGCGGCGTCATTGGTATCCGCCAGTTCGAATTCCGGCATAAAATCATCCTCCTTTCTGTTGCGAATGAGTATCAGTTTAATAAGGGCAAATCTCGACTGGTTATAAGGATAAGTGGGTTTTTCTTTTTTATCCTTAACGAGCGCGCTGTGGAACTCATCAAGGATCGGCTTCAGCATCGTGATGGGTAGAGATGTTCCTTCAAGAGCTGCACGGTAGAGGTGAATTTGGCGAGCTTTAATCAGCTTGTAGTCCACTCTTCTGCGATCCTGTGAACTCTCTTTTGACAAATATAGTGTTGTTCGAGCTAAATTCTGAAGCGATAGGGAATGCATATACTCCTGTTTTCCAGTAGGTATAATTTTTAATTGGTCCCACCAAGTAGCAAAGTTGTCCACGGCTTCCGCAATTGGGCGATCCAACCAATAATCAATAGCAATACGGCCTTTGTTCGGACAACTTAACGCTATTGTGTACAACCGCTCCGATCTGACATCGCGGTCATCTGCCCCTGCAAAAGGTGCTTTTAAGAAATCCAATGCTTGCTCAGGATCTGCTCTTAAAAGGAGCCGGCTGATTCGTTTTGCCACACTGTCCAGTGTCTTTGCCCAAGAGCAAAACACCGATGTTCCAATGCGCAGAGATGTGTCCTCATACTTTAACAGGTGGTTGATGGCCAAGGCATAGGAACTTGCCGCCCTTACAGACACCGGAGCATTTTCACCTTGAATAAATCCATAGGAAGAGAAGGCCGGATATTCCGTATTGAAGGATACGAGACGCGCATTTGACGATTTAATGCTATTGTTTTCAAACCTCGGCACTCCTGTTATCTTCGGGTTGTGCGAACGGGCTATCGGTTTACCAATTTCACCTGTGATCAGACAAACGGCATTTGTTAACGCTGGCAGTGATGATTCTATGGGTTGGGCATCTTCATCGATCATCTGATCGTATTCATCGAACCAATACTCCCGTAAGGGATCTTTTGTATCTTCCATAGTGAGAGGTATTCCGTCCACGCTGAAACCCAAAACATAAGTCTTGAGGGACAAGAACGCCTTATCACCGATTATGGCCACCAGTTCTTTATTCCCTGATTTGGATTTTCGTATTTCAAGAAAAGGAAGGCTGCTATGAATCCGGCCTTCCCGCTCACTCAGATATGTCGCTTTGAAATTCAACAAAGCTTTTAGACGCAAGTCGCTTGTTTTTTGATAAGCATCCTGAATCTGTTGCCAGAAATGGGAAAATGATTTAGTTGGGTTGCGACCTTTTTGGGGGTCAATCCAGATAGGATCACCGGCGTCTAAGCCGTTCTTTGAATCTTCCTTATGTGCACGGCCCAATATTGCTGTGGCGTTATCAGCCAGAAAATATGCTTTCCCACCGTTATTGTCTTCTTGTAACGGAAATCGGGGCATAAGCCTTTCTTGCCCTGGTTGTTCTTTGCCTTTAGCATTTGGTTGGGCAAGAGGAATAAGATAAGCGGATCTCAGAAGACCGTTATAATCAATGGGAATAAGCGCGTGAATGAGCCGCGCACGCAAAGGGAGGTCATCGAGCAGGCGATGTTCTTGTGCATATTCATATAAAGCTTGAAGAAACATCTAACACCTCCTTTCCTCTGGGCGGAAGGATATTGACCCGATCAGGGTGGCAATCCATCCGTGATTCTTCGATTTTGGCGTGAAAGAAGGAAGCTCGTGGGGTAATCGTCTTGCCTTCAAACAGAGGAAACGACGAATTTGAAAGTTTTTTCTTTTTTGATTTCGGCGTTTTCATCTCTTCCGATTCCTTGTCGGGTCGAGCCCTCTCTAATTCTTCTTCCGTAAACCAACGAAATCCTTCTTTCCGCTGGTCCACATCGAAGACATCGTATAGCATGAGGCCAAGATCCTCTTCGGGCCAGATTTTCCGCCAGTCTTTATCATTTTGGTTGGCACGTACATCTGCGGCCCGCGTTTCCAAAGTTGTCTGCAAGTCCGAAACCCACTCAAAATCGGCTGCGAATTCCCGACAACCGAGTGCCGGGCGGTGGCAGCATTTACCTTTCGTTGCTCGCCTTTCGATTTCCCCCAAGTACTTTTTCAGATTGAATCTTGTGGCATCATGGAGCTTGGACGGACGCACATCGGCGGTGATGAGATATTCCACATCCATGAGCGCCAGCATGTTCCTCTGCGCCGCATCCGGCGCGCCGCCGCCGGCGGATATGTACTTGACTGGTGTTCTGCCCATCATACAGGATTGGGCCTCCTTCAGGCTGACGATGGCGGTTACCTCATTGCGCCGGAAGTTGAACCAGCGCCCCTTCTTGATGACATGGATGCTGTCAATGACGTAATACATCTGTGGCTCCCAGTAGATCGCCTCCAGGATGCCCCTGGCGGCAGAGGGAGTGCATATGGGATAACTGACCCGCTCGACCTTCATTTCCGGTCGGGTAAAACAGGCGTAATCCCCCCAAACGCGGATGGTAATCAAATTCGGCTCTTTCATTGGAAAAAATCCTCCATAGGTCGGTTTTCGATGACCACACCGAGGGGTGGATCAGGTGGTCCGGCTTTATAGCACCAATCCCCAAGCACCGGGATTTCCGCGCGTCCGGGAATAAGCTGCTCAATCGCGCCGAGTGCTATCAATTTGGCAAAATCGGAATGAGGTCCCTGATTCCGGATATTCACCATGTACCTCTGAAGACGGCGAAGAGAGGTATAGTCGAAATTTTTTGTCCTCCTGATTTCATCCACCATCTCTTTGGCAATGCCGTAAAGTACGATCACGGACACCGTTTCATCTTTAATCACCTTGGCATGTGCAGCCACTTTACGGAATCTGAATTCAGCACGATCCTCCTGAATGGTATGTTGCCCCGGCCTGCAGAAATCCATCGGGGTTATCTGGTAGAGTTCCTGAAAGTATTGCGCGAAGATGGTCGGATCTTCGGCAAGCCTTTCCGGGTCAAGGAAAATCGGTGTGATGTTCGTTCCTCTGCTGTAAATGCCGGGAGGCAGCCCCGCACCTTGAGGATAAAAGACAATCACCTGCCCGCGGCGGACATTCCCTTTTTCATCGCGCAGCAAACCTTCTCGATTGCATCTTCCCGCGGCCTGGACGATGGAATCCAGAGGCCCCATTGCTCTGAAGACCACGGGAAAATCGATGTCAACTCCCGCCTCGATCAATTGTGTTGACGCAACCCAGCAGCGGTTGCCGCTTTTCAGCCTCTCTTTGATGTTGTTCGGTTGTGGTTTTTTCGACAATCCAAGGATATCCAAGCGATGGGCCGGACACATGGCGGACGACAGATGAAACAGTCCATGTTCTGTCTCATCATCATATCCCCTTTCATGCAGGATTATGCGTAACGTTTGCCAGAGCTCGAAAGCATGGCGGCGGCTATTGAGGACGCAAAGTGCTTGGGGATGCGAGATCATTTTTTCAGCAACCGTTCGCCAATCCCAAAGATTGTCTTTGGATTCTATGTGATAATCCGTGCGGCGCAGCTCCTTGAACGTGCTTTGGAGTTCAGGGGTAATTTCGGTCACTTCATCCGGATTGAATCCTTCTTTTAAATTGGCTGATCTTCTGAATGCGGGTTGCGTGGCTGAACAGAACAGAAAACTGACCCCCCATCGCTCTTTCAATTCTCGGAAAATGTTCAATGTGGGTTCAAGCAGATGGGTCGGTAATGTTTGCACCTCGTCGAAAATAACTACGCTTCTCGGTATATTGTGCAGCTTTCGGGCTTTACCCGGGGCCGCGGCAAAAAACGTTTCAATGAACTGAACACTGGTGGTCACGATAACAGGTATATCCCAATTTTCCATTGCCTTTTCCATATCAGGTGCTTCCGCGGGTTCATCCGCTTCAAAATTATTCGCGCGGCGGGAATCTTGCAAAAGCTCAACAGCGGAATGGTGTTCCAATACCTCATCCGCGCCCAAGGCATCCCGATATTCTTTGGCATTCTGTTCGATGATGGATAAATATGGAATCACGACGATAACCCTTCTGAGACCGTGCTTCTTCGCATGAGCAAGGGCAAATGCCATCGAGGCGAGGGTCTTCGCACCGCCCGTAGGTACCGTTAGGGTGAAAAAGCCCTGTGGAAAGTTCCCTCCCTTTTCAAGACAGGAATCGAAGATCGAGTTACGTAATCGGTTAAGGTTATCTTCCGGATGTTCCTTTCTCTTTCGTTCACGCATCGCTTGAATTTTAAGCAATAGTTCTTCTGCTTCCAGTTTCTTGGTGGGACGTTGCCATGATCTTCCAAGTTTCTGTTCCATTTCCCATCGTTCCGCATCGAGTCGATCGGCGTCGACTATCATGGAAAACAGAACCCTCGTCATAAATTCATAACGGCGCTTTTCCTTCTCGTCATCCTCGTTGATGGACATGGGCCGAATTTCCGGGAGAGGTCCTAATTCCGCTCCGTCTTGAACAAGGTCAAGTAAAGACGGGTACCTCTCGGCCGCTTCGTATTTCTTGCCATTCACCAAACTATCGAGATTACCGCAGTCATAAAGTCCGGAATGATGCCCTGCAATGGAGAAAGCGGATATAACATCACAGAAATGGTGCCATGCAGCGGCTGAACCATACACGGAATGATTCGTTTCCGATCCGCGATCCCTTTCCCCAAACAAATACTCCTGAAATTCCTTTCGATACTTTCCAAGATCATGCAATACCCCAGCGCGCCATGCCGAATTTTGAAATGCCTCTTTCCATTGTTTTGCATCTTGGCTGTCGTCTTGTCTGAAAGGGAGAGCTTCTTTGGCGAATCGTTGCGCTGTTGCAGCTACATTGCTGAGGTGGGATCTTAACCATTGCTTTATTGTCCTATCGCTATCCATGATACGACTGAAATACTCGGTTTTGTCTGCCATCTCATTCCTCACCATTGTCTGTAAATCACCTATGCACTTGCGTTTACTCTTTACCCTGCCATCGTGTGTTGACCGCCCCAACTTGAGGTGCCAAAATGGCGTCTCAAGTGGTCGAATTCATCTTTTCTCAACTGGAACATAAAATCCTCGGGGAAGCGGCCAATATTTCTCTTGACAGCCCGGTTGAGCGCTTTTGTTTCCACACCATAAAGTCTGGCGAGATCCTTGTCTATCATGACCCTCTTGCCACGGAACAAAAAGATTTTGCTTTCAATATGTTGTTGTGGAATGATTTCCATCATTCGCCTCCCTCGAAACCGATCTTCCACTGCGGATAGCTGGGCGGGGCCATCCGTTCGTTAATGGCGTCGGAAACGACGTCGCATTTTTGCAACCATCGGAAATATCGTTCCCCGCACCCGTGTCTGGTGTTCTTCATGCGGGGAATGGTCGATGAGATGTGCGGAAAGTCGGTCGCTCGGGGCCGTGGAAAGGAAGAATCCCCGTGTCTGCGGGGTGATTGAAATACGGATGGGAATTACATCGGAAATCGGAGTGTCATCGTTTCCCTCCCAATATGTTTTATGATACGGGCTGAAGAACGCGATCCGAAGCAAGATGTGGAAGAACCTTAGCGCCGGTCAGGGCGTTTGTCAATTGCTGAATGCGAGGCTGAATGCGAAGCCGTCGGTCAACCACCATTCTGATGGGTCACGTTTATTTTTCCTCAATCAGCTTCAGCCAGATTTGGGCCGTCATCCGGGCGTCGTCGAGGGCGCGATGGTTCTGCCGGCAAAGGCCGGCGTCGGGGAAGAGGTGGAGATAGACGGTCTCCAGGGTGTGGTCCGAAAGGCGGGGAAGGCGGCGCCGGCTGAGCTCCAATGTGCAGAGGTGCGCGTGGGGGAGGCCCATTCCCAGCCTGGCGAACTCGTGGCGGAGGAAGCGGATGTCGAAGGCGGCGTTGTGGGCGACTAGGACGCTCTCCCGGATAAATTTGCAAAACAAAGGAAGGACCTGTTCCGGGGTCGGCTGCCCGGCGAGCATCTCGCCGGTGATCCCGTGGATCGCCTGGACGGCGCAGGGAACCGGCACCCCGGCGTCGATCAGCGAGGCGAACTCCCCGACGACGGCCCCCTCCTCGACGGCGACCGCGCCGATTTCAATCACCCGGTGGCCGTGCCGGGGCGAGAGGCCCGTCGTCTCGACGTCGACGACCACGTAACGGTCGGCCGGCGGCGGCCCGCCGACGGCGGCAAAGGCCTCTTCGCGCGTCCGGATGATCGGTCTCATATCAAGCTCCCAGGCACACGGATTCCGGGTCAAGCTCGGAATGGCAAGAAGGGCGGCTTATGTTCCGGGGACACGATCCGATCCCCTCGGGCTTCCGGAACAAGCCCCCTCCTCCGCTGCGTTCCGATCCCTTCGGGACCGGGGATACCTTGCGACGAGGCTTCCCCACATCTCCCCGACGCCGCACCGAGCCGATCCCGCTGCTACGTTTTCAGGACGAAAAGGGCGTCGGCAACAACGGGCCTCGACCCTGCAACGATAATCGGGTTCAGGTCGATCTCGGCGATCTCCGGGTGGAGGAGGGCGATCGCGCCTGCCGTTTGGAGGATTCCGGCAAGGGCGGGCAGGTTCACGGCGGGGAGGCCGCGGAACTCGCCGAGGAGCGCCTTCGCCCGTATGTCGGCGAGCATCTCCTCCGCCTCGGAGGCGCTCAGGGGCGCCGAGCGGAAGGCCGTATCCTTCAGTGCCTCGGTGAAGACGCCGCCCAGGCCGAACAGGACGCAGGGGCCGAAGCCGGGGAAGCGGGTCATTCCGGCGACGAATTCGCGGCTGCCCGCGACCATCTCCTGGATGAGGATGGGAACATCCTTGCCGGCGGCGGCGCGGATCGACCGGAAGGCGTCGCGGAGGGCCGCATCCGTCCGGATGTTCAGGGCGATAAGGCCCCGGCCGGATTTGTGCATGATCTCCCAGGCGCAGGCCTTGGCGGCGACGGGAAAGCCGATTTTGCCGGAAATTTTCACCGCCTCGTCTTCATTTTCGGCGATCTCTTCCCGCGTGACCAAAACGCCGTAGGCGGCGAGGATCCGCTTGGACTGAAACTCGTCGAGCGCCTTCCGGCCGGCGGCCAGGGCCGTCTTGATCATCCCCGCGACTTCCGGGTTCTCCGGTGGCAGGTCGGGTGTCATGATCGGCTTGCGCCCGCGGATCTCCAGGTGGCGCAGCAGCGAGACCATCCCCCGCGCCGCCTTTTCCGGCGAGTCGAAAACCGGGACGTCGTGGTCCATGTAGCAGGAGGTGATGTTGTCCTCGCGGCCGAAGAAGGAGGAGACCACCAGGGGCAGACCATATTTCCGGGGGAGCTCCACGGCGGCGGTCATGTCCAGCGCCGTCTTTTCCAGAAAGGTTTCCAGGGGCATGTTTCCCACGATTTCAAGGATGTGCGGATAGGCCGCCTTCATGAATCCGGAGTTGATCGCGCCGTGTACGATGATGGCGTCCACCTCGCCGCTCTCAAGGATCATCTCCGGAATCGTCGCGGCCAGGAGCTTCATATCCAGGTGAAAGGTGAGATCGACGGGGTTTGCGCTTGAGGCGTGACCGGGGATGAGTTCCCGGATCTTTTTTTGCAGGGAATCGGAGAGACGGGGCAGCGTCATGCCGCCCTGAGCGGCGTTATGGGAGATGGCGGTTCCCGGCCCTCCGGAGTTGGTGACGACGGCAAGCCTCCGGCCGCGCAGGGGCGGCTGGGCGGCGTGGACCCACCCATGGGCGAAAAGATCCTCGATGGAATCGCAGCGGATGATCCCGCACTGCTTGAAGATGCCCTCGTAAAGAAAGTCGGGGCCGGCCAGGGCGCCGGTATGGCTCAGGCCCGCGCGGGCGCCGGCGGCCGAGCCGCCCACGTACTGGGCAAGGACCGGCTTCACCGGGGTGATCCTCTGCGCGGTCTCGATGAATCGCCGTCCGTCGCGGATCCCCTCGATGTAGAGGA
>JAFGHS010000049.1 GCA_016930075.1 Deltaproteobacteria bacterium
CCATGTGGAAAATTTTGACTCAACGCATTCATACAACCTCGGACCCTCCACCGTCCTGACACACCCAACTTATGGGGAAGGGTCAGCCTCCAGAGGGGGACAACGCGAGAAAAATATTTTCTGTGGGAACTGAATAAAATTTATGCTAAATGTAGCATAAACATTTAGTCTTACGTCAACCCGTCAACCAACCCATCTCAACCTCTTTGCAACATTGTTAACAGCACGAAAGGAGGAAAACCGCATGAGTTACTGGTTTCAAGACCCCGGCATCAAAGCATTGCTTCCCTTGGCCACCGCCAATTCCATCAAGGGTTTGAGGACGACTTTCAGCATTCCTGCCTTGATCATGGGCTTTAACGTATTTCCGGAAGGAATATCGATAGGGCCCTCCACGGCAGACGTCATCGGCGCCCGATGCCCCAAAAAGCGGGCATTTGTTGTCGCTGATGAATTCAGCAACCAGTTTGCAAAAAAGGTGGCGGAGTATTTTACGGCAAACGGCTTCACCACGGAAATCTGGCCCAAGGCCTTGCCGGAAGTGCCTATCGAAAACGTCAAGGAATGCGCATCGGTCATGACGGCCTTCGAGCCCGATGTCATTATCGCCGTAGGCGGCGGATCGGTGATGGACAGCGCCAAAGGGGCCTGGATCCTCTATGAGCATCCGGAGCTTGACGACCTGGGCGCCCTGGTGAACCCTCTCGTTATGTTGGGACTCCGGAAAAAAGCCTTTCTTGTGGCCGTCCCGACAACGAGCGGCACCGGTTCGGAATGCACCGCTGTGTCGGTTCTCCATGATACGGCCACCCATCGCAAGGTACCCATTGCTAATGCGGACCTTATGCCTGATATCGCCATCCTTGTCCCGGAATTTACCATCTCCATGCCGCCGAAACTGACCGCCGGAACGGGCCTCGATGTATTGGCCCACGCCGTGGACGGCATCACAACGCCGGCGGCCAACGAGTTAACGGATGCCATGGGACTGACGGCCATCAAAATGGCCTTCAAGTATCTTCCACGGGCATACAAAAACGGGAAGGATCATGAGGCGCGCTACAGGATGATTATCGCCGCCAGCGCCGCCGGCATCTGTTTCGGCAATAACGCTGCCGCCCTGACACACAGCCTCGGCCATTCCATCGGCTCCTTGTTCAATATTCATCATGGCCTGTCCGTCGGCATGCTCATTCCCTATTGCTTCCAATATTACAAACCCGTTTCCGACAAATACCTCGACATCTGCCATGCCCTCCGCATCGAAGGGGCGACGCCGGATGAGAGTTTTGACAACCTGATCAAGGCCTTTCGCGACCTCTTCCGGTCTCTCGATGTGCCCCTGAGCCTGAAAGAGCTGGGAATCAAGGCGGATGAGTTCGACAGCAAAATGGAAACGCTCGTGCTTTATACGATGGAAGATATCGATACATTCTTCTCACCGCGGCCCATCACAGCGGCACAGTGCGAAAAAATGCTCCGGTATGCCTATGACGGCAAGGACATCGATTTTTAAGGAGGAATAGATCATGAAAGGATACAATGGACGTTTTCTCAACGTTGATTTGAATACGAAGACATTATCCGATATGCCGCTCAATGAGGATCTCCTGAAAAAATACATCGGCGGGGCGACTTTAGCGGCCAAACTGATTTACGGCCATATCCGCAAAGGAATGGACCCCTTGGCGCCGGAGAGCCCCCTCGTATTTGCCGTGGGGCCCATGACGGCCTCCACCATCCCCATGGTGAGCCGTTACGCCGTCTGCGGCATTTCGCCCCTCACGGGCTACTGGGGCGAGGCCACCAGCGGCGGCTCCTTCCCCTTCCGCATCAAACAGTCAGGCTGGGATGGGATTTTCGTCACCGGCAAGGCTGATAAACCGGTTTATCTCGTTATGGACAACGGCAAGGCGGAACTCCGGGATGCCGCCGATCTCTGGGGCAAAGACATCTATGAAGCCCAGGAAAAGCTCAGAGCCGCCATCGGCCAGCCCAACCTCGGCATGGCCCTCATCGGCCCGGCGGGTGAGAATCTCGCCAAAACAGCGGGCATCATGAATGACGCGGGCAGGACGGCGGGACGCTGCGGTCTCGGGGCACTCATGGGCTCCAAAAATCTGAAGGCCGTCGTCGCGACGGGAAAACAGCGGGCCGAACCGGCCGATCCGGAACGGATGCGGGAGTTGAACAAGGAGGCCGCCACGGCAATCCGGCAAAGCATCATGTCGCCCGCCCTCCGGGAATACGGAACGCTCATGTATACGGATTTGGGCATGACGCTCTCCGACGTTCCCGTCAAGTATTTCCAGAAAAGCGTCTTTCCGGCGTCTAAACTGACAGGGCAGGCCTTGCGCCAGAAATATACCATCGAAAATTTCGCCTGCCTGGGCTGCCCCATCGGCTGCGGCCGGGAGGTGAAAAATTTCCGGGAGGGACTCGACCATGTGGACGGACCGGAGTATGAGACGGTTATTGCCTTTGGCCCCCTGTGCATGAACTTCGATTTCGATTCGATTATCGAGGCCAACTATCTCTGCAACGCCCAGGGCATTGACACTATTTCGCTCGGCGTCTCCATCGCCTATGCCATGGTCCTCTACGAAAAGGGCATCCTGACGAAAGAGAAGGCCGGCATGGAGATCAAATGGGGAGACGGCCCCGCCATCGTCAAACTCGTCGGAATGGCCATCCGCCAGGAGGGCATCGGCAAACTCATCTCCCAGGGAACCCTCAAAATGGCTGAGGCCTTTGGGCGCGATCCCGGCGAGGCGGCCCAGGTCAAAGGGATGGAAATGGCCATGCACGACGCCCGCGCCTTTACCGGCATGGCCCTGTCGTATGCGACGGGTCCGCGGGGCGCCTGTCATCTCAAAGGCGATTACTACAACGTCGAGATCGGCAGCATGGTCACGGAGTACAACATCCTCCCCGGCGACCGCTTCGATTCGGCAGGCAAGGCGGAGATGGTGGCCAAATACCAGAACTGGAAAGACCTCTTCGACAGCCTGACCCTCTGCAAGTTTGCCGCTTACACGCCGACCCTGGTCTGCCGGATTTTAAGCGCCATCACCGGTTGGGATTACACACCGGAGATGCTCCTGGAAACGGGCGAGCGGTCCATCGCCATCAAACGGGCCGTGAGCAACAAGATGGGCCTGACCCGCGACGGCGACAAGCTGCCCAAGGTCTGCCTGGAGGCCCTTCAGGAGGGCGGATCAGCCGGGAAAGTCCCCGATATGGACCTGATGCTCAAGGAGTACTACGCCTATCGGAAATGGGACTGGGAAACGGGGAAGCCGAAGAAAGAACAGTTGATTGCCCTCGGTCTGGATAAAGAAGCGGCGGACCTCTACGCATAGAAAAACGATACAATAATCGGCGTATATTTGATGATCGCACAAGCGGGTCTGGGATTGTTTTCCCGGACCCGCTTTTTTATTCCAACCGGCACAAACCGCGTGATCCAGTCCGATTTACCGTTATCGAACTGATAACAAATAATCATTCTGTCCTTTTACCCTGCTCCCTTTTTCCCGCCTTTCCCGTCTTTTAACGACGAGGTGAGCCAGAGCAGCGCACCGGGCTGTGAGCGGCTCTATCGATTTGTTGGCCGGTCTATTTTCTCGCTTCAACCAAATTTCCGTTAATGAATTTGTGGATAATGCTGGATACATAAGTCTGATAGGGCAAGCCTTCTTTGACTGCCTTTTTTTGTAGCTCAAGAAGATCTCTTTCAGAAATCCGTATATTTAACCTCTTATCCTTGCGTAACGTATTACGTGCA
>JAFGHS010000050.1 GCA_016930075.1 Deltaproteobacteria bacterium
AGAATAGCTGTCAAGGAAAAAATGCACAAATGTTAAATTATTTTAAGCTGTTACGCTAATTTTTGACTTTTTACGAGGTCGTCATATGATGAGCATGCAAAAAAAAGCGCCGCCCCATAATATGGGCTGCAATCCGGGATCTTTCTTAATCAGCAGATTCAACCGGGGGGGCGCTCCTGCCTTGGACTTGCCTGAAAGGCTAAGATGAATCATGTAATCCTCCCAGAAAATGGGATGCATGATGCTCACCTCATGCATGATGCTTTGGCGGGATGTCCGTAATTCAAGTGTTGCCGAGCATTGCTTGACCAAGCCGTCAAAACGGGGTTCCTTCCAGTTCGTGCAGAATTGACTTTCCACGGTTACGTTTCCTATCGGAAGCCCGATGGAAGCTCCGGGCTGCACCGGAACTTTGGTTACCTCAAAGGCAAACTGCGTGAGGCCGTGTCCTGCCATGATGACGATAAAAAATATGTGCATGAAGGATGGAGACATGGCCAGGGAAAAGGCCCACGAAGGATTTTTCCGGCATTGCCTGATCAAAAAAGACAATCGGTCGGCTGTGCAGACAACCGTATTGGCGCCAAGGATGAAAAGGAGACTAAAGAGCAATAATACCCACCAACCCGCATAAAGCGTTTCCGCTGAAATCCACTCCTGAAATCTCGTGTAATCCAACGGACCGATGATTTTTGGATACAAGCGGGCATAAAGGCTGCCCACGGCGAAGTTGAAGGCAATGATGACGAGGAGCCAGATGGTAAGATTGATACTGCCCAGAAATCGCCAAATAGAACGAAACACGTCTTTACTCCGGTTACTTGATATAATAGGCATAATTGAAGACAAGAATCATGATGAGACCGACGACGGCGAATCTCATTTTTCCTTTCAAGGTCCACCGTGATGAAAAATGGAGGTGCAGGTAGGCGGCATAAAAACACCATAGGGACGCGGATTGCAGGTGGCGTTCGCTCCAGTGAAACGGCGCTCCCCATCCCTCAAACGCCCATACGGCTCCAAAAATTTGCGCCAGACTGTACAGGACAAAACCCCAGATCGCCATATTGTTGAAGACGGGCATTTCCGTCCGTTTAATCAGACAGAAGAAGGCAAGCCAGCCTCCCAGAAAAAAGCAGGCATGGGCCATCACTTCGGCGACAAAGAAGAGGGGCGCAAAAACAGTATCATGCTGAGGCGCCGGTGGATGGGCGTTGACGGGGATAAGAAGCGCCATTAAACTGAAAAAAAAGATCAGGTACATGCCGTAGACTGCCGAGGGTTTGTCCTTTTCAAAATACCCGGTTATGCCTGTCAGTAAGGCAAGGCACCATGGCAGAAAGTACGTCTCTGTCACCAGGTTTACCGGTACGAATATCCCGTAAGAATGGCTTCTGCTGATCAAAAACAGGGTATTGGCGATGAACCCCATGCACAGAAACACCCCTGCCGTCCGATCTTTTCGAAAAACCCGGAACAGGAGACTGCCAGCATATAAGCCGGCAGTCAAATGCCAGGGGAAATAGGAAGCAAGAAAAGACATCATGATCCTCTACGCAAACCAACGATCTCTACAAACCGACATGCACCGCCCGTTAGAATTTCACGGTAATGCCTGCGAATATGTTTCTTCCCATTGCAGGATAGCCGCTTTCCGGTTCATAGTCCGTATCAAACAGGTTGTTTGCGGCGATATAGGCCTCAAAATATTTAAGAAATTTTTGCGAAAGCCGGGCATTTAAAACGAAGTAACCCGCTGCATGCATCTCCGCCTGGGTTGGGCTTGACGGTGTCGGCACCTGCGTGAAGACCTTGGATGTGGCCAGCCCGTTCAGATCTATGCGGGCGCCGATGCGGGGTACGGTATACTGGATGCCAGCGTTGAGCGTGTGTTCCGGAACGTAGGCAACCCTGTCGGTCACTTTGTTCGGACTTACATCAGCGGCATGATTATACGTATAGCCGAGCTTCAGAATCAAAGCCTCCAGCGGATAAAACTCAGTGCTGATTTCCACGCCGTACATCCTGATTTCACCGGCATTGAGGTAAGGCGCCGTCTTGTCGGTGGACGTGCGCATGATGTAATCGGAAATATCATGATAGAAAAGGGCGATCTCTCCCCAGGCATATTTTGAGAGGGAACGGGAGATGCCGGTGGTGTAGTTGATCGCGCTCTCAGCGTTGAGATCTTTATTGCCGCTGCTGCTCGAATAAAGCTGGCTCAGCGTGGGGAAGCGGGTCTTTTTGGCTGCCGATGCGAAGAGTTTTGTGGCATCGGCAAAGATATAATTTACGCCGATCATGGGATTGAAATCATCTTGAGTGTCCGGCGTTTCCAGCCCGGTCTGGCCGGTAAGATTTCCGGATTTGTCGGTATTATTCCGGTTCGCATCTGTCACGTCGAACCAATCATAGCTTGCACCGACCACGGCCGACATGTTTTTTGAAAAGCGAATCTCGTCTTCGATTCCCACCGATCCGGTATAGGAAAAGTAATTTTCAAAGGGGAGATAGGCATCGTCCCGCTGCTTATGTGAATCGCCGCGATAGTTGACGGAGGCCCTGGCGGTATTCCAGAAAACCGGTTTGTACTCCGCCATGAGGTAACCTCCAACCAGGTAATCCTCATACCGGCTCACGGCTATCTTCCGTGAATAGGTTTTATCGGAGAAAGAAACCAGTTCATCCGTATGATCGTGATAATACAGCTTGCCCTTGAAGCTTAGCCGGTCGGTTATTTTCTGCTGGCCGCTTAAATCGATTCCCCAATCATCATACTTGTCAAAGCGGAAAAAATTTGAAAAGGCAGGTCGGCTTGTGAAGACCCGGACACTGTCGGTCGAGGGGGGAAGTCCTTTTTCTTTGGAAATGTAGTGGAAATTGATAAAATATTCGGACCCGGCGGAAGGTTCTACGCCAAACTTGGCCCAAATGCTGTCGGACGAATAATCCGATTGTTCGCGGGTGCCGCCGTCTTCCGTAACTGCGGAGGAAGTGCTTCCCGGTTTGTTGGTAATGGTTGCCTGACGTGTCTTGTAATCATCAGACATCCGCCAGCCGTGCTGCTGTCGATGTTCATAATTGAGCCAGTAATTGAACTTTCCAACTCTCATCCCGTGGAAAAGGGATTCTTTGTGGTAATCGACCTGTCCTCCCTCCAGATTGATTCCGAAGAACGGCTTTCCCTCTGCCGCCTTTTTGGTGATGATATTGATCACGCCGCCCATGGCATTGGCGCCGTAAAGGACAGACGCCGCGCCTTTGGTCACCTCAATCTTGGCCACATTATCCGTGGTGAACTGGTTGAGGTCCAGCTTGCCCTCTTTTGTCTCATAGTAGGGTACGCCGTCGATGAGGACCAGAATTCTTCGCTGATCAAAAAAACCGTGAATAGAAACATTCGGCTCGTTTTTTGTTCCCGTCGATATGTACACGCCGGGGGCATGCCTCAACGCTTCAGCAACGGTTTGGCTGTTATTAGCCTTGATCTCATCAGCCGTAATAACGGTCGTAATGGCCGTCTCTTGCGTCAAAGGCGGCTTTTCAGCCTTTACATAGATTTCTCCTAATGTAAATGCTTCAAATCCATTTTGTTCTTTGCCTGCTGCATACACCTGGACCGACATCAAAAAAGTGATGCATGTCAAAAACAGGGATAAACTCATTCTACGCTTCATCTTCAATCTCCTTGTCATATATTTATTTCAGGGGGTGTCTTCGATCTTTCCCTGGAAAAAGTAACGGAGCAAAACGCACACTCAGAATAGTAAAATAATTTAATAATATCTATTGCTTACGTTTAAATAAGCAGCCCATATGCCTTAAGTGACATAGCTTATATTTCTATCTCTCTCGTATTGTCAAGTAAAAAAACTAACAAGAAAGAACTATTTTAAACAATATATCCTGAATAGTGCCATTTATACCTATAAAGTGTGGTAGGACTTGAGGGGTAAATGTAGGCAGCGCGGCGTATTTTTCAGATCATTCATTTACAATGCCGGCTGCAGGGCAGGTTGCCATATTCTTTGTAAAATTGGTGGTTTACAAAATAAAGGTGAGAGTTTTTTTTGAAAGTAGCTTGGCCGATAAAATTGAAAAATGAGCGCGCAAAAACCAGAGAGTAAGTCGTATATAGACCTACGAGCTGATAATGGCAACATCGGGTTCTTTGCGCTCCCGCGGTTCGGGTATGTTTTTGGGGTAGCCCAGGATTATGGGGGCGACGATGCGGTCCTCGTCGGTGAGGCCGATTTTCTTCCGCAGCTCCGGATTTTCGATGTGGCCTCCCAGGCCGATCCAGCAGGTGCCCAAGCCCTTTTCCGTGGCGGAAAACATCAGATAGGCGGCGGCGAGCGAGCAGTCGCAGTCGAGGAAGTCGTGCTCTTTGGGGCCGTAAATCACGATCAGACAGGGGGCATTCCAGAAGACGCTGAAGCGTTCATTCTTCAGGGCCTCTTCATAAATCTTGTGGGGTGAATCGGGTGTTTCGGCAATTTCGGCGAGGAGATTTCTTTTACTCTCATCGGACAGTTTTTTGATCATGTCCCGGTCGTTAATGACAATAAATTTCCAGGGCTGGCTGTGGCGGGCGGAAGGCGCCATGCAGGTTTCCCTGATGATCTCCAAAATGACTTCAATAGGGATTTCTTTCTTCTGGAAGTTGCGGACAGACCGTCTTTTTATTAAAAGCTCCTGAAAATCCATGAGACTGATCACCCCTTTTTTTGATTTTGAGTATATGAGCGTTGGACGATGGGTGTCAAGGCCAAAGAAAAAATCAAGCCCATGATATGCGGCAGAAGACCTGCTTAGGAGCCCATGGACGGCGAATGCTTGATCACATGGATGGCCGTTGCCTTAACGGCGGCAAAGACCTGTGTTTCCTCTTTCAGCATCAGATTTTCCAGGGACGAAGACGTGATATAGGCAACCAGGGGAAAACCGCAGTCCATGCTTATCTTATAAAAAAAGCCGGATCTGCTGATTTTGACGATGCGGCCGCGAAAGCTGTTTCGGCTGCTCGTCGCGCTGCCGGGCGGATTTGCCGAGATGGTCACATGCTCCGGGCGAATACAGCAGACGACTGTCTCCCCGATTTGTCCCGTACCGACCGCTTCGATTTCATGACCGGAAACGGCGATGGTGAAGGTCCCTTCGCCTGTTTTAATGAGTTTTCCACGGAGGATGGTCTCCGTGCCCACAAAGGAGGCGACAAATTCATCGACCGGCTGGTTGATGACCTCCTCCGGCGGACCCATCTGCACGATTCGGCCCTGATTCATGACGGCGATCCGATCGGCCAGGCGGAGGGCCTCCATCTGATCGTGAGTGGCCATCACGGCTGTTGCGCCTGCTTCCTGCAGATTTCGCTGGAGGTCGTCCATGAGGGCTTCGCGCGTCGGCGGATCGAGGGAAGAAAAGGGTTCGTCGAGGAAGATAATCTCCGGGCCCGTTGCGAAGGCCCGCGCCAGGCTTGTCCGCTGGGCTTCTCCCCCGGAGAGCTTTCGCGCGGACCGTTTTGCCAGGTGGCTGATGCCGAAACGGTTGAGATGCTCCATGACGGTTTTACGGATGCCGGACGAGGCCATTCCGCGGATCTTCAAACCCGATGCGATATTGTTGTAAACGGTCGTATCGAACAGGAGCGGTTCCTGAAAGACCATGGAAAGCATACGGCGATAGGCGAAGGCGCCGTTTCCGGATTCTATGTCATTGCCTTTGAAATACATATTGCCCCGCTTCGCTTTGAGCAGTTTTGACATGGCCAAAAGCAGAGTTGATTTGCCGGCCCCGTTGGGCCCTATGAGGCCGACGACCTCCCCGCGATTGACGGAAAATGCATCGATGTCAAGGACGGTGGCGCCGCCCCTCTTGACGAGGAGATTTTTGACGGCAAGGACGGGCTGTTCCATATTCATCGCGGCCTTTCCCTCTGCTGGATGCCTGTCAATATGGCATTGATGACGAAGGCAAGAAGCAACAAAATAATGCCCAGGGCAATGGCGATGTCAAAATTGCCGCGGCTTGTTTCCATAACCGTGGCTGTCGTGAGTACACGGGAGTATCCTTTGATGTTGCCGCCGACCATGATCGAAGCGCCGACCTCGGAGATAACGCCGCCGAATCCCGCCATGACCGCTGCGAGGAGGGGCAGTTTCGCCTCCTTCACCAGTATCCACACCATTTGAATGCGTGTGGCGCCGAGGGCGAGGATCTGGAGCCGGAGATTCCGGGGGAGTTGTTGAATAGCCGCCAGGCTGATGCCGGTTACGATGGGTGTGGCGATGATGGCCTGGGCAAGGATCATGGCGGCAGGCGTGTAGAGGATTTCCAGAAATCCCAGGGGGCCGTTGCGCCACAAAAAGATGGTGACGAACAGACCCACCACCACGGGCGGCAGACCCATGCCCGTATTGATCAAACTGACGACCAGCCTTCTGCCGGGGAAATCGTTGAGGGCGACAACCATTCCTGTCGAAATGCCGATGAACAAACTCACGAACGTGGCCGTCCCCGAAATTTTGAGGGACAGCCATGTGATCCCGATGACTTCTCTGTCGAAGCTCAACAGGAGAAAAAAAGCCTGTTTGATGCCTTCAAAAATCAGGTCCATTATCTTATGAATCTCCCATTTCAAGGGATATAGAGGAATAAAATCCTCCCGATCCCTCACCCGGCGAAGAGACTGTGTCACAATAGGCAAATATGTCATTCAGAATCCCGCAAAGGCGGGATGAGGAATCTGAAGTTGTTCATATCATTAAAGATCAAGATTTCTCCCCCGCAAAATGCGGGGTCGAAATGACAAAAAAACTCATTACGACACAGTCTCGAATGGGGAAGGGGGAATTTATATCCTACTTGCCCAGGGACTCCACTGTTTTTCCCGCATCAGGGGAGAAGAGGGGAGAACCGAATTTATCGACGCCGAAGGTTTTAATGATATCCTGGACTTCTTTGGAAACCATGAAATCGGAAAAAGCCTTAGCGCCGGCTGCGTTGACCTTTGGCCACTTTGCAGGATTGACGCCGATGACGTGATAGATATTAAGCAGAATGGCGTCCCCCTCAACGAGGATATCAAGGCCGAGATTTTTCTTCACTGCCAGATAGGTTCCCCTGTCCGCCAGGGTATAGGCCTTCTTTTCCGCCGAGACGTTGAGGGTCTGTCCCATGCCGAGACCCGTCTGCTGGTACCATTTCTGACCTTCGGCGTTGATCCCGGCGGCTTTTAAGATGGCCTTTTCTTTCGAATGGGTTCCCGAGTTGTCGCCCCGCGACATATAGATAGAACCGGGTGCGGCGATTTTTTTGTACGCCTTGGCAGCCGATTTGGCGCCTTTGATGCCTGCCGGATCGGCCGGAGGCCCGACGATGATAAAGTCGTTATGCATAATGAGTTTGCGGTCCACGCCGCAGCCGTCCGCCATAAACTGTTTTTCCGCGGCCGGTGAATGGACGAGAAGGACGTCCGCCTCACCCTTCTGCCCCATGGTCATGGCCTGACCGGAGCCGACGGCGATGGTTTTTACGAAATAGCCCGTTTTCTTTTCAAAAATGGGAATCAGGACGTCGAGAAGGCCTGAGTCTTGGGTGCTTGTCGTGGTGGCCAGGATTAAGTTTTTCTGTGCCGTATCGGCAGCCTGCGCAGGGGTGATGCCTGACAGGAGCACAACCGTTCCTATTGCCGCCATGACGGCAGAAAATACCTTGAAACGTTTCATGATAATGTCTCCTTATTTGAAAAAAATGAATTTTTCCATGCAATCTGTAACGAGGAAAATTTGATATACGAAAAACAGTGATTATTCAAGATAAAAATTAACCGGAAATAACAAATAGCAACAATAAGTGATGCGAATGCCGCCGACAATGATTTGTTTTCAAATAAAGCCGTGACGAAATTCTTAGATGATCATTTTATCTGATTTCCTTAACGAGTACGGGCCCGCTGTCGGCAAAACCTGCAATGTATGAGCGACCGTCGGCGGCAATAAGGGAGCATTACGGCTTGAAAGAAAATAATGTCACGGATTGCCGGCGGAGTTTAATGATGCGGTTGATTGGTGTGATCCCCCGTAAGGATGTATCCGTGGGGATTGAATCCGGGAAAATCGCCGAAAGTTTGAATGGCGATAACGGCGCCGGGGATGGGATCGTCATCTGACGCCGTTATCCTGCATGAAAATCTTTACGAATTCCCGGGTTGTAAAACTGAAAGGGGCAAGAAGACTTTTCCCTATGTCAACGGCTTTGGAATCGACTCCGATCCTGTGGAATTAATCCCAGGTAAAACGCATTGACGTATCATGATCTCCTTCCCAGCTTTTGCTTAAAAACACGCATCTGACATTTTTTGCCCCGCATAGTTCTATGCCCTGTACCAGCCATCCCTCCAATATATGAAAAATAGGAACGCACTGTACATCGAGTTCGGTGAATTTAAACACAGCCTGGTGCTGCCCCTCTTCAATGACTTCTACCTTTCCGAAATCGTAAAAGTTTTTATGAATCATTTCATAGATACTCATAAATCTCAGGGGATCGCCGGCATATATAAACGTCGAATACATGCCGGTCATTGCTTCCCTGCACGATGATCGGCCCCATTCCCTGGCCGTATTGGGATTTTTTCTGGCGTTAACTTCATAATTTGCGTTCAGGCAATGTTTGTAGGTTTCATAGGGGTACCAAAAGCTTGGGTAAATCTTCTGATTGATGATCTCCCAGTCTTGTGCTGTAAGATACTTGTTGAAAACGCCGCTCTTGTCGCTTTTGATGGTTTTTACCAGATCAATAAAAATTGAACCTTTTACATTCATTTTAGTTTTCTCCTGTCTTAGCTAAAAAAATTGTGTTGACGCAGTTGACCCTCTTCACAAAAAGCAACCGGTATTGATGATCACGTAGCCGCAGTGTACAGAAGGCGCATCTTATTGTCCAGCGGCTTTTATCCTTTTCCGGACTTTGGCCCAGGATTTCGTAATCAGGAAGCTTTCCTCCATATTGTTGACCATGCCGGCAAATTTCGGCCATGGGACGGCAAACGTCAAAACCTGCGGTTTAACATAAGGCCGGGCAGACACGTCGAACATGCCGATAACGGCCCGGGGCTTTTTCGACGTCAGCTCCATAAAGGGCGACATGACCATGGAGGCGCATCCGGCGCCGAAGGGGGCAATGACCCCCTGGGGATCGACGGTATCGAAGTTGGCCAGCGTAAACAGGCCGGAGAGAACATCGGGGGCAGCAAAGAAAATAACGACGGACGGATTGTCTTCCGGCGTGAGTTTGTCCCATCTTTTGAAAACGATGTATTTGGCCGGCGCGGCAATCCATGGCTGAATCGCCATGATTTTTTTGACCAGTTCGGGAGATTTCTTATAGCGCTCGCCTTCCAGTTTGCCCGGGATGCCGCAGGAGAGAAAAAATTCAAAGTAGGGACTGATACCCTGGGTGAATCCCAGGTATCGTTTCCCGCCCATGCAGCCGATGTTGTCGCCGTCAAAGCGCAGAGATTGGCCGCGCATTACCTTCCCCAAATCGCCGATGACGCAACGGTGATTTTTTGCGGGCTTGAGAAGATTGCCCGCATCATCGCGGTCCGTGTAATAAAAGACGATCGGCAGACCGGCGCCCGGAAAATATTTGTCCCACAAATCCATGAAGCGTTGTTTTATTTCGATGTCCATGATCATCCTCCCTTCACTCTCCCTTGCAATAGCCCGAATATATAAACACCTCTTCAATTGTCCAAACGCCAGTTCCCCCTTATGACTGACTTCACGGGGGATGCCGGGGGAATTTTTAATGAATTGTAATCGGCCCGACATTTTCCGGATGCCTTGCGGTAACGCCTTCGTAAAAGGCCCTGATTATGGCCATGTCCGCTTCAATATTGCCTGATGGATGGATGATGGTTCCAACACTGCCCACCTTTTTTTATAATCGACAAACCCGACGACGATGGGGACGCCCGCGCCTGTGGCGATATGGTAAAATCCGGATTTCCAGAATGCAACGCGCCGCCGCGTGCCCTCGGGAGCCAGGCCGAGAAAGAGGCTGTCATGCTCTTTAAATGCCTGAATCATCTGATCGACGGCATTGTGAGAAGACGCTCGGTCGAGAGGGATGCCGCCGAGCCAGCGAAATAAAGGGCCGAAAGGTCCGCGGAATATCGTATGCTTTCCCATCCACGAGACATGGACGCCTAAAAAAAATGCCAGCGCAAGCATGACCGGCAAATCCCAATTGGACGTATGGGGCGCCGCGATAACAACAAACTTTGGGAATGGCGGCACTTTGCCGACGGCCTTCCAGCCGAAGATTTTAAGATACAGCCAGCCCAGGATGTACTTGAAATCCTTTTTCGGACGGCTGACGCAATCTGCTTCGATGGTTTGAGCCATAAATAACCTCGACGTGTCTCGTGTCTCGTGGGTCGTCGCTCATCGTTCGTTGCTCGTTGTTCGTGTTTCGTGGGTCGTTTCTTTTACGCTTCACGCATCACGAACGACGCATCACGCCATCCCGGCCGCTCAAATAGTCGCCCAGCAGCGACCGGCTGTGTTCATCCTCGTGGCAGTAGACGCAGAGGTTTTCCCAGTTGGAACCGTCGGGCGGGTTGTTGTGATGATTGCCGTCCTTGTGATGGACCGTTAGAAGATGCCGGTTCGTGTGGTCGAATTCCCTGCCGCATTTGGCGCAGATAAGGCCGTGGATTTTGAGGGATCGTTCCCGGTAGTCCTCGCCCGACGAGGCGGACTTCTGGAGTCCCTGAATCAGTTCTTCGATGGATTTCCTGTTTTCAACCTTTTTGGGACCCCGCGATCTGTTCACGTTGAATTTTCTCGGTTTCATGTCGCCTGCCTTCAGTAACGGATGATGGAAAATAAAAACAGCGTTGAAATCATAACATTGACGTTAAAAATCGGCAATACAAAACAAAGAGACTATACCAGTTTAACCCGCATTTTGCTGCTCGCATAATCCATGATCCAGACCATGGCCACGATGGCCCAGGTTGCCACGGCGGCGGCTGCGTACTGGTTGAGTTGGACCCAGACGCGCCATTGCTGGCCGATGCCGCCGCCCCCGACAAAACCGATGACGGTGGACATGCGGATATTGATGTCCCACTGGTAAAGGATGAAGGCCGTAAACTTGGGGATCAACTGCGGCACGACGGCATAGCGGATGACTTGCAGACGGTTGGCGCCCGTGGCCGTTAAAGCTTCCACCTGTCCCATATCGATTTCCTCGATGGCCTCCGAGAAAAGCTTGCCGAGGTTGGGGATGTTGTTCAGGGTCAGGGCAAGGATGCCGGCAAAGGGGCCGAGGCCTACCCATGTTGCAAAAATCAGGGCGAGGATCATGGGTTCGATGGAGCGCCAGAGGTTGAAAACCGTGCGCGTTGCATAATAGAGGGCCGATCCCAACGGACCGGCGCCGACGATGTTGCGCGCCGCGAGAAATGAAACGGGTATGGCAATAAGACTGCCCAAGGTCGTGGCGAGGAGGGCCATGAGCAATGTAATGAGGGCAAGTTCTCCTGTCTTGATGACGGCAGGGCTCAGCTTTAATCCGCCTACGGCCTCATGCCACTGGATGGAAACCCGGACGGGACGGCCGTTGTAGTTTTTGGAATCGGCGAGGGGGTGAACGCGGGTTGAAAGTCTGACCCGGCCGTCGGCGTCCGTGTCGCAGCAGTTTTCTTTTACCCGCAATTCGCCGCCGTCGGGGAACAGCCAGCGTATGTACACGCGCGACTGGGGCGGCAGTTCCTCCCCCGTAATCGTCAGGGCGTCGCCGACGTCGGCGCAGGATTGCGACAGACGGATGCGGGGCCCCACGCCGGTTGTCGCCGCATTTTTTGATGAGCAGGACTTTGCAGGGGTCCACAGTTCGGCATCCGTGGATCGCAGTTCCGTCGGCCGGTCTAATATTTCCGGCGTCAGGAGTTCACGGGCGAGACGCACCCCGTTTCCGGCGTCCCGGACAAAAGCATCGAGGTTGATGTCGGCGGCGCGCCATGATGCGATAAACAGGACGACAAAACAGATGGCCCCGGCGGCGCGCATGGCGCGGCGGCTGAACTTTTTTCCCCTGCCCACAGGAATGCCCTCGATAATGCGTTTCCTGACGACGGCGCTTCCGTAATCGAGGACGGCAATGACCAGGGTAATGGCGATGATGGTTGTTGCCATGGCATTGTAGCTTCCCAGACGGATCCACTGAATGACCAGAAAACCGATGCCGGCATCGCAGACCAGACCGATGACGGTGGCCATGCGCACATTGATGTCCCAGCGATACAGCGTAAAGGACAGGAATGTGGCGGTGATCTGAGGGATGACGCCGAAGATAACGACCTGGAAAGGGTTGGCGCCCGTGGCCCGGACGGCCTCGACGGGCCGGGGATCGACGCTTTCGACGGCTTCCGAGTAGAGCTTGCCCAGGGCGGCGATGGAATGAAACAGCAGGGCCAGGGTGCCGGCGAACGGCCCTAGCCCTACCCAGACGCCGAAGATGATGGCCCAGATCAGCGTTTCGATGGACCGGATGATGTTGAGAACGGTCCGGGTCAGGTAATAAACGGCGAGGGTGATTTTGTTGCCTCCCATGAGATTGCGGGCGGCCAGAAAACCGATAGGAATGGCGAAAATGGTCGCCAGGACCGTGGCGAGAAATGCGAGGGCAAGCGTTTCGCCCATCTTGGCGACGACGAGCCGCAGGGTTTCCGTCGGCTGCAAGCTGCCGTATGGTTTGTGCTGACGCGCTTCGATCTGATGGGTCTGGGTCCTGCCGGGGGCAGGCATGGCGTTTAAGGGAACGGCGAGGGGGATTTTAATGTCGGCGGTAAACTCGCCCTTCTCATCCGTTTTGAATGATTGGGGCCTGCCGTTTTTCGTCAGCCGCTGCAGGGCGCTGATGGGATTTCGCCACCACAGCTCGCCTTCAAAGTTCGGGATAAAGCCGACGCCCTTTATCCGGATAGTCTCGCCGACGGCGGCGCAGGCAGAATCCGTCAGAATCACCGTCCGGCGGCTGCCCTGGACGTCCGGCCGGGGGAGCGGGTCAATACAGGGCACCATGACGGGGGCGGCGCCGATTTTATCCTGAGTTGGGTAGGCTAAGATATCCGGCTTGGCGAGGGCGCTTAATACGGGTTTGATGGAAGAAAATCCGCTGATCAGTTTTGCCGGCTGAAAATCCGTCGCGGCAACGGCGGCGGCATAGACGGCCATCATGCCGGCGAGGAAGGGCAGGACCGTTCCGGAGGGTTTTTCATTCAATGAGCGATAGATGTCCCAAACAGACCAAAGCCAGACGGCCGCGGCGCCCACAAAAACAAGGGGCGTCTGCTGCCAGAGGCCCAGGCCGATAAGCGCCGGTACGCCGGCAAGAATCGCAACCCCCTGCTGTTTCCTGCCCTGAAGGATATGCCCGGCGCCGGGGATGACGAGGGCAAGAAGGCCGATCAGAAGATGAGGTTTTTTGTGATCCATGTCGCCCAGGTTCCGCAGTTTTCAGTCGAGGGGTTTCCCGAGGGTGGCCATTTCCGCTTCTTCGCCGTAGACTTCTTTGAAGCGCTCGCGGGTCAATTCGCCGGGAAGACCCTCAAAAACCACTTCTCCCGCTTTCAGGCCGATGACGCGGGTGGCGTAGCGGTGCACCAGGTCGAGGAAGTGGAGGCTGCACAGGATAGTAATGCCGTCCTTCCGATTGAGTTCTTCGAGATATTGCATGATGGAGTGGGCCAGCACCGGATCGAGGGACGCCACGGGCTCATCGGCGAGGATGAGCTGCGGTTCCTGCATCAAGGCCCGTGCAATGGCGACGCGTTGCTGCTGGCCGCCCGACAGCATATCGGCCCGCTCCTGAATTTTTTCCGGGATGCCCACATGTTCCAGGGCGCGCAAAGCCCGTGCGCGGTCTTCGGCGGGAAAATATCCGCAAAGGCTCAGCCAGGGGTTGACGTAGCCCAGGCGTCCGGAAAGGACGTTGGTTGAAACGCTGCTTTGCTTGACGAGGTTGAACTGCTGGAAGATCATGCCGATATGGCGGCGGATGCGGCGAAGCTCTGCGCCCTTTGCCGCCGTGACATCTGTGTTATCCCATAAAATTCGCCCGGACGTTGGATTGATCAACCGGTTGATGCAACGCAGCAAGGTCGATTTCCCCGAACCGGACAGGCCGATGACGGCCATGAATTCACCCTGCCGGATGCTGAAACTAACGTCTTTTAGGGCCGCTGTGCCGCCGGGAAAAACCTTCGTTAATTTTTCAACGGTAAGCATTCATCATTCCTTTTGTCATTTCGCCTGATCCCCATGGTCATTTCGAACGAAGAGAGAAATCCGATAGGATACCTTTCATACGAGAATACAGAAGTCAGAATAGAGAATACAGGAGAAAAACAACATCATGGTCATTCCGTCTCCACACTCCTTACTCCTAACTCCTCCCTCCTCACTCTTTACTCCTTACTCCTAACTCTTCACTCCTGACTCCTGACTTCTGTATTCTCATGATTCGTCGTACTTCACGGGCATGGGTTTTAGTCACTTGACCAGTTCTTCGATCTTCATGCCTGCTTTGCCCAGTTGGACGCGGAAGCCGTCATAGAACGAATCTTCACAGGTTTCCAGTCCGGCGATCTGGTAGGCCGTCTTCAACGCGGCCTTGCCCTCGTCGCCGGCGGCGATTTCCAGCAGGGCTTTGGTGATTTTATCCCGCAGGTCCTTTGGGAAATCTTTTGCGAAAGCCACATTGTCATTGGGGATATCGGGCGTTGTGGCCAGAACGACGACCTTCGACTTCACGTCGGGATAATCTTTTTCAATGGTGCCCCTCGCGTCCGTAAAGGTCGCTCCGGCGTCGCAATCCCCTTTATAGACGGCGATAACGACGTTGTTGTGGGAGCCCGCTTCAACGGTTCGCTTAAAATCCTTTTCGGGGTCCATGCCGTTTGCCTTCAGCATCATCCGGGGGATGATATAGCCCGACGTGGAATTGGGATCGACCCAGCAGACGGTTTTGCCCTTGAGATCGGATAATGTCTTAACGCCGCTTTTGGCCCCGACAAGGATTTGCCCCTTGTAGGTGGTCTGTCCGTAGCGGATAACGACGAGGCCGACATCGACGCCGTACTTCTCGCGGGCCAGGACGTAGTTGAAGGTGTTGAGCCACCCCATGTGCGCCTTTCCTGCGCCCATGGCCTCGCGGACGGCGGCAAAATCGGTGCCCATGTGTGTTTTAACGATAAGCCCCGTCTTGGCGGTGATCATTTTCGCGATGGCGTCTCCGCCTGTAACGATCTCCTGCGTGTCGCCGGAGGGGACAAAAGACATGACGACGGGATTTTTCTCCGTGCCGAGTTTGGCGGCGCCGGAGGAACAGCCTGTCAGGGCAATCGCCAAAAAAAGACCGAACAGGACGGCAGGCAGAAGCGATAAGCGTTTTGTTGTCATGATATTGACTCCTTTTTGATTTGTCATGGATCGTAACGAATGAGCGATTGCAAATTGCAAAATTAAAATATGCATTTACGCTATCAAAACAGGGGCTGAAACGTCAAATCATTTGTTGTGAGCCCTGCTGCTTTTTCTTTTTCCTTGACAGGGTTAACTTGATCTCTTAACTTACACCGCATTTAGATTTGCTTAAACTTCCGATCAGGTGCTTGGACTCCCCTAAGGGATAATATAATAATTGAGAGGTGATGAAATGAAAGTAAGAAATGTTGTAATCGTGGATGGATGCCGGTCGGCTTTTTCCCGCGGCGGCGTGGGTAAATTTGAAGCGACCCGGATGGATGAAATCGGCGTGCAGGTCGTCAAGGCCCTGCTGGCAAGAAACCCCAAGGTCAAGCCCACCATGATTGATGAATTTGGTATGGGAAACGGCGCCAGGGCCATGGATCTTTCCGGTTTGAATAATATATCGCGCATGGTCGGACTGCCCTATGAAGTCTCGAACTTTTTTACGGACCGGCATTGCGCATCAAGTATGGAATGCCTCCTTCGGATCGCCATGGCGATCATTCTGGGTCAGTATGACTGCGGCATCGCCTTCGGCATCGAGCGCATGACCAGGGAAATCGGCGGCGGCCGTGTTGCGGCGCCCGTGACGAGAGTCAGCGGTTACAACCCCAAGGTTTTAGTGAAAAATGAGATACAACGCAATCTGGCCCATGACCATTTTGAATATTTTTCCACACCCATTCCCGATTGGGTTCTTGATTCTCCCGGCAGTGCATCCATGGTCCAGACAGCCCAGAACGTCGTCGAGATGTATAACATGACCCGTGAGGAAATGGACGCCTTTACGGTGAGAAGCCACAAAAAGCTCGGTGCTGCCTATGACAAGGGCATTTACAAGGATGAAATTATTCCCGTCGAAATCGAAGAGCCTGTCTTTGATGAAAAGCGCCAATGGGTGGAAAGCGCCACGGGTCCGAAAGTCATTTTTGACCGCGATGAATGCGTTCGGCCGAATACCAACATGGAAACGCTCGCCAAGTTGCCCCCCGTCAAGGGGATTGTGAGTTATTCAAACCAGGAACTGAAAATTACGGCGGGTAATTCCTGTCCGACCAACTCCGGCGTATCAACGGTGCTCCTGATGAGTGAAGAAATGGCGACGAAGCTCGGTCTTGAGCCTTTGGCCCGAATTGTCGGCTGGGGCAACGGCGGCGTCAAACAGCAGATCATGGGCATGGGTCCCGTCGTATCGACGAAAAAAGCCCTCAGACACGCCGGCCTTGAGCCCGATCAAATTGATCGCGTTGAGTTCAATGAGGCCTTTGCCTGCCAGGTCATTGCCTCATTGAAGGAACTCGGCATTCCCGAGGAAAAGACAAATGTCAACGGCGGTTCCCTGGGGATCGGCCATCCCCTGGGTGCGACGGGCTGCCGCATCGTCTTGACAGTGGCCCATGAACTCCGCCGGAGCGGCAAGAAATACGGCCTGGCGACCCAGTGCATCGGCGCCGGCCAGGGCGCGACGACGATTCTGCAGAGCATGGGTTAGGCCGGGGATCGGGGCGTGAAGCGTGGATTGTGAAGCGTAAAAGGCAGGATGGAACCGGGGCATAAGGTGCAGTTCATGACTCCCCGATCGGTCTGTTTCTTGCCTGACCGCTCACACCGGGACTGAAAATTGATGTTTTTTCAAGAGAGGACCTCGTGAGGTCCTCTCTTTTTTTAAGGTAATTTTGTTATGACGGCATGATGCTTCCGGCTAAAGCAGTCCCGCCAAGGCGGGACAACGCCATCAGAAATGCCCTGTGCCCGGGCTTCTGCTTCCTGTTTCCCGACCCCCTGACCCTTATGCCCTCTCCGTCACCAGTTTCTGTCCGATGATGTAAGCCTTTTCGAGGAGCGCCTTGTCTTCTTTCACCGGGATCTGGTGGCTGTTGACCTGGACGATACGGCCCACTTCCTTCATGCCGAGGCCGCCGCCCGTCATGGCGGCAAGCCACCGGACGGGCCGCTGAAAGCGCTCGATGTCCGGGTGCCCCTGGGACGTCACGAGGGCGTAAGTCTTACCGGGCGGCACGGCGGTTTCGTAGGTGCCGGGGCTTCCGGATTTGCTGACAAAGAGGTGATAGATGCGGTCGATGAACATCTTCATCTGCCCCGTCACATGATACATGTAAATCGGTGTGCCGAAGACGGCCCCGTCGCAGGTCTTGATGGCTTCCAGATAGGGCGTCAGGGCGTCCTTCTGTTTGCATTTTCCTGCATGGGTGCGGCAGGTCAGGCAGCCGAGACAGCCTTTCATGTCAATATCGTGCAGACGGACTTCCGTCGTTTCGGCGCCGGCCGCTTTGGCCCCTTTGAGCATGGCCTTGATGATGGTTGATGTATTGCCGCTTTTGCGGGGGCTTCCGTTAAAGGCGATGATGTGCATAAGTATTTCTCCCTATTTTTATTGAGTCGGAATTTTCCGATTCTATTTTTCCTGTCATTGCGAGGCGCGTAGCGCCGTGGCAATCTTTTGTCCTGTCGGACGCTTATGAGATTGCTTCGCTTCGCTCGCCATGACAAAAGAGGCGTTTTTCAAAGGTCTCAGGGTGATGCCGGTAAGCGGTTGATTTGAACAGATTGATAATCCCTTTTACCTCTGGCCCCCGATTCCATCCTGCATTTTTGCATTTCACAAACAACGAACGACGAGCCACTAACGACGAGCGACGCATCGTCCCCCTGCTCTTATCAATTTTGCACTGCCTTTGCAAACCCATTTCCACAGGCCCGTTGCCGCAGCCCGTAAGCATATCATTTGCTTGACTTTGTTCAATATTATGTTAATCTGCAAAACATATTCGGCATCATTGATCGTTGCTTTCCTCATTCTGACAGCGCATCCGGTAAAGTGGGTATTCATTGTTGCGGGAGCCCCGTCTGTTCATATGAGACGGGTTTTTTATTTTACAGACATCTTATTTTTACAGACATGTTGTGCCATGTTGTTTATGGCGTATTCGCCGTGCGGCTGAACCCGTTGACCCGTGTGAATGTGAGCCATGAAGAATCGTCCGGATAACAGGCATGTCCCCTCGCTTCCCTGGTTTTTAGAACAGCGGAATATCATTATCATCAGTCTATCCGTCTTATTGATCATTTCCGCGGCAACTGTTTTTCAATACTACGGCCATGACAGGAAGGCCACGGAACAGTTTTTAAGAAAAGACCGTAATGCCGCCGTTATGACCTCCCTTATTCTGGAGGAGCGCTTCCAGATGATCATCAAGACTATGGAATCCTACGGCAACCGGCTCCGTATGATGGAGGCCGTCGCTAATCGGAATGAAAAAAAGGCAAGGGAGCAGCTGGCCGGTCTGAAGAAGGAACTCGATGATGCCGAAAGCGCCGCTATTACGGACAGGCAGGGCACGCTCTGGGTCGGTTATCCGCCGGCCCCGGAGGTACAGGGAAAGAACTTCAACCGCAGGGACTGGTACAAAGGCGTCAGCCGCAAGTGGAAACCCTATGTGTCGGAGGTCATGCCGACGGCGAATGGTGAAAAGAATCCTCTTGTTGTCGTTTCCGTCCCCCTGACCGACAACCAGGGAGGCGTGCACGGCGTCCTGGCGATCATCCTGCGGACGGCCCGGTTGGGTGAGACCATCGGGCGGATACCCCTTGATCCGGGATCATTTCTCTCGGTTACGGATCAAAAAGGACGGTTAATTTACAGCAGCCGGCGTAACCCCGGCAAGGAGATCATCCCGTATCCTTTCTATTTCATGATCGATAAACCCATCCCGGAAGGGAGTCAGTCCGTCGCTGTTTTCGAGCACAGCCTCGACGGGAGGAAAAACTATGTTTCCTACGCCACTGTGGCGGACAAGGGGTGGATCATCTTTATTGAGCGGAGCCGCAGGGCCATTTTTCTTGAAGAGCGAACGCACCTCATTCAGTTGGCGGCAATCTCCATACTCCTTTTCCTGGTGATCTTTGCCTCCCTTCTGTATTTCAGAAAGCGGGTGCTGACGCAGCAGGTGCGGGAGCAGCTTCAGACGCATGAGGAGCTGCAGGCAAGCGAAATGCGTTTCAAGGAGCTGTTTGACAATATGAGCACCGGCGTGGCGATCTTCCGGGCCGTGAATGACGGAGAAGACTTTGAAATCATCGATATGAATGAAGCCGGGCAAAAGTGCGCCCGCCTTTACACGGATTTTATCGGTAAAACACTGTGCGACGTATT
Organism: Deltaproteobacteria bacterium; assembly: GCA_016930075.1. Lineage (GTDB taxonomy): Bacteria > Desulfobacterota > Syntrophia > Syntrophales > JAFGHS01 > JAFGHS01. The sequence goes on from JAFGHS010000050.1 coordinate 19,720, forward strand.
TCCCATGGTAAAAGAAACCGGCATATTTGAGTTTTTTCAGGAGGTGTGGAAAACGGGCCGGCCGGTGTATCATCCCACGATCTTCTATCATGACGGGCGTCTGTCGGTGTGGACGGAAAGCCATTTATACAAGATGCCGTCGGGCGAGATTGTCGATATCGTTAATGACGTCACGGAGCGCATGAAGACGGAAGAGATGATTTTTCGGCAGGGCAGATTGCTCACGGCCATCAACAGTGTTTTTTATGAAGCCCTGATGGCCTCCGGCGAGGAGGATGTGGCCAAGACCTGCCTTGACGTGGCCCAGGATATTACGGGCAGCAAATTCGGGATGATCGGCGAAATTACTCCGGACGGACTGTTTTCAACGACGGCCATGAGCGATCCGGGCTGGGAAGCCTGCCGCATACCGGAGATGCAGGCCGTCCGGATGATCATGGATATGACCATCCGCGGGATATGGGGCCAGGTCATTCTCCAGGACCGGCCGCTCATCGTCAACGATCCTGCCTCCTATCCGGACCGCGTCGGTTTACCTGAAGGCCATCCGCCGATAGCCTCGTTTCTGGGCGTGCCGCTGAGAGAGAGGGACAAAGTGGTCGGTATGATTGCCGTGGCCAATAATGAATCGGGGTACACGGAAGATCATCAGCATGATCTGGAGGCCCTTTCCGTTGCCTTCGTGGAGGCGATGCGGCGCAAGTCGGCGGAAATTAAATTGCAGCGGATGAATGTCGAGCTGGATCAGCAGGTGTCGCAGCGCACCGCCTTATTGACGGCAGCCAACAGGGAATTGGAGGCCTTCAGCTATTCCGTGTCCCATGACCTGCGGGCGCCCCTCCGCAGCATCAACGGCTTCAGCCGGGCCGTTCTGGATGAGTATGCGGACAAACTGGACGAGGCGGGAAAAAGCTACCTTGAGCGCATCCACAAGGCGACGCAGCGCATGGATGTCCTGATCGACGATCTGTTGAACCTGTCGAAGGTGACGCGGTCCGAATTCCAAAGCGATGCCGTCGATCTGAGCAGAATATTCAGAGCCCTTCTGAAGGATCGGCAAAAGAATGATCCGGATAGAGTCGTTGATGCGATCGTTGCCGACGGGATTGTTGTTCAGGCCGATACCCGCCTGATGAGGATTGCCCTCGACAACCTCCTGGAGAATGCCTGGAAGTTTACGAGCCGTGAGGCTCTCGCCCGGATTGAATTCGGCTCCGAAGTTAATGACGGCAGGGTTTTCTATTTCATCCGTGACAACGGCGTCGGTTTTAATGAAACATACAGCGGCAAGATGTTCGGCGCCTTTCAGCGCTTCCATTCCGCCGCAGATTTTCCGGGAACAGGGATCGGCCTGGCCATCGTGCAGCGGATTATTCATCGTCACGGCGGGCATGTCTGGGCGGAAGGGGAAGTCGGGAAGGGGGCGACATTTTACTTTACATTAGCTTGAAGCGTAGAGCACATCCAACGAGCAACGCTTCGAGACCGTTGAATTTCTCTGTTTTCTGTCATTGCGAGGCACGAAGTGCCGTGGCAATCTCTCCAATTAACGGATGATTATGAGATTGCTTCGCTTCGCTCGCAATGACAAAAGAGGCGTTTTTAAAGGTTTTGCTTCACGAACGACGAGCAATGAAAGGTCAGTCTCATGAAAGAAAAAACCATTCTCCTGGTGGAGGACAACCCGGATGACGTGGAATTGACATTGCTGGCATTCCGGAAAAACGATATTTCAAGTAAAGTCGTCGTTGCCAATGACGGCGTGGAGGCCCTCGATTATCTTTTCGGTTCGGGCATTCATGCCGGACGGGACATGAATGATCTGCCGGCTGTCGTCCTTCTGGACCTGAAACTGCCGAAGATCGACGGCATGGAGGTTCTCGCCCGGATGCGGGAGGAGGAGATCACGAGAGTGATTCCGGTGGTTGTTCTGACGTCGTCGTCGGAGGAGAGGGACATGATGGAAAGTTACGAATTAGGGGCCAACAGTTATATCCGAAAACCCGTTGACTTTAACCGCTTTACGGAAGCCGTCAAGCTTATCGGGCTGTACTGGCTTCATTGGAATGAGCCGCCGCCGCTTGCGAGGAAGGGAGAAAATTGATGAGACGACCTCTTTACGCATTGATTATTGAAGATTCGGAAAACGATGCCTTGTTGATGCTCCTCCAGTTGAAGAAAGGCGGCTATGAGCCGGAATATGAGCGGGTGGAAACGGCCGAGGCCATGCGGAAGGCCCTCCATGAGAAGGCCTGGGACGTTATCCTTTGCGATTACCAACTGCCGCAGTTCAACGGTCCGTCGGCCATGGCCCTGCTCAAGGAAACGGGACTTGACATCCCCCTGATCATCGTATCCGGCAAGATCGGCGAGGAGACGGCGGCGGATTGCATGCGCTGCGGCGCCGCCGACTGCATCATGAAGGGCAATCTCGCCCGTCTCGTTCCGGCCATTGAAAGGGAACTGCTGGAGGCTGCCGGGAGACGGGAAAAGAAAAAGGGGGAGGAGGCCCTCCGGAAATCGGAAGAGAAATACCGGATTTTAATGGATGGCGCAAGCGATGCCATAATACTTGCAGACGCTGAAGGGAATTTTCTGGAGACCAACCAAAGGGCGGAAAAACTTCTCGGATATTCAAAAGCGGAATTATTAGGCATGAACGTTCAGAGCATTCATCCGCAAGAACAGCTTGAAGCGGTTTTATCCACGTATAAAGAAATCAGGGAAAAAGGTCTCTCAACCCTGAATGACGCGATCGTTTTAAGAAAAGACGGCAAGACCGTCCCCGTGGATATTACGGGAAGCGCTATTGAAGTTGCGGGGGGAACCATCTATCAGGGCATTTTCCGAGACATTACGGAACGCAAGCGGGTGGAACAGGCCCGCGCCTTGGGCAACAGGATTCTGAACGTATTGAACAGGCCCAGCGAAAGCGACAAATTTATGCGGGATGTGCTTGTCTTGATCAAGGAAAACCTGGGCATCGACGCCGTTGCCGTTCGTCTGAAGGAAGGCGACGACTTTCCCTATTATGATGCCGTCGGACTTGCGCCCCATTTTATGGAAGCCGATCAATACCTATGCGCGCGGGACGGTGCAGGCGACATCATCCGGGATGCCGGGGGCAATCCCGTACTGGAATGTATGTGCGGCGATGTCTTGTCGGGGAGAACCGATCCGTCGCTTCCTTTCTTTACCGAAGGCGGCAGTTTCTGGACGAACAACACATCAGGACTCCCGGCTTCCGTCAAGGAGGCGGACCGTCAGGCCCGGATGCTGCGCTTCTGTCATGGTGAGGGATGCAAGTCGGCGGCCCTGATTCCGCTGAAGGCGGGAGACTCCGTGATCGGCCTTCTGCAATTGAATGGTCAAAGGAAGGGCCGTTTCACAAAGGAGGCGATGAGGTTTCTGGAGCGAATCGGGAACAGCATCGGCAGCGCCGTAAAGCGCCGGTGGATGGAGACCGATCTTCGTCTTGCCGAAGAAAAATATCGGAGCATCTTCGAGAGTTCTCAGGAAGGCATTTACCGGTCGACGCCTGAAGGACGTTTCATCATGGCCAATCGGGCCATGGCCAGGATCTTCGGTTACGATTCCCCTGAGGAACTGATCGCCGGCATCACCGATATTGCCGGCCAAATCTATGCCGATCCCGCGGAGCGCACCGCAATCATGGAGGTCATTCGGGAGCAGGGCTTCGTCAGGAACCATGAAACCCGGTTTCGCAAGAAGGACGGGCGCGCCTTCTGGGTTTCCATGACCATGCAGGCGATTTGCGATGACCAGGGACGCGTCGTCTATTATGACGGAATCACCGAGGATATCGATGAGCGAAAGCAGAGTGCCGACAGGGTGGAAAGGGCTTTGACGGCGACGGTCCACGCCATCGCCGCAGTCGTGGAGACGAAGGATCCCTATACGGCGGGGCATCAGAGAAGAACAACCGATCTGGCCCGGTCCATCGCCGCCGAGATGGGGCTTCCTGCAGAGGAGCTCGATTTTATCCGGATGGCTGCCGTCATTCATGATATCGGGAAGATCGCCGTTCCGGCGGAGATTTTGAGCAAGCCGACGAAACTGACGGATATCGAGTTTGATCTCATCAAGATCCATTCCCAGGCAGGCTACGACATCCTGAAGGACATCGATTTTCCCTGGCCCGTGGCCGAGGTCATCCTGCAGCACCACGAGAGGATCAACGGATCGGGCTATCCCAGGGGCTTGAAAGGCGATGCCATTCTTCCGGAGGCGCGGATTCTGTCTGTCGCCGACGTGGTGGAGGCCATCTCCTCCCACCGGCCCTACCGGGCGGCCCTTGGGATCGATCCGGCGCTGGAGGAGATCACCAAAAACAGAGCAATCCTCTACGATCCCGATGCGGTGGATGCCTGCCTGCGCTTATTCCATGACAAGGGCTATCAGCTGGTGCATTAAGGAAGATAAAGACGGTTTCCGGAACTATGGGCTAAAATATTCGTGAGGCAGAAAGGCAATGAAAAAGACCATACTGATCGTCGATGACAACAGCGCCAATCTCTATTTGTTGAAGAGTTTACTGGAGAGTTCCGGTTTTGACGTCCTGGAGGCGGTAAACGGCAGGGACGCCCTCGATATGGCCCTCGTCCATCCGCCGCCCGACCTGATCCTCTCGGATATCCTCATGCCCGTCATGGACGGTTATGCCTTGTGCCGGGAGTGCAAATCGGATGAGCGGCTTAAATACATTCCCTTTGTGTTTTACACGGCCACTTTTACGGATGCAAAGGACGAAGAATTTGCCTTAAGCCTCGGCGCGGACAGGTTTTTGATCAAGCCCCAGGAGCCGGAAATATTGCTGAAGGTTCTCGATGAAATCCTTGCGGCGGAATATTCGGCACAACGCCCCCATCCCAGGCCTTTGGGCGAGGAGATGGAGTTTTTCAGGCGACATGATGAGGCCCTTTTCCGCAAGCTCGAAAAGAAAATGTCGGACCTGGAGAGGGCCAATCGACAACTCGCGGCCCTGGAGGAGCAGTATCGTTTGAGCTTTGAAAATGCCTCAGACGTCATTATCACCCTGGATGCCGAATACACCATTACCGGCGTATCCCCGAGCATCGAAAGAATGTTGGGGTACAAACCGCAGGAACTCATGGGCCGCCATTATACGGACTTGAAAACGATTGTGACGCCCGAATCCATTAAGAAGATATTTGCCGATGTCAATCTGATCCGCAATGGGGATATCATTGCTGCGTCGGTTTATGAGTACGTCGCCAGGGACGGAGCGGTCAAGATCGTCGAAGTCAGCAGTTCTCCCGTGATACGCGACGGACGGTTTGCCGGTCTGATTGCCATCGCCCGCGATATTACGGAGCGCAGACAGATGGATAGGGAACGGCAGGAGAACTTTGATCGTCTGCGCAAATCCCTCGAGGCGACGGTTCGCGCCATGGCCGTGACGGTGGAAACGAGAGACCCTTATACGGCAGGGCATCAGCGAAGGGTCGCCGGACTGGCCTGTGCCATTGCCGAGGAGATGCGCCTTCCTACCGAGCAGGTTGACGGCCTTCGCATGGCCGCCGTTATCCATGACATCGGCAAGATATCCATACCGGCCGAAATCCTGTCCATGCCGAGGAAACTGACGGCAACGGAATTCAGTCTGATCAAAACCCATTCTGAGGCCGGCTACGACATCTTGAAGGACATCGATTTCCCCTGGCCCATTGCGAGAATCATCCGGGAGCACCATGAACGGATCGACGGATCAGGGTATCCGAACGGATTAACGGGAGAAAATGTTCTCCCGGAGTCCCGGGTGCTTGCCGTTGCCGACGTCGTGGAAGCGATGGCCTCCCATCGTCCGTACCGTCCCGGTCTCGGATTGGGTCCGGCGATGGATGAGATAACGAAAAACAAGGGCATCCTCTATGACCCGGAGGCAGTGGACGCCTGCATCCGGCTGTTCAGGGAAAAGGGGTATCGCCTGGAGTGAGGGGCCGGGAAATGTGAAGCGACGAGATACGAGCGACGAAAGACGAGAGACGAAAATGATCACACAGGGAACCTCAATATGTTGCAGCCGGCGGCGGGCATGCCTGTTTATGGCCCTGCTTGCGGTCTTGTGCGTGGGTGCGTCCTATGGGAATGCCGAAGACCGCATTGTGCGGGTGGGTGTCTATGATAATGCCCCGAAGATCTTCATGGACCCATCCGGCAAACCTGCGGGCATTTTTGTCGACATCATCGAGGATATCGCGCAGAGCGAGGGGTGGACGCTACGCTATGTTTCCGGCGCCTGGGCGGAGGGGCTGGATCGCCTGGCGAGAGGCGAGATCGATTTGATGCCCGACGTGGCTTTTACGCGGGACCGGGAAAAGACCTTCTCTTTTCACAAAACACCGGTCATGTCGTCATGGTCTCAGGTGTACGCCCGTAAAGACGGCAACATCCAATCGATCGTAGACCTGAACGGCAAGCGGGTCCTTGCCCTGGAAAATTCGATCCAGAAGGAAACCTTCGACCGTCTGACGAACAGCTTCGGGTTAAATGTCAAACTTGTTTCCGTGACGGATTATAAAACCATGTTTGCGATGGTTGCCGCCGGCGAAGCCGATGCCGCCGTCACCAACCGTTTCTATGGGCTGATGCATGCAAAAGAGGCCGGCCTTGAAGACACCGCGATAATTTTCGAACCGTCCACCCTCTTTTTTGCGGCGTCGAAACACACTCCCAAAAAGCTACTGGATGCCATCGACCGCCGCCTGTCGGATATGAAAGAAGATACGCAATCGGCGTATTACACGGCGATGAAACGCTGGACATCCGAAAAGGTCCGGTTCAGGCTGCCGGTCTGGATGCAGATCCTCGGCCTCGTCGCGGGTATGGTGCTCATCATGAGTCTGGCCGGAAGCGTCGTTTTAAAGCGCCAGGTCAATGTCCGCACGCGGGAATTGATTCAGGTGGCCAAAAAGTACCGCGACATCTTTGAAAACGCCGCCATGGGCATTTATCAAAGCACGCCGGCAGGGAGATTCCAAAGCGCAAATCCCGCTTTTGCCAAATTGTTCGGCTATGACACACCGGAAGATCTCATGGAGAATATCAACGATATTCAATATGATGTCTATGTCAATCCCGATGAACGGCTGCGCTTCAAAAAGCTCTTTGCCGAAGAAGGGGAGGTCAGGGGATTCGAGGCTCAATTTAAGCGCAGGGACGGCTCGCTTTTCTGGATATCCATTCACGGCAAGGCCGTCTACGACGACAAAGGCGACATCCTGTATTACGAAGGCACGGTTGAAGATATTACCGCCCGCAAGGAGGCGGAAAAAGAGCTGGCCTTATATCATGAGCACTTGGAAAACCTGGTTAAAGAACGAACAGCGGAACTTGAGATTGCCAAGGAAAAAGCCGAAGCTGCCGACCGGATTAAATCCGCCTTTCTGGCGACCATGTCTCATGAACTGCGCACGCCCCTGAATTCCATCATCGGTTTTACGGGCATCATTCTCATGGAACGGGTTGGCCCGCTGAACGACGAACAAAAAAAACAGTTGAACATGGTCCGCAGCAGCTCCCAGCATCTCCTGGCCCTGATCAACGATGTCCTTGACATATCCAAAATCGAAGCCGGCCAGTTTCAACTGGCGCAGGAAGAGGTTGATCTTCCCCCGATCATAGAAAAAGTCGCGCACAGCGCGCGTCCTCTCGCTGAAGGCAAAGGACTTGAACTCGGGTGCAGCATTGCGCCTGAAATCAATGTTGTTTGGGGCGACGCCAGGCGGGTGGAACAGATCCTCCTGAATTTGGTCGGCAATGCCGTAAAGTTTACGGAAAAAGGTTCGGTCAGGATCGTCTGCGAAGCGGATGCGGACAACATCCGTGTCAGCGTTATCGATACGGGCATCGGCATCAGGGAGGAAGACATGGAAACGATCTTTCAGGCGTTCCGGCAGATCGATTCGGGATTAAGCCGAAAGTTTGAGGGGACGGGACTGGGTCTTTCCATATCAAAGAAACTTGCGGAATTGATGGGCGGCAAGCTCCAGGCGACCAGTGTCTGGGGTGCGGGAAGCATCTTCAGCTTCTCTTTGCCGGGGAAAAGGTGAAAAAATGAAGAAGAAAATACTGGTGATAGAAGACAATGAACAGAATCTGTATCTTGTCAGGTATATCCTTGAAGGGTGCGGCTATGAAGTCTTTTCCGCCATGGACGGCAAGACGGGGATTGAACTGGCCGCGTCGCTTCTGCCGGATTTGATTCTCCTTGATATCCAGCTGCCCCTGATGGACGGCTACGCCGTCGCACGGCGCTTAAGGCAAACCCCCGATCTTGTGGAAACGCCGATCATTGCCGTGACGTCTTACGCCATGCCGGGCGACAAAGAGAAAGCTTTGGAGTCGGGCTGCAAAGGCTATATCGAAAAGCCCATCGATCCGGAAACCTTTGTCCTCCAGGTTGAAAATTATTTGGACGAGAAGCGTGAAGCGTGAAACGTAGATCGTGAAGCGTGAAGGCCTGAACGATGAGGTGCGGGCGACGCTTCACGAAAGGCTATCTGCGCGTGGATCAGGAACATATTTTCGCAGCAGGTCGGCAAACTGATAGGGGGGGATGGGTTTGCTGAAATAATAGCCCTGCATCTCGTCGCAGGCTTGTTCGCGCAGGAATTTTTCCTGGTCCTGGGTCTCGACGCCTTCGGCAATGACGTTAAGGCTCAAGGTCTTGCCCATATCAATGATCGCCTTGGTAATCGCCTTATCCTCAGGATTCTTCAGCATGTCGCGGATGAAGGCCCTGTCCACCTTCAGCGTGTCGATGGGAAAGTGCGTTATTTGCGACAGGGAAGAGTATCCGGTGCCGAAATTGTCGATGGCGAGCCGCACCCCCATGGATTTTATTTTCGTCAGTATTTTAATGACCCGCCGGGTATCCTGTATCAACATGCCCTCCGTGATTTCCAGCTCCAGCAGGTGGGGCGGCATGCCGGATTCATCGAGGGCTTCCTTGATATCCTTCAGGAGATCGTTATCCAGGAGCTGACGGAGAGATAAATTGACGGCCATACAGATAGGAGGAAGTCCTGATTTCTGCCACGCGATATTTTGCGCGCAGGCGGTTTTCAGAACCCAGCGGCCGATAGGGACAATCAACCCGGTGTCTTCGGCCAGACCAATCAACCGCGACGGGCGTACCGATCCCAACGCGGGATTTTGCCAGCGAAGCAGCGCCTCCACGCCGGTGATTGCGCCGGTCTTGAAGTCCATCTTGGCCTGGTAATGCAGGTAGAATTCCTTGTTCTCCATGGCGTTGCGCAGATTTCTTTCCAACTCCAACTGCTCGAAAAGCTCCGATCTGATGCCTGCGGAATAGAACTGATAATTGTTCCGGCCTTCGCTTTTGGCGAAATACATGGCCATGTCGGCGTTTTTCATCAACGATTGCTCATTGTTTGCGTCTTCAGGGTACATGGAGATGCCGAGGCTTCCCGTTATCTGGCAGTCCATTCCCATAATCATCACGGGTTTGGTGATGGCGGAAAGAATTCTCTCCGCCACTTCAGCGACTTCGCCTTGGTCTTTGATATCCTGGAGAAGGGCCACAAACTCGTCGCCGCCCATGCGGGAAATGACGTCGCTTGTCCGCATCGTTTTTTTCAGCTGTTCGGCGACGCCCTGCAGGAGTCTGTCGCCCGCTTCGTGGCCCAGCGTGTCGTTGACTTCCTTGAAACGATCGAGATCGATAAAGATAACGGCAAGATGTCTTTCATAGCGCTGTGCGGATTGGACGGCGTGGCTTAAAAGCTGACTGAACATAAAGCGGTTCGGCATACCCGTCAGGGCATCGTGGGTGGCGAGGAACTGAATCTGCTCCTCAGCGCGTTTTTTCTCATCTTCATGTTCAAGATTCTCCAGGGCAAATACCACATTCTCCGCCAGGCGTTCGAGCAGATTGACGATCTCTTCATTAAAGGTATATCTTGTTTCCGAATAGAGAAAAAACACGCCGCAGGCATGTCCCTGTCTGATAAGCGGCACAGCAGCGGCGCAGCCGGCCTTTTTTTCTTTGCCGCCATTGTTCTTTTCGTGCGCATCCCGAAAATACCGGTTGTCGATGACGGGCTTGCCGTTGCGAAAGGCGGCGCTGATGATGCCCCTTCCCTTGTCCGATATTTCCTTGACGGATAAAGGGGGTTCGCGAAGCTCCGGAAAGTCGATGCCGTCTGCGGCAGCAATATTCATGATGCCCGTTTTCATATCAGGCAGCAAAGCAGCGGAGGCGCTTAATTTGCCGCCGGAGACGGCGGCTTCGCACACCTGCTGATACAGCTCGCCGGGTGTTTTAGCATGCATGATCGCTTCATTGGTTGTGCTCAGCATGGATAGGATTCTTCCGGTCCGGCGCACACTTTCTTCGGCAATCCAGCGATTGCTGACGTCGTGAGATGTGCTCACGATAGCCCAGCGGTCGCCGAGTTTTATCGCCCGCCTGTGAAACTCATAAAGCGCCCTTTGGCCTTCGGCGTTGGGGCGGCTTCTCATCTGCGTCGTAATGCCGTTTGGCGCGGCGGCGATCGTTTCCGCATACATGCGTTCGAGAATGTCGCGATCCACCTGCATCATTTCATAGGTCGTAAATTTCATGAATTCTTCCCGCGGGATATTGGCGCGCTGGCAGGCGGTTTCATTGACGTAAATGAAGCGCATCGTGACGGGATCGACGATATAGATCAAATCCAGAGAGTCGTCCATGGCGGCCCGGAATTGCAGGAGTTCATCCTGGCGTCTTTTCTCTTCCGTTACGTCTCTGCCGATGCACCGGTAACCGGTGAAGCTGCCTTGTTCGTCGAACAGCGGCTCGCCGGTAATGCTGACAAAGAGCCTGCCGCCGTCCGGCAGGATTACGTCGATTATGGCGTCGCGCACCGGTTTCCGGGCGTCGAACAGGGTGCGCAAAGGTTTCCATCCCCCCGCGATTTTGAGGTTCGTTTCCCCTGGCTTTTTGCCGGGAAGCCATGTGCTCAGCGCATTGCCCTCGCGCGAGGCCGAGTGGTTGACAAATGAGGTGAATCGGAGTTCGGAGTCGACTTCCCAGTACCAATCAGAGCACAATTCAACGAGGCTTTGCAAATTAACGCTGTCTTGCATCCATGGCTCCTTCTGCTATCAGATTTTAATTGTTAAGCATTTGAACTTGAAGAGGTATTGTCGTTATACTTAGCATGGCGGTTAAGTTTAGGCGATGACATGTAATATGTCAAGTTGTTTGTGCCCCCCGTCTATTCATCCAAGCCATGACCTTCCCGGATTCCTCTTCCGGAATGATGTTTGTGTGTTTATCGGCGGGGAAGCCGCCGGAGATGCAGTATTCCTAATTGGCGTTCACGGCCTGTTTGAGGGTTTCTCTGATGTTGCGGCAGACTTTTTCCGATAAAGTTACGCATCACGTTTCACGAAATACGGGCAACGCGTCACGCTTCGTGACGTTGTGTCTGCCACAGGCCGGCAGTCATATCCCCCAGATTGACAGGTTCGAAGGCGTCAAACGCAATATCTCTGACCTTGGCCATCTTGGCCCAAAGAATATCATAGCCCTTCGTCCCCCTGGCAATGGCGACGCGCTCCTGCCAGGCGGCTATTTCATCGGGCGTCGCCCGGTGCGCCTCTCCGACCGTGCCCAACAGACGCACGGCAGGCGGCGTTTTGAATTTTCCATCGACGAGTGCCATGCCCCAGAAGGCCTTGTCGGCGTTGACGGCGAGGATGCAGACCCTGGGATTGCGCTTGATATTGGCCGAAAGTTTTCGTGGAAATTCGTCGAAATAAAAGCCGGTCTGATTGTCGCGCAGGATCAATCCGCCGATAGGCGTGACGCCCGGCGTGCCGTCTTCATTCACCGTTGCCACGGAAAAGTGGGCGCAGCTCTTGAAGGCCTCTTCAAACAGGGTCCGGATGGTTTCCCAATTATTGCCGATGTTCATTCCCTTCTCCTTGATTATTTAATGATAATAAATTATTCTTTCATACGTGTAATACCATCTGTTTTGAATCAATTCGATGGATTTTTTTCAGAGGATACCAAAATTATTTACGAGAAAAAAACAGGAGCAGGCCGTGAAAAAGGAGAGATGGATTAAGGTGAACGGACTGATGACAGAAAAGGGCATCGCGGCGTACTTTGCAGAGACAGACGATTCGCCGCGATATGTATGAGGCGATCAATCCTCTTTAACATCATTTTATGGAAGACGAGGACCCATGCAGGCGACGGGCTGGTTTCAAAAGGCTGTCATTTATCATGTGCTGATTGACCGCTTTGCCGGTCTTTCACCCAAAGACGGGATGAAACCGGATTTCCTGGGCGGAACCCTCCGGGGAATCGCCGAAAAACTTCCCTATCTGGAAAACCTCGGCGTCAACACCCTCTGGCTTTCCCCCTTCTGTAAGACCAGCGCGTACCATGGGTATCATGTGACGGATTATTTAGGCGTCGAACCCCGGTTCGGATCACTGGACGATCTGAAGACGCTCATTGATCGCGCCCACATCTCCGGCATCCGGATCATCGCCGATTTTGTGCCGAATCACTGTTCCCGCCATCATCCGTTTTTTGAGGAAGCGCGGAAAAACAGACAGAGCCGGTATTTTAACTGGTTCATCTTCGACAAATGGCCGGATGACTATCTATGCTTTCTTGACGTCAGGGAACTGCCGAAACTGAATCTGGATTTTCCGGAGGCAAGAGACCACATCATCGATGCGGCGAAATACTGGCTTTCCCTGGGGATTGACGGTTTCCGTCTTGACCATGTCATCGGCCCCCGGCATTCCTTCTGGAAACACTTCCGCAGGGAAATAAAAAAGGATTATCCTGCCGCCGTCCTGATCGGAGAGGCATGGCTGGAAGGCATTAACCGCAAACATCTGAAAACCATCCACATCAAGAATAAATACTTTCGCTGGATTTTCGGCGCGTCCCAAGAGAGCATTCAGAAAGAATATGTCGGAGAGCTCGACGGGGTGCTGGATTTTTGTTTCCGGAATCTGGTGTGCAGCCATGTCGCCCGCGGGACGGGAACCGTCTCCGATGATGTCCTGGCCGATGCCTTGAGAAAACGTCGCTTGACATACCCGCCGGATTATTTTCTGCCGACCTTTCTCGATAACCACGACATGAACCGCTTTCTGTTCGAAAGCGGAAACGACAAGGACAAACTCAAAGCCGCCGCATATCTGCAGTTTTCCCTGGAACAGCCTCCCGTTATTTATTATGGAACGGAGGTCGGGATGACCCATGAATCTCCGGTGAGCGTCGGCATTCCGCATTCGGATCTCCAGGCCAGGCAGCCGATGCTCTGGAGCAGGCAGGACAAGGGGCTTCTTTCATTTTACAAGATATTGATCCATCGGAGAAAACAAGTCCATTGAGTCTTCATGAAGAGCTGAAATATTCTGAACAAAGGAGCAACACATAGGTGTCGATACTTTTTTCACCATTTAAATTGAGTGATCCTGGGCTGCAAAACCGTTTTGTTTTTTCCACCCGTGAAGACAATCTTGCCGCCGATCGGGGGTGGGTGATAAAGAAGAATCGTGAGCAAACTGCGGCGGCCGGGGTCGGTGGCATTCAGCTACATGCGGCCTGCATCAGTTGCAACCGGTGTTTTTTGCATCGGCCTATGATCTTCCCGTCCGCTGTTATGGCAAGGGCCTGCCTGTCTAATAACAAAAGGGGACGTTTTGCATTGAGCACTCCGTCCCCTTTTCATTGAGATCCTTTTTCTGATTATCGTTGCAGATTTTCGATAACCGTGGCAACACCCAATCCGCCGCCGCAGCAGGAGCTGAAGAATCCGTATCTTCCGCCCTTCCGGATCAGGTGGCGCATGGTGAACATACAGATTCTGGAGCCGGATGCGCCGTTGGGATGGCCGTAGGAAATAGCGCCTCCCATGGGGTTCCATTTTTCACGATCCACTTTTTCACCCATCTGTTTTTCCAGTTCTTTGATGACCGCCAGGTTCTGCACGGCAAAGGCCTCGTTGCATTCCATGTGATCGAAATCGGACAGCTTCAAGCCCGCGCGCCTGATGGCGAGGGGCAGGGCATAGGCCGGGGCGATGCCCATAATCGTGGGATCGACGCCGTAGTCGCCGCCGGAGATCCATTTTGCCATGGGGGTATAGCCCAGTTCCAGGGCCTTTTCTTTGCTCATCATCAGGACAAAAGCGGCGCCGTCGTTCTGTCCGGAAGAATTTCCCGCCGTAACCGTTCCGCCCTCTTTAAATGCTGGCGGAAGCTTGGCCATACCTTCCAGTGTGCTTTCGGGCCGGGGATGTTCGTCCTTATCGAAGATGATATCCGGGGTTTTCCTGCTTCCCTTAATGATTACGGGAACGATTTCATCCTTGAAATAATTATTATCCATCGCCATCTTCGTTCTCATCTGGCTGTCGTAGGCAAATTTGTCGGCATCTTCCCTGGGGATGTTGTACATGACCTGCAGCTTTTCCGCCGTGAGTCCCATGCCGAGGTTTTCTTCTTCAACGGGGGACAGCATGCGGGTGATGGGGGTCGGTGGAATCAGCTTGTAGGGTTGAACGGACATGGAAAATTTTGCGGGCATCTGGCTGTAAGATTCCATGCCGCCGGCAATGATAATGTCCGCATGGTTGCAGAGTATTTTCCAGGCCGCGTGGTTGATGGAATCGATAGCCGAGCCGCACTGCATTTCAATATAGGACGCCGACGTTGAATGGGGCAATCCTGCGTCGAGCGCTGCCCATCGGGCAGGGTTCAAGGTGTGGGAACAATGAGCCGCTGATCCGGCAAACACGCAATCCACATGGGCCTTTTCTGCGATCTTTGTTTTATCAAGCAGGCCTTTCAGTGCGATACTGGCGAGCTTTGAACAAAAAATGTCTCGCAGGGTTCCACCCAGTCTGCCAAAGGGGGTTCGCATACCGTCTACAAATACTACTTCTCTTTCTGCCATAATGCCTCCTAAATTGATTTTATTTGTTGTCGCTCATGTTGATGTGAAAACAGGGTGCAAACCGGGAATCCTGGGAATGTGCATCGATGCCGTGAGCAGCGCCGGAGTTGAAAAATGGATAGAGACCTGAAACGATCCGCTATAATTCATGGTCACCACTTACAACTCCCTTGTTCCTACTACACCTGTTTTCATGCCTCTTGGGCCCCACGGGGTCAAGGGGATTACTTCAAAAGCGCAAAGCATCCTATATCAAATTATGAAAAAATACGAAATGATAAAAAATCAGTTTATTATACTGAAGGTCTCAAGGGTTTAAGGATGCAGTTCTTCAGGATTTGACGCCTTTGTAAATAAAACGTTCCAATAACCGGTGAAAGGGGGTCCATTCGGAATCGCCTGCCGGGGCGTATTCCTGGAATGCATTGACTTTGGCGTCCATGTCGTCGATGTGATGAACGATGAGGGCTTCCAGTGTCTTGGGTCGTTTGGGAGAGCCGAACTCCAGCTCGCCGTGGTGGCTCAGGATCAGATGGCGAAGTTCCATGGCCGTCTGTTCGGGGAAATCTTTGATGGCGGCTATTCCGGCGTTCACCATTTCCATGCCGATGATGATATGTCCGATCAGCCTTCCTTCATCGGTGTAGTCATAGACGCCGTCAAAGGAGAGCTCGTGAATTTTGCCGATATCGTGGAGGATGCCGCCGGCAATGAGAAGGTCATGGTTTACGCCCTGATAATGACCTGCCGCGAATTTGAGGAGGCGCGTTACGGAAAGGGTGTGTTCGAGAAGGCCGCCGATGTAGACATGGTGAAAGCCTTTTGCGGCGGGCGCCTGTTTGAACAACGCCGCTGTCTCATCGTTCTGCAAAAACGCCGAGACAAGTTCCTTCAGGCAGGGCGATTCCATTTTATCGACAAACTCAAGAATCTCCGCATACATGGTTTCAATATCATATTTTGACGATGGGAAATAATCGGCCGGATCGATTTCTTCCGGGTTCGCCTGCTTCATCGCAAGCACCGAAAGCTGCAGGGCGCTTTTATAGCTGACGGCCCGTGCCGTAATCTGGATGATGTCGCCTTTTTTGCAGACGTCGTTGAATTCCAGGGCGTTTTCCCAGACCTTGCCGTCCACTTCGCCGGTTTTGTCCTTGAGACGGAGGTTGAGGTAGGGAGCGCCTTTTTGGCTGAAAGCCAGATTTTTTTCCGTAAGCAGAAATCCGGTGCTGATCTTTTCGCCTGCCTTGATGTCTCTGATGTAAATGTTTTTTGTTTTCAAATGGTCACCCCGTTTCTGATGCGTGTAAATATTCATTTTCCTCCCCGGACGCAGCCGATGAGGGTTGTTCCCGCGTCTGTCGATGTGTGAAGATTTATAGATGCCGCCTTCCTTATTTTTCTCTCAGGATCCGTTGATCACCGGCCCTTATGGTCAGCTTCACCATATCGAAATATTCCATCATGGGGATAATGAATTTCCGGGACAATCCGGTCAATTCCTTGAAAGTCGCCGGCGTTGCCTTGCCGTCTTTTAAAAGGAGATTTTTATAGCTTTCCCGTAATCCGGAAAGTATGTCCTTATGTAAATAGATGTCCTCATTGATTTTCACAAGTGTTCCGTCCTTGATCATGACGGTCATCACTTTACTCAATTGATTCTTGCGCTGGGAGAATTTTTCCTGGACTTCCTTGATCGTGGGCGCCGCAAGCCCCGCGCTGATGTACAGGTCGGCGACCAGGGCGCGTATTTCGTCCAGTTCGCCCGACAGATCGACGCGGTGAGCCGGCAGACGGACCATTTCCTTTTCCGTGACTATCCTGCTGCTTTTTTCCAGGTCTTTGACCGCCGTGTTGAACAGCTTCGGATTGATATAATCGCCGAG
Source organism: Deltaproteobacteria bacterium (assembly GCA_016930075.1). Classification (GTDB taxonomy): domain Bacteria; phylum Desulfobacterota; class Syntrophia; order Syntrophales; family JAFGHS01; genus JAFGHS01. The sequence continues at coordinate 36,586 of JAFGHS010000050.1, forward strand.
AACATTTCTCAATTCCTCTTTTGGGATGCCTTCTTTCAGCGGAAATTTATCGTGAAACTGTTTTGTTTCATCAAGGATTTTTTTCTGAAGGGTCTGGTAAATATCTGTTGAAATGATCCTTGATTCTTCGCCTTCCAGAGCCAGGATTTGACCTTTGCCGTTTAATGATTCCAGGATTTTTTTAACGTCATGACCGTTTATGCCCGTTCGCACGATGAGATTGGCCGTTGTGATCCCTTCATACCCCGTTCTTTCAATGACAGCCGCCGTTTTTCCCACATTCGGACCGTTTTGCAGAAGGGAAAATTCACGCATGATCGCGTCGTCATGCCGTCTGTGCTTGCGGGGGAGGGGATCGATGATAATGCCGCCGCCGATGGTGGTGACGGGCGAATAACGCCGGACGACAAACCGGTCTTTCGCGGCGGCAACAATGGGCGATTCGAGGTTGATCTGTGCGTAAGCCTGCTGTCCCGGTTCCAGTTCATCCCGGTCGAGCAGAATCAATCGGGCCATGATTTCACTGGTTCCCGCGTGAAAGCGCACGATGGTCCTGTTTTTGATTTTTTTGGCCGCCTCGGGCAGGTAATCGAAAATAACGTCGAGGCGGCGGGTCGGTTCAAAGGTGCCGACGCCGGCAAGGACATGGCCCCGTTCGATGCTGCTCTTTTCCGTTCCCTGAAGATTGATGGCGGTTCGTTGTCCCGCTTCTGCCCTTTCTGCCGGCTGATTGTGGATCTGGATGCCCCGGATCTTGGCGGTGTCCGGGCCGGGTAAAATCTGTATGGTGTCTCCCACGTTGATTTGCCCCGACGTCACCGTGCCTGTGACAACGGTTCCGAATCCCTTCATTGTGAAGACCCGGTCCACAGGCAAACGGAAAAGGCCCGTATCGGATTTTTCTTTTATCTCGGATGATGCCTTGTCCAGGGCCTCAAGAATCTCCGGCAGGCCCGCCCCTGTTGCGGCGGATACGGGGATAATGGGCGATCCATCCAGGAAGCTTCCTTCGAGAAAAGTATGAATGTCGTCTTTGACCAGTTCCAGCCAGTCCTCATCGACCATATCGATCTTCGTAAGGGCGACCAGTCCTTGTTGAATGCCTAAAAGAGAACAGATTTGAAGATGTTCGCGCGTTTGCGGCATAACGCCCTCATCCGCGGCGATGACCATCAGGACGAGATCGATGCCCGTAGCGCCGGACACCATGTGCTTGACAAACTTTTCATGGCCCGGCACGTCGATGATGCCCATGGTCATGCCGTTTGGAAGGTGGAGCGAAGCGAACCCGAGTTCAATGGTGATGCCCCGCTCTTTTTCCTCTTTGAGCCTGTCCGTATCGATGCCGGTAAGGGCTTTGATCAGGGCGGTCTTGCCGTGATCGACATGCCCCGCCGTTCCTAAAATGATGTGTTTCATGGCAGTCCCATAACAAACTCGCGGGGTTTTCACAACAGCAAAAGCAGAAAGGGCTTTATTTTGTAATTATAATGTTGATATAATCGGTCAAAATTGGTAGAAAGCTCAACTTTGCCTGAGGAAACGCCCAATGAGGATACTGGGGCTCGATTATGGAGATAAGCGCATCGGGGTGGCCGTCTCCGATGAACTGGGCTATACAGCCCAGGGTCATTCGACTATTGTGAGAAAAAATCGCCGTCACGATCTGGTAAGGATTGCAGAATTGGCGGCTAATTACAGTGTCGATGCCATTGTAATCGGCTATCCCGTCCGGCTTGACGGAACCGAAGGCATACAGTGCGAGAAGGTTGATCGTTTCATCGGTCATCTTGAAGCTTACGTTCAGAAGCCCATTGTCAAATGGGATGAAACGCTGACGACCAAAACGGCGGAGGACATTCTCATTGCCGCCAATATGCGGCGGGAAAAGAGGAAGAACGTCATCGATAAACTGGCCGCCACGCTGATCCTTCAAGATTATCTCGACCATGCGAAAGATATGAAGAAACGGTCATAGTCGGTAACTTGGATATGAAATAATGAAAAGAAAAGGGATTCTATCTTTAAGTATAAAAAAAATAGTTTTCATTGCCGCTGCTGTTTCCTGTTTGTTCGTCTTGACCATTCTCATTTACGCCCATACGCCCATCGACGATCGCCGCATTGTTTCACTGGTCGAAATTCCCAAAGGCGCCAGTTTTGTTAAAATCGTCGACATTCTCGATCAGAAGGGGCTTGTAGAAATCAAACCGATTTTTTATGTGCTTGCCATCGTAAAAGGTGCGGCAAGGCAGATACGCGCCGGTGAGTATGAATTCGTCAGCACCATGACGCCGGACCATATCATTGACAGGCTGGTTCGGGGGGAAATCAAAAAATATAAAGTGATCATTCGGGAAGATTTGACGTTTCGCGACATAGCCGCCATACTCTCTGCCGACGAATATAAACTGGTGAGCGAAGAAGCCTTTCACGCGGCCGCGTCCGATCCCGTGTTGCTGGCGTCTCTCGGTATTACGGCGGCCACGGCGGAGGGTTACCTTTTTCCCGAAACGTATTTTTTTGATCATACCATGAACGCGAGAGACATCATCACGACCATGGTTCATCAATTTCGTAAAAAAGTAGCGCCGGAGATGATTAAAAAAGCCGAGAAGCTTGGCTTGACGGAAATTGAACTCATTACGCTTGCCTCGCTTATCGGCAAGGAATCAGGCAACAAGCAGGAAAAAGTAATCATCTCCGCTGTTTTTCACAATCGATTAAAAAAGGGGATGAAACTGCAATCCGATCCGACGGCGATTTATGATCTGTGGAACTTTTCCGGAGGCATCAAAAGGAGCCATCTGAAAAGGAAATCGCCTTACAATACTTATGTTATAGATAGGTTGCCCCCCGGGCCGATTGCCAATCCCGGGATCGATTCCCTGGAGGCTGCCGTCAATCCTGCCCCGGTTCCGTATCTCTATTTTGTTTCTCAAAACGACGGAACTCACTATTTTTCTTCTAATCTCTCCGATCACAACGAAGCGGCATTAAAATTTCAAATGGCCAAGCAAAAATAGTAAAATTTCGTAAAATTTTCCTTGACAAACGCCATATCGCTCTTTATAGTCCGAATCGTGGAGCAAAGTGGATGTTTGTGGAGGGAAAAATCAAGTGTCTGTTTTTCGTGGTCAATATCATCATACAATCGACGAAAAGGGAAGGATTATTTTCCCCGCGAAGCTTCGCGAAGTATTCAACGAGAAGTATGACAACAGACTGGTCATCACGACCTGGGACGGCTATCTTATGGTCTTCCCGTTCGAGGAATGGCGCATCATTGAAGAGAAGTTTTCCCACCAGTCCATCATAAAAAAACAAGTCAGAAAGTTTCAACGCTATTTTTTATCCCCAGCTTGCGATTGCACGATCGATTCCCAGGGCAGGGTGCTCATTCCGCCGAATCTCCGGGAATACGCGAAACTTGAAAAGGACATCGTCCTGGCAGGGATGACGAAAAACATAGAAATATGGTCCAAGGATCGTTTTGTTCAGGATATGGCATCTTCCGAAGGCGATCTGGATAGTTTCGGAGATTACATGGCCGATTTGGGCATCTAGCGGAGGCCTGTGACATGCCGTTTTACCATATGCCGGTCATGCCGAAAGAGGTGGCAGAGGCCATGAGGTTGAAGCCCGGCGGCATTTACGTTGACGGTACCGTGGGCGGCGGCGGGCATGCTCTTGACATACTGGAAAGGATTGCACCGGACGGCGTGCTGATCGGCATCGATCTGGACGATGAAGCTCTGGCGTCGTCAGCGGAACGCTTGAAGCCTTTCGGCACGCGGAAGATATTGGTGAAGGGGAACTTCGCCGACATTGATGCCATCTTGGGAGGGTTAGGCATAACACAGGTTGACGGCATCCTCTTCGATTTGGGGGTTTCTTCCCATCAACTGGATACGGCCGACAGGGGTTTCAGCTTTTCCCTCGATGCACGCTTGGATATGCGAATGGATCGAAACGGCCGGTTAAATGCTTATGATCTCGTCAATACGTTGCCTCCTCACGATCTGGAGAAGATCATCAGGGAATACGGCGAGGAAATGATGGCAGGAAGAATCGCAAAGGCTGTTGCACAAAGGAGAAAAACAGCGCCTATTCAAACGACGGCGGAATTGGCGAACCTTGTCTTTCAGGTTTCCCCGCCTGCTATAAGGCGTAAAAGAATTCATCCGGCGACCAAAACGTTTCAGGCCATCCGCATTGCCGTAAATGACGAACTCCTGAGCCTCCACAAAGGGATTAATCAGGGCATCGATGTCCTGAAGCAAGGCGGCAGATTTTCCATCATTTCGTTCCATTCCCTGGAAGATCGCATGGTGAAAGATGCTTTTCGATCCTGGGAAAAGGGCTGCATCTGTCCGCCGGGATTTCCTTTTTGTACATGCAACCGGAAGCCGAAACTAAGGATTGTAAATAAAAAGCCCATCACAGCCGATGACAGGGAGATCGAATCAAACTACCGGTCGCGGAGCGCCAAGCTCCGAATCGCAGAAAGGGTTTGATGTATGACGGCAACAGAAACAACAACGCCGGATGCAAAAAACAGCGGGGATACAAATATCCGGTATTCGACATTCATTATCTTTTCACTGCTGCTCATGGCGGTGGTGCTTCTTTATGTATGGTGTCATCTTCATATGAGGCAGTTGGAATACAGGGTCGCAGAAGAAATGGGTATGCAGGAAAGGTTGCTGGAAGAGCAGAAAAGGCTGAAGGTCGAATATGCCACCTTGAAGTCGCCTCAGCGTATTGAAGCCATAGCACGCGATAAATTGCAGATGTCCTATCCCGAGCGGGAACAGGTCGTCATTCTGAAATAGCAGGTGCGACGAAATGAACGGCACAGCGGCGAAATGGTTAAAATTTAGGATTGTCACCCTCCTGGTGTTTTTTCTGGTTCTCTATATTGCCCTCGTTTCAAGGGCACTGCATCTCCAGGTCCTTTCCAACGAAACGCTGAAGAACCTTGCGGACCGGCAACATGTGCAAACATTGCAGGTTTCCTCGGAGCGGGGCGTGATATTTGACCGCAACGGGGAAAAAATGGCGGCAAGCGTCATGGCGGACTCCGTGTGCGCCGATCCGACAAAAATCCGCCGTCCTGCCGATGCGGCCGGGAAATTATCGGGGATTCTGAATCTCGACAAGGGCGTCATCCATAAAAAACTTTCTGCCAATAAAAGTTTCTGCTGGCTTGCCAGAAGAATTTCGCCGGATCAGGCCGCCGGCATCACTGATCTTAAAATAGCCGGCATCTTTGTCGTCAAGGAACCGAAACGGTTTTATCCCAACCGTGAATTGGCAGGCCGTCTCATCGGTTTTGTCGGCATGGATTCCACGGGGCTGGAAGGTTTGGAACTCAAGTATGAAGATTATCTGAAAGGGGCGCCGGATAAACTGATCTGGACAAGGGATGCCAAAGGGAAAAAGTTATATCCCCGGTTGGAAGATTCGGCAGTCCATAAGCGGGACAATTATAATCTCATTTTAACCATTGACAGCCGCATACAGCATGTTGTCGAGGTGAACCTGCGGGAAGCGATCAGGGACAAAGGCGCCAAGGGCGGGTTTGCCGTCGTCATGGATCCCAAAACCGGCGAAATATTGGCCCTGGCCGATGAGCCGGGTTTTGATCCCAATAATTTTGCTAGTTACGCCAACGGGAAAAGCAAAATTAAACCTATTACGGACTGCTTTGATCCCGGGTCGACATTCAAGCCGTTTCTGGCCGCTGCCGCACTGGAAGAGAACATTGCCAAGGAGACGACCCGTTTTTATTGCGAGGATGGAAACTATCGGATTGCCGACCGGGTCATCCGTGAAGCAAATAGGAAAAGACACGGCGCCCTGACTTTTCATGACATCCTCAAATACTCGAGCAACATCGGTTCGGTGAAAATCTTTGAAAAACTCGGGAAGGAAAAATTTTATCATTACATTACCCGGTTTGGCTTCGGTCAGAAGACGGGCATCGATCTGCCCGGCGAGTCGTCAGGGCTTCTCCGGCCGCATGAGAAGTGGACAAGGGTCGACGGTTCGACGATTGCCTTCGGGCAGGGTATATCCGTTACGGCGATTCAGTTGATTACCGCTTTATCGGCCATTGCCAATGAGGGTATGTTGATGAAGCCCTATATTGTCAGAGGTCTTGTCGATAAAAACGGGAAAGTCCTCCAACTGATGAAGCCTACTCCGGTCAGGCAGGTGATTTCCGCCAAAACGGCAAAGAGGATGGCGTCTATTCTGACCGATGTCGTCGGCGAGGAAGATGGGACGGGTAAAAAAGCGCGCATCGACCATGTTGCCGTTGCCGGCAAGACGGGTACATCCCAGAAATTCGATTTCAGCCGCCGCGTCTATTCATCGGAAAGAGTCCGGACGTCTTTCATGGGCTTCTTTCCTGCCGATAATCCGCAGATCGTCATGCTGATCACCCTCGATGAGCCGCTGCGTGACAAGTGGGGAGGCATGGCGGCAGCGCCGGTTTTTAAAAATATCGGCGAACAGATACTGACCCGTTTTAAGACCGACATTCGAGGCAATTCCCCGTCCGTCATTGAGGAAGAAAAGATCGCCCCCAACCCTGCAGGCATAAGGCTCGTATCGGCTAATTCCATTATTAATGATTCCGATGCCGATGCGGGTGGGAGCGGAGAACCGGTTATGCCCAATTTCCGGGGGCTGACGATCCGGGAGACCTTAAAAAAATCACGGCAAATGGGCATTGAGATTAAGGCCGTCGGCAGCGGCTGGGCGGTGAGTCAAAGCCCGGAGCCCGGCGTATTGCTGAGGGATCACAAGATATGCACCGTATCATTCCATACAGGTCAGTGATGATAAAAAATGAGAATAGATGAATTGTTGAATAACTGCCCCGTGCTTCATGTGACAGGAGACCCTGCCGTCGATATATCGTCCATTGCTTACGATTCGCGAAACTGTACGAAAAGTTCCTTGTTTGTGGCGGTGCAGGGATTAAAGACGGACGGGCACGAATATATCGACCAGGCAGCAGCCAGAGGCGCCATTGCCGTCGTTTACGAAAGAGACCTGCCCCTGCTGCCTGCAGGAATGACGGCTATCCGGGTGGAAAACTCCCGCCGCGCCCTCGGCATCCTTGGCCGAAACTATTACCACGACCCTTCTTCTCAGCTGTTTCTGGTCGGTGTGACCGGTACGAAAGGGAAAACGACGGTTACCTATTTACTGGAATCGATTTTCCAGAAGGCCGGTTTATCCGCCGGTGTTTTAGGGACGGTGAATTATCGGTTTGGCGGCAAGATCATGCCGGCGTCCAACACAACGCCGGAATCCATCGAGATGCAGAAGATGCTGAGGCTGATGGTTGATGAAGGGGTGACCCACGTTGTTGCCGAAGTATCCTCCCATGCCGTCGATCTTAGGAGGATCGACGATTGTGCCTTCGACATCGGCGTATTTACAAACCTGGCGCAGGACCATCTCGATTACCATCTGACGCTGGAGAATTACTACCAGGTCAAAAGGCGGTTTTTTACGGAAGTGATTCCTGAAGGCGGAAAGAAACAGCAGCCGCAGAGGATTATTAATGCAGACGATGCCTGGGGCAAAAGACTCATTGACGAACTCGATTCCGGATCGCTGACTTACGGCATAGATAGTCCCTGCCATGTCCGGGCGGAAAAATATGATCTGGCTATTGATGCGATCCGTGCGGATATTGCGAGTCCGTGGGGCGGCCTCCATGTCATGTCCGGATTGACGGGGAAATTTAATCTTTACAACATCCTGGCTGCTGTAGCCTCTGCCCTATCCTTTGGTATTGAGCCGGAGGCGGTTCAAGAGGGTGTAAAAGCCCTGTCCTCGGTTCCCGGACGTCTGGAGAAAGTGAAGACAGGTATCGATGCCGAACCGATGGTGTTTGTCGATTATGCCCACACGGAAGATGCCCTGCGCAAGGTTCTGGAGAGTCTCCGTCATTTTAAGGAGGGGAAAATCATCACGGTGTTCGGATGCGGCGGAGACCGGGACCGCGGGAAAGGCCCCTCATGGGTGCCGCCGTCGCGGAATTAAGCGATATGGCCATTGTCACATCCGATAATCCGAGAACGGAGGACCCGCTGGCGATTATTGATGCGATCGAAAAAGGGATTTCCGGAACCGTCATGGCCAGGGTGCTTCCGGTTGATTTTAAGTTGAATCAATCAAAAGTGTATACGGTCATACCGGATCGCAAAACGGCTATTGAGGCGGCCATCGCCGTTGCCGATCCTTCAGACATCGTGCTTATTGCCGGGAAGGGCCATGAGGACTATCAGATCATCGGTTCCGTGCGCTTTCCTTTTGACGACCGGATGATCGCGAAAGAAGCGCTTACAGAGCAGTTTCACAAGGGGAAATTATGATGTCCTGCGACAATGCGCCCATTTTTACGTGCGGGGAGATTATCAAGGCCACAGGGGGCGTATTGTTGAACGGCGATTTGGATCGGCAATTTCGCGGTGTTTCAACGGATTCCCGGCAAACGGAGCAGGGTAATCTGTTTATTGCCCTGAAAGGCGATGCCTTTGACGGCCATGATTTTCTGGATGCCGCCATTTTAAGCGGTGCTGCCGGTTTGGTCATCGAAACGGCCAGCCAGGGCAGGCTGAAGAAGAAAGCCCTCAAGCGTATTGCCGTGATCAGCGTTGCGGATACCCTCGGAGCCCTGGGAGCCATCGCCCATTTCCGGCGCAAGGCATTCGATATTCCCGTTATCGGCATTACGGGCAGTGCAGGAAAGACAACGACGAAAGAGATGACGGCGGCTATTTTTGCCCTGACGAAAAAATGCCTTAAGACAGAAGGCAATTTCAACAACCTCATCGGTCTGCCCCTGACGCTTCTCAACTTGAACAAAGAGCATGAAATAGCCGTCATCGAGATGGGAACGAACTTCCCCGGCGAAATCGGCCGCCTGACACGCATCGCCGAACCTACCATTGGGCTTATTACCAACGTTGGTCCCGCGCATCTCGAAGGACTGAAAACCATCGATTGCGTCCGGGAGGAGAAAGGCGACCTTTTCCGGTACATGGCCAAAGACGGCATTGCCGTTGTCAATCTCGATGATGAGAATACAAAAAAACTGGGTAACGCCCGACGGGGAAGAAAAGTGACCTTCGGCCTTCAGCCGGCGGCCGATGTGGAAGCCGTCAATATCAGGAAGCTCGGCATGCGTGGCTGCCGTTTTGATCTTCGGTTAGGCGAGATGAGGCAGGAGGTTCAATTAGCGCAGACCGGCGAACATCATATTTACAATGCCCTGGCGGCAGCGGCGGCGACGTGGACTCTGGGGACGGAGCCGTCCCTGATTTCCCGGGGCCTGTCGGCGGCAAAGCCTCTGTCGGGGCGAATGGAGATACATCCCCTGGGGAACGGAAGTTTCGTTATTAACGATGCCTATAACGCCAATCCCCTGTCTGTTCGCGCAGCCGTTAAAACCCTGGGCGATCTGATGAGCGGCGGAGATGCCGTCGTTATCCTGGCGGACATGCTTGAGCTGGGCGAGTATGCGGTTGAGTTTCACGAAGAAATTGGCTCTATAATCGCCGCCCGGCATCCCGCCGCCCTGTTTCTTAAAGGCGACTATGCCAGCTATACCGCTCGCGGCGCCTGCAAGGGCGGATTGTCGAAAAAGAAGATTTTCCTTTATGGAGAATCCAATGAAGTGTTGGCTTATCTCAAAAAGAATTTGAAAAAAGGACAATGGATTCTGGTGAAGGGTTCAAGGAGAATGAGGATGGATGAACTCGTCCGTCAAATCAAGGAGGCCTTTGGCGCCGATCCCTCGTTGATAAAGGATTAGCTATGATTTACCATTTATTGTATCCCCTTCATACAACCTTTTCATCCTTCAACGTTTTTCGTTATATTACGTTTCGGACGATTTATGCCGCCATTACGGCCCTCGTCATCTGTTTTATCTTCGGCCCCTGGCTGATCAGGAAACTCCAGTCGCTCTCGATTTCTCAAACGATCCGTGATGACGGCCCCGATTCCCACCAGGCCAAGAAAGGGACGCCCACGATGGGGGGCATTCTCATCATCTTTGCCGTTTGCATTTCCACATTTCTGTGGGCAAATCTCAGGGTTGACTATATCTGGCTTACGCTGCTTGTTTTGGTCGGTTTTGGTTTGATCGGTTTTGCCGACGACTTCAGAAAGCTCACAAAACAAAACAGCAAGGGCATTCCGGGAAAGGTGAGACTTTTCGGGGAAATCTTGATTGCCCTTTTCGTCAGTGCGATTCTTTATGTCAAGCCGGGATTTACCACAAATCTGACGATTCCATTTTTCAAGACGGTGCTTCCCAATATCGGGTGTTGGTATATCGTGCTTTCTGTTTTTATCATCGTCGGAACGGCCAATGCCGTCAATCTGACGGACGGCCTCGACGGTCTGGCCATCGGTCCGGCCATTACCTGTTTCATGACGTATCTCCTGTTCGCCTATTTTGCCGGCAATATAAAAATCGCCGGTTATTTGCAGATTCCCTATGTGGCGGGGACGGGGGAACTGGCCGTTTTATGCGGCGCCATGGTCGGTGCGGGCATCGGTTTCCTCTGGTACAACAGTTATCCGGCGGAGATGTTTATGGGCGATACGGGATCGCTTTCCCTGGGCGGCGCTCTGGGCGCCGTCGCCATCATTACAAAGCAGGAAATCCTCCTGGCCATTGTGGGCGGATTGTTTGTCATGGAGACCTTCTCTGTGATTTTCCAGGTGGGCTGGTTTAAGATGTCGAAGGGCCGGCGGATATTCAGAATGGCGCCCATCCATCACCATTTTGAACTGAAAGGCTGGGCGGAACCCAAAGTCATTGTGCGCTTCTGGATTATTTCATTTTTACTGGCCCTCGTGGCCGCCAGTACGCTTAAGCTAAGGTAAAAGGTCTATGGTTTTGAAAGGCAAGCGGATATTGGTGATCGGATTGGGAAAGACGGGGCTTTCAACGGTTCGTTTTCTCATCAGCCGGGGTGCATCCGTTCTGGCAACAGATGAAAAGCCCGTTGCCGAATGGCGTGAAGCCCTGCGTACACTGGAAAGGGGGGATGCCGACATCGAAGCATGTGCTTACGATACAGACGTTCTTTCCCGGACGGACATGATCATTCCATCTCCCGGCGTGCCGCCGGCAAATCCGATCCTGTCGGCGGCCGTCGATCGTCACATTCCGGTTTACAGTGAAATAGAACTGGCCAGCCGTTTTTTGACAACGCCCATGATGGCCATTACCGGCACCAACGGTAAGACGACCACGACGACCCTGATCGGAGAGCTCCTGAAGGCCGCCGGCAAAAAGGTTTTCGTCGGCGGCAATATCGGCAATCCCCTGATAGATTATGTAAACGGCAATCAGGATTGCGACTATGCCGTCGTAGAGGTGAGCAGCTTCCAGCTCCAATGGGTTGAGCAGTTTCATCCCGTCTGCGCCATCCTCATGAACGTGACGTCCGATCATATCGATTATCACGGTGATTTTGCCGCTTACCGGCAGATCAAAGAGAGGATATTCATGAATCAGACCGCCCATGACCTGGCCGTTCTGAACGCCGATGAAGACGGGACGGACGCTGCGCTAAACGCGCGGCTTGCGGCGCGCGTCTGCCGCTTCAGCGCCGCCACAGTATTGGAAAGAGGCGTTTATCTCGATCATGAAACCATCGTTTACAGGGAGGTAGAGGGTCACGATAACCCGGAGACCTACCCCCTTTCCATGATAAAAATCCCCGGCGTTCACAATATCCACAATGTCATGGCCGCCGTGGCTGCGGCAAGGTACTGCGGCTGTTCCCCTTCCGCCATCATCCGGTGCATAGAGAATTTCCGGGGGATTTCCCACCGCATCGAATATTCCGGTGAGAAACGGGGAATTGCCTTCTATGACGACTCCAAGGGAACCAATGTCGGCGCCGTTTATGTGGCCGTCGAGTCGTTTTCACGATCTGTCATCCTTCTGATGGGTGGGAGGGATAAAGACATCGATTTTTCGGTTCTCATTCCCGTACTCAAAAAGAAAGTAAAGCGGCTGATCCTCTTCGGCGAGGCGAGGGATAAAATATACCGTGCCATTGGCGACGTTGTTGAGACGGTTCGCGTCGGAACAATGAAAGAAGCCGTTGAAACGGCTTACCGCTGCGGAGTGTCAGGGGACATTGTCCTCCTGTCGCCCGGTTGTGCGAGTTTCGATGAGTTTAAGGATTACAAGGAAAGGGGACGTTTCTTTAAAGAAGTGGTGGGGGGCCTTGACGCATGAATCGCACGCAGAAAGTCCACAAGTCTTTCTGGACGGATCGTATCCGTGAGTTCCGGTTGAAAGTGATTCCGATGAGCAAGCTGCCGGCGCCTGATAAACGGCCGGATGTTCTGTTGCTCATTGTCACGCTGATCCTCGTTTCCGTCGGTACGGTCATGATCTACTCTTCAAGCTCCATCATGGCTGCCGCGCGTTATCATGACGGATATTTATTCCTGAAAAAGCAGCTCATATTCCTTGTCCTCGGTTTGGCCCTCATGGTGTTTTTGACGAAGGTTCCCTACCACTACCTGAAAAAAGCGGCCTACCCGTTGATCGGCCTGTCGTTCTTACTGCTTGCCGTCATTTTTATTCCCCATTTCGGCGTCCGGGCGGGCGGCGCCAGACGCTGGCTGAATCTGGGCTTTATCGCCTTCCAGGTCTCGGAGATGGTCAAGGTCGTCATCGTGCTTTTCCTTGCCCATTTTTTAACGAAGAAGATGGCCCATCTGCGTGATTTTAAAAAGGGCATTGTCGTACCCCTGATCGTAACAGTTTTTCTTGTCGGTCTGATCATCCTGCAGCCGGATTTCGGGACGGCTGCCATTATTGCGTTTTTGCTGATGTTCATGCTCTACGTATCCGGATGCAGAATCCTCCATCTTTCCGCCATGGTGGCGGCGTTGATTCCCGTGGGCATTTTGTTCGTCCTGCTGGCGCCCTATCGATTGGCCCGTGTGACGGCCTTTCTCAATCCCTGGAATGATCCTCAGAAAACGGGGTTTCATATTATTCAGTCGCTCCTGTCGTTCGGATCGGGTGGCGCCTTCGGAGTAGGGCTCGGCGACGGCATGCAAAAACTCTTTTATCTCCCGGAGCCGCATACGGATTTCATTATCGCCGTTATCGCCGAAGAGGGGGGATTTATAGGAGTTCTTGCCGTAATTATGCTTTTTGCGGTTTTTATCATCAGAGGCTTTATGATTTCGTTAAAAGCCGCCGATCGCTTCGGTTCCCTGCTGGCCGCAGGTTTGACCATGATCATCGCCCTGGAGGCCTTTATTAACATTGCCGGCGTGATGGGGCTTGTTCCTCTGAAGGGATTGGCGTTGCCGTTTTTAAGCTATGGCGGGACGTCGCTCATGATGTCTTTAGTAACGGTCGGGATTCTGTTGAATGTGTCGTCCTATGGAAAGTGACGCAGTGATGGGTGAATGCAGAATGATCATAGCCGGGGGCGGCACAGGGGGTCATCTTTTCCCGGGCATTGCCGTCGCGGAAGAGTTATTAAAGCGAAATCCGAAAAACGCCGTGCTGTTTATCGGAACGGAAAGGGGACTGGAAAACAGGATTCTTCGTGAGCTTGGGTACGAGTTGCGATTGCTTGACGTGGAAGGCGTCAAAGGAAGGGGCATCATGAAAGCCGCGCAGGCGGTTCTGAAAATACCGAAGAGCATGATGGCGTCCCTCAAAATTATCCGGGACTTCCGGCCCGATATCGTCATGGGCGTCGGCGGCTACGTGTCGGGGCCCAGTGTGATCACGGCGCACTTCATGGGAATCAAGACGGTCGTTGCCGAGCAGAATGTTATTCCGGGGGTGACCAATCGCATCCTCGGCAGGTTTGTCGATAAAATATTCATTACCTTTTCCGATACTGAAAAATGGATTTCCGGCAAAAAAGCTTTCATGTCCGGCAACCCGATCCGTGCCGGTTTTATGGCTGAAAATGGGGCGTCAAAAGAGGACAACGGCCGCTTTAACATCCTCGTATTCGGGGGCTCTCAAGGCGCACGGGCCATCAACAGGGCCTGCATGGATGCCCTGGATCATTTGGGGACGATGAAAGATCAACTGAAATTTGTTCATCAGACGGGGAAAGACGATTGCGAAGAGGTTTCAAGAGGATACCGTACCCGCGGTTTTGATGCAGTGGTCCTGCCTTTCATTATGGATATGCCTGCGGCATACCGATCGGCCGATTTGCTGATCTGCCGCGCCGGCGCCACATCCATTGCCGAGTTGACCGCGTGCGGCAAGGCGTCTGTTTTGATTCCCTTTCCCTATGCGATTCATGACCATCAGACCAAAAACGCCGAGGTTCTGGTCAGGGCGGGAGCGGCGGAGATGATTCCCGAAACCGAATTAAGCGGCCCGGTGCTGGCGCATATGATCGAAGATTTTAAAGACAACCCCGATGTAATCTGGGCCATGGAGAAAAAATCCTTTGCCCTGGGCAATAAACGGGCGGCGGCGGATATTGTTGATGAGTGTTTGAGAATGATAAAAAAATAGCATCGGCGGATTCAAAGCGTGTAGCGTAACTCGTGAAGCGTGAAGCATGACGACATGACGAGCAGGATACGAGACGCGAGCGACGAACGACGCATCAACGGACCGGAGGGATATAACAAACGGTGGAAGAAAGCAGAAGAAATACGGACGTCATGCGCAGAAAAGTGCAGTGCATCCATTTTGTGGGCATCGGCGGCATCGGTATGAGCGGCATTGCGGAGGTCCTCCTTAATCTGGGATATGCCGTCAGCGGGTCCGATCTGGGACAGTCCGACATCACGCAGCGTTTGAGTGCCCTGGGCGCAAAAATCGCCGTCGGCCACGACGCAGGGAATCTCAGAGAGGTCGATGTGGTTGTCACTTCCACAGCGGTCAGGGCCGACAATCCGGAAGTCGTTGAAGCCCACCGCCGGATGATTCCCGTAATCCCCCGCGCCGAGATGCTGGCAGAGCTCCTCAAAATGAAATTTTCCATCGCCGTATCGGGCAGCCACGGCAAGACCACAACCACATCCATGGTGGCTACAGTTCTTGCGGACGGGGGGCTTGACCCGACCATGGTGATCGGCGGGAAACTGGGCAGCATCGGCAGCAATGCCAAGATGGGCGGCGGCTCCGTGATTGTCGCGGAAGCCGACGAGAGCGACGGCTCCTTCCTGAAACTGAGTCCCTCCATTGCCGTCATTACCAACATAGACCGGGAACATCTCGACTACTATCGGGATATTGATGATATAAAAAGCGCCTTCCTCCAATTCGCCAACATCGTGCCTTTTTACGGCTCCACAATCATCTGCGCCGATGACGCCCATTGCCGGGAGATCATTCCTCTGGTGAAGCGCAAAGTGATTACCTACGGCCTTTCGCAGCCGGCGGATTACCAGGCCGCGGACATGACATTTGCCGGCTCGTCCTCCCGTTTTTCCGTCCGGCATGGAGGCGCCCTTCTGGGTGAAGTGGTCCTGAATGTTCCCGGTATATTTAATATTTCCAACGCCCTGGCTGCCGTTGCCGTCGCCCGTGAACTTGACATGGCGTTTGCCGTCATCTGCGACGGCCTTTCAAAGTTCGGCGGCGTCCAGCGGCGGTTGGAGGTGAAGGGCAAGACGGGCGGTGTGACCGTTGTGGACGACTATGGCCATCATCCGACAGAAATCAAGGCGACGCTTGCCGCGGCCAGGCATGTATGGCATGACCGGGTCATCTGCGTCTTCCAGCCCCACCGCTATACAAGGACGAAGGCGCTGTATCAAGAATTTCTGTCGGCCTTTGCCGATGCGGATGTCCTGATCCTGACGGACATTTACCCTGCCAGCGAAGAACCCATTCCCGGCGTCGATTCCCTGAATTTATGCAGGGGAATCACCGAGGCGGGCCACAAAGACGCGACATATATGGCTGACGCTCGTGAGATCGTGGAAAAGCTGCGCGCCATAGCAAAACCTTCGGATTGCATCATTACCCTCGGTGCCGGAAACGTGTGGAAGATAGGGGAAGAGTATTTGAGAAAGGTTGGTGAGTAAAATGCGTGCATATTTGACCAAAGCTTTTAAACGGGGTTTAAAATTTGGAGACAAATCGGGAAGCATGAGGACCGATTTTAAATCTGTCCCCATGCTTCCGAATCGGGCGTTGCCCTCGTACATTGAATCGATCGAACGCAGCGTCAGAATTGAGTGGTACCCCAATAAAACGTGGATTGGCCCCCTGCGCAGATCATCATCTTTGCAGCGGTAGGGCATTCATGAACAGGAATATCGCAACATGACGAACAAGGCCCTGATCCGGGAAGTGGAAAAAGCAATTGCCTGTCCCGTTCTCTATGACGAGTCCATGAAGCAGCATACGTCCATGGGCGTCGGCGGCAAGGCGGATGTGTTTTTTTCCCCGACGGGCGCAGATGAACTTGCCAGGATTGTGATGTTTTTAAAAGATCGCGACATACCGTTTGTCGCCGTCGGCAACGGAACAAACGTTATTGTGAAGGACGGCGGCTACCGGGGCGCCATTCTGTCGCTGAAGGGCCTTCGGAAAATGGGCCTTGAAAAAAGAGATGCAGAGCGTCATGCGGTTTTTGCCGAGGCCGGCGTCGGCCTGGCCGCCCTTGTTCAATATTGCGCCGAAGAAATGCTGACGGGCCTGGAATTTGCCGCCGGCATCCCGGGCAGCGTCGGCGGCGCCGTTAAAATGAATGCCGGCGCCTACGGCTGGGAAATGAAAGACGTCATCGAAAAGGTTTGCCTTTTGAATGACGCAGGCGGGATGCGCGACGTAGAAAGGGCTGCACTGAAATTTGAATACCGGAAACTCCATCTGAATACGGATGAGATTATTGTCGGCGCGTCTTTTCTCCTTGAACGGGGCAACAGGGAAAGCATCCGGGCGGAGATCAGTCGCATTCTCGCTTTGCGGAAAGACAAACATCCCCTGGATTACCGAAGCGCCGGTTCCATCTTCAAAAATCCGGCAAAGACGCCGGCAGGGAGGCTTATCGAAGAAGCGGGTCTGAAAGGCGTACGGTCGGGCGACGCCCAGGTATCGGAGAAGCACGGCAATTTCATCATCAACCTCGGTCAGGCAAAAGCCGCCGATGTGCTTGATCTGATGGCCGTCGTCAAGAAAAAGGTGTTTGAGAAAAAAGGGATTGTTCTGGAAGAAGAAGTTGTGATTCTGGGGGAAGATTAGATGGAAGGGTTGTTCAAACCAAAATTTTCGACAAGAAAATACCGGGCGAAAAGACGCCTGGGACAGACGTTTCTTGATATCCTGAAAGCCTTGTTTTTGATCTGCGCGGTTTTGGCGGTCGGCGCCGTAATGATCTATGCTTATAATTATACCATTACGAATCCGTATTTTCAGATCCGGGAGACGGTTGTCCGGGGCTGCAATGAATTGACGGAAAAGGATATTTTATCCCTGGCCGATACAGCGGTGCAGTCGCCTAACCTCCTTGCGATCAATGCGGAGGCTATTTCCCGGAAGGTCGGACAAAATCCCTGGATAAAAAAAGTCTATATCGGCAGGGAGCTGCCCAACAGGCTTGTAATCGAGGTCCGGGAGCGAAAGGCCGTTGCCGTCATCAGGATAGGCGACGAGTTGTACCTGCTCGACAGCGACGGCGTTGTCTTTAAAAAGAGAGAAAACGCCGACGCCGCCGATCTGCCCATCCTGACGGGGTTTTATCGTAATGGGGCGATAGATAAAAACCTTTTGCATCAGTCGCTTGAGTTGCTCCGGCATCTGGCTAAAACGACGGACTTCCCCATTCTCAGCGCCGTTTCCGAGGTTCACGGCGACGACGAATTCGGGTTTTCCCTTTACACGAATACGGGTTTGTGTCTGCAACTGGGATTTGACTGTTATGAGAGCAAATTCAAGCGACTGGTCCCTGTGCTGGCCGATTTGGAGAAGAAAAATTTCCATGCGGCTTATTTGAAGATTGATCTTTCCGATCCGGTGAAGATTACCGTTAAAAGAAGCGGCATCCTGAGCCCCCGGGGACCGATCGAGCAACCTTCGGGCGCGAAAAACAGGGTTCGTGCTTGAGATGATGATATAAAAGCTGACACCAGCCGTGAAGACGGCAAGGAAAGGCGGATGGAACAATGGCCAAAAAAAGGAGCATGATTGTCGGATTGGATATCGGGACAACAAAGACGTGCGCCATCATCGGTGAAATCACCGAGACGGGCATCGACATTGTCGGTCTGGGTACGAATGCCTCCGAGGGGATCCGGAAAGGCGTGGTCGTCAATATCGACAGCACCGTAGAGTCTATAAAGGGAGCCATCGATGAGGCGGAGCATATGTCCGGATGTGAAATCGCCTCGGTTTATGCCGGCATTGCGGGCGGTCATATTAAGGGGCAAAACAGCCTCGGCATTGTGGCCGTAAAGGGACGTGAAGTCGATGCTGAAGATGTGGACAGGGCGATTGAGGCGTCGACGGCCATTGCCATGCCGGCGGACCGGGAAATCCTGCATACCCTGCCGCAGTATTACGTTGTCGATGAACAGGACGGCGTGAAAGATCCGGTGGGCATGTCGGGTGTGAGGCTGGAGGCGAAGGTCCACATTGTCACCGGCGCCGCTGCCGCGATACAGAACATTATGAAATCCGTCAACCGTGTCGGCCTCGATTTGAACGGCATCGTCCTGGAACAACTGGCCGCGGGCGAGGCGGTTCTCAGCGCCGATGAAAAAGATCTCGGCGTCGTGCTGATCGATATCGGCGGCGGGACGACGGATATTGCCGTATTTTCCGAAGGCAGCATCAAATACACGGCCATCCTGCCCGTGGGAGGCAACTACGTAACAAGCGATATTGCGGCGGGCTTAAGGACGCCCATTGCCGATGCGGAAAAGATCAAAATCAAATACGGCTGCGCTTTTTCGTCTCTGATCCAGAAGGATGAGGTGATTGAGGTTCCCAGCGTGGGAGGCCGGGAGCCGCGGGAGGTTTCCCGCCAGATATTGGGCCGGGTCATCGAGGCCCGGATGGATGAAATCCTCAATCTGGCCTACAAGGAAGTTTTGAAATCCGGCCTGGAAGAGCGTCTGGCTGCTGGCGTGGTCTTGACGGGCGGGACGGCCATTCTGGACGGCATTACGGAACTGGCGGAGCAGATTTATAATATGCCGGTCAGGCGCGGAACGCCGAAAGGCGTCGGGGGACTGACGGACATCATCAACAGCCCTTTGTATGCCACAGCGGTGGGACTGGTGATTTACGGAGGCAAAAATTTGCCCAAGGGGGCGTTAAAAAGAACAGATAAAGGCGGCTTTGGCGGGAATATTTTTCAACGGATGAAGGATTGGATCTTAGAGAATTTTTAAAGGGGAGGGGAAATGATGTTTGAATTATCTGATTCAGGTTCGACAAGCGCGGCGAAAATCAAGGTGGTCGGTATCGGCGGCGGGGGAGGAAACGCCGTCAACACCATGATCTCTTACAGCCTCATGGGGGTCGATTTTATGTCGGCCAACACGGATGCCCAGGCTCTTGGCGCATCCAAATCACCGATCAAGATTCAGCTCGGCCACGGCCTTGGCGCCGGTTCGGACCCGGAGATCGGCAAGTGTGCGGCTGAGGAGGCGAGAGACAGAATCCGGGAAAACATCGGCGATGCGGATATGGTTTTTATCACCGCCGGTCTGGGCGGCGGCACAGGGACCGGCGGAGCGCCCATCGTGGCGGAAGTGGCCAAAGAACTGGGCGCTCTCACCGTGGCCATCGTCACGAAGCCTTTTCAGTTTGAAGGCAAGAAGAGGAGCCGGCAGGCGGAAGAGGGCGTTATCGAATTGCGGAAGATCGTCGATACCCTCATCGTTATTCCCAATCAGAGGCTTCTCAGTCTGGGCGGCAGAAATCTGTCCCTCATCGACGCCTTCAAGAAGGCCGACGATATTCTGTACCACGCCGTCAAGGGAATATCTGATCTGATTACCGTGCCGGGCCTCATCAATCTCGACTTTGCCGACGTCAAGAACATCATGTCCGAGATGGGGCTTGCCCTGATGGGGACGGGTATTGCGTCCGGCGAGAACCGGGCCGTGGAAGCGGCGCAGAAGGCCATTTCGTCTCCCCTCCTGGAGGACAACACTATTCAGGGCGCCCACGGCATTCTCCTTAACATCACGGGCGGGCCGGACATGTCGCTCTTTGAGGTGAACGAGGCATCGACCCTCATTCAGGCGGAGGCCCATGAAGACGCCAACATCATCTTCGGCACCGTCATCGACGAGAAGATGGGTGATGAAATCCGCATTACCGTTATCGCCACGGGGTTCGAAGAGGTGGGCAAAAAACGCCTTCCCGGCGTGACGCACATTAACGCTTACAGAAGAGACGACATGTCGATCCCCGCATTTATGAGGAACGACAAGAAGTCGGCTGATAATATCCATATCAAGCCGGGCGCCGTTGACGACGACGATCCCGATCTGGAGATTCCGACATTCCTTCGGAGGCAGGCGGATTAGAAGCGAAGCAGGATTTGGAATGACCGGATGTTTGGAAATGACGTGATATGGCCTGGTCCCTGAGAAGGAAATACCTCGATCTTTTAGACCGTGAGGAAGGATGGGTAAAAAAGATCTGGGGAGATCATATGACGATTTGCCTGGCCTATCCGAATCACTACCGGGCCGGGATGTCCAACCTGGGATTTCAGACAATTTATCGAATCATCAACAATCATCCTTCCTTTCTTTGTGAAAGAGTTTTCCTCCCCGACCCCGAGGATGAAGAGAGCTTCTCCTCGGGGTCACTCCCCCTTTTCAGCCTGGAGTCGCAAAAACCTCTCCGGGAATTCGATGTGGTTGCCTTCTCTATTCCCTTTGAAAATGATTATCCCAACATCTTAAAGATGCTCGACATGGCCGGCATTCCCCTGACGGCGGCGGATCGGACCGACGCGGACCCCCTGATCGTCGGCGGCGGGTTTTCGGCCTCCCTCAATCCCGAACCGCTTGCGGATTTTTTTGATCTCTTTTTACTGGGCGAAGGGGAAGACCTGGCGCCGGAATATCTGGAAGCCGTGAAAAGTGCGCGCACCGGCGGTCTTACAAAGCGGGAAACCCTTTATCGGATTCAAAGGCATGTAAAGGGGGCCTATTGCCCGCAATACTATAAAGTCGAATACACACAGGACGGTCTTATCGAAAGCTTCAAACCCCTCGATCCGACCTTTCCTGAAAAAATAAAAAGGAGAAAGATGACGGGGATCGATCATTTCACGACCGATCAATGCCTGACGACTCCGGATACGGAATTCGGCGGCATTTTTCTTACCGAGGTTAGCCGGGGCTGCGGGCGGGGATGCCGCTTCTGCGCCGCCGGATTCGTGGGCCGTCCGCCACGTTTTCGTCATGGGGAAATCCTGGCATCCTCCATCCACAGGGGGCTTGCGGCAGGCCAAAAAATAGGGCTTCTGGGCACGGCGGTTTCCGATATGCCGGACCTTCCTCGTGTATGCCGTTCAATCATCTCACAGGGCGGCAAATTCAGCATCGGCTCTCTGAGACTCGACAGGATCAACAAGGAAACGGCAGCCCTGCTCGGGCAAGCCGTTGCGGAAACGGTCGCCCTTGCCCCCGAAGCGGGTTCGCAGCGCCTGCGCGACGTCATTCATAAAGGCATTACGGAGGAGCACATCTTTACCGCCGCCGATGCGCTTCTTGCCCAGGGAATCACGAACATCCGCCTTTATTTTATGGTGGGGCTGCCCTCGGAAACGGCGGAAGACGTCGAGGCGCTCATCGACCTTGTTCAAAAAATCAAAGGCCATGCCGTCAAATCGCCCGCCGGGAAGCGGACATTCCGGCTCATCACCGTCAGCGTCAACCAGTTCATTCCCAAGGCGGCCACGCCTTTCCAGTGGTGCCCCCTTGAGGATGTCAATGCGGTGCGGAAGAAAATGAGACGCATCGTAAGCGCCCTCCGGCGCGAAAAGGCCGTCAAGGTGATCCACGACATTCCGAAGTGGAACTATATTCAGGCCCTTCTTTCCCTGGGCGACAGGCGCGTTGGAAAGATTCTCCTGGCGGCTCACCGGCATGGAGGCAACTGGTCCCAGGCCATGAAAGCGGCTGATGAAGATCCCGACTTTTATGTTTATCGCCGGAAGGACTTAAGCGAAATTCTGCCCTGGGATTTCATCGATTACGGGGTGACAAAATCATTTCTGATGAAAGAATATGAAAAAGCCTCACAGGGGGCGATTACATAGAATTGGGTCCCTGTTTTCTTTTTGCTTTTGCTTTGTTCCAATAAATCTTCAATAATTATTTTGACACAGAAGTCTGCATTTTTTATACTGCTGTCGTCAAAAGGCGGCGCCTTCATAAATCCGCCTTGCAGGCGCGGGCGTGCGCCGGACTTATCATGAATCAGACCAGTCCCTCTGTCCTATCCGGAAAAAGATGAAAAGATAGTTTGAGATACATAAAAATATCAAGGAGTTAAGGGAGACTTATCAATGAAAAGGTATTTTATCTTGGTATGGGCATTAAGTTTGATCGTCGGAATCTCTATGGCATGGGGACAGAATAAAGTTCGGTTATCGATTGCAACGGGCGGTACAGGAGGGGTTTATTATCCTTACGGCGGCGCCATAGCGAAAGTCGTTTCAACCTATGTTCCAGGCGTTGAAGCAACGGCTGAAGCAACGGCGGCCGCTGTAGATAATCTCAAACTCATAGGCGCAGGCAAAGCGGATCTCGGGTTTGCTTATCCTGATCTTTCTTGCGATGCCCTGGAGGGAAAGGGCGTATTCAAGAGCAAGCTGCCGATCAGAATGGTCGCCCAGCTTTATATGAGTTACAGCCATCTGGTTACCCTCTCAGACAGCCATATAAAGTCCGTAGCCGATCTAAAGGGCAAAAAAGTCTCAACGGGGTCGCCAAACAGCGGGACGGAGGTGGTGGCTTTTCGTGTCCTCGAGGCTCATGGGATAAATTCCGATAAAGATATAATCAGGTCCCGCCTGAGCGTTGTTGAATCGGCTGATGCCCTGAAGGACGGAAAGATCGACGCCTTTTTCTGGACGGGGGGTCTTCCGACAGAAGCCATACGGGATCTTGCAGCCGTACCCAACATTTCCATAAAACTTGTTCCTACAGATACGGCCCTTCCAATGATCTTTAAAAAATATGGCGAGGTCTATGTGAAGGCGTCGATTCCGAAGACTGCATATTCCCGAATGGGGGGCGACATCGGCGTTGCAGGCATTCCAAGCGTCCTTATATGTAACAAAAATGCCGATCCTGATCTTGTCTATCAAATCCTGAAGGCCATGTTTGATCATAAGGCAGATCTTGTTGCCGTCCATTCCCAGGCCAAGGAGCTTACCGTCCGGGGCGCGGTCATTAAAACGGCGGTTCCCTACCATCCCGGAGCAGTAAAATATTTCAAGGAAAAAGGGATCAAGATACCATAAGACGTTGACGAATTTGCTGTGATGAAAACGGTCCGGATCGGAATTTTACTGATAGTGATGTCGCTCCTCATACCGGCAATCGTCATTGCTGAGGAGGCCAAAACATGCCTTGTGATCCTGGATGGCGATTCGGACTGCATACTGATTCTTATTCCTCTTGAGGCAGACGTTCCGTTTCATTTCGATTTCATCAATTCCATATACCTTGCCCCCGTACGGGAAACATTCAAATATACGGAAACCGAAGGGATCGTCCTTGTTAAAGTTGAGAGCGCATCAGCGGGCGTTTTTGAATACTACGGACTGCCGACGGATGGGACAAATGCAGCTTCCCTCAATCGTGTTATCGGCGACATCAGGTTAAGGAGCTTTAACTATGAGAATCACCGGCTGACTGCCGGAGGTGAAAGTGTCCGGTTTCGGGATTTTGCCTCGGACGGACACCCCCTGATCATCATGGTACGACACGGCAATGGTTGCAAACCGGGAGGGGCGGGAGGGGGACTCCCTTAGAATTTCAAGTTATTGCTGCGACAGCAGCCAGTCGTTTTCTTACAGGCCAAGCGTTTCATTTCTGTTAATGCTGAGCGGGTATATGTCCTGGGGCTGTCAGTCAATAATGGATTTCTAATATTTCCGGATAACATGGCACTTTGCGCCTCGCAATGACAGAATAACATGCATTCAAGGCTCTCAGATAGATCGGAATTGCACAATAAAAGGCTTTTTTAAAGATAATCCGGGATTTGGACTTAGGGTTCGGATGCGGTTGGGAAAAAACAATAAAAAAGGGCAGCCTCCGAATCGACCGCCCTTTTTCGCTGGATATTCATGGTTAAGACGGGATAGGGATTGTTATTGCAATCGCGTTTTCTCATCCCATTCCCACTTCACACGGGGTGAGGCGGTCCATTCTTTTTTTATCTGTTCAGCGGTCCAGTTGTAGCGATGCTTGGGATGGAACTGGTCGTATGCCGTTTCCCAGCTCTTCCCTTCAGCCAGCGCCTTCTTGATCAAATTAACGCGCCGCGCCGATTCTGCTCTAACCAGATTAAACCACCAACTGTATTGCGAGGTGATCTTCGGATCGGCGAACTTGTTCAGCGTCGCCTGGGTTTCATCCCACTGCTGCTGGGTTACGCCGTGCTTGAGCACATACCTTTTGCCGCCTTCGACGGCCGCCTTTTTGAGTTTTTCATATTCTGCCGGATACTTTGTGGCAATGCCGACGTCAGTGACCCCATGTTGATTGATCAGACGATATATATTTAACTTTTGCATGCAAAGGCCTTCGTATGTACCGGTCCAGCTCATCAGGTCGAAGGCGTCGAGGATAATTCTTTTGTAGTTCTCGTGCAATGAATTCCACTTGTCCCGGTTCATGTAGATCTGAAAATAGTGAATCCCGACGGAATCAGGCGGATAAATCGGCATATTGAGGTAGTATTTGCCACCCTCATAAAATCTGTAATCATGAAACAGGCCGATGCTCGAACTGATGACATTGATCGATCCGTTATAAAAGGCCATGTATGTTTCGCCGAATGACTTCATGACCGGCGTGCCGCCCCATGCGGCGATATAGGCGTTGGAAAGTTCCCCATAACTCCAAATTTTCTTGCCTCTGAGTTCTTTCATGGATTTGATCCTGGTTTTCGACCAGTAATCCCAGTTGCCCATATTGGCGCTAACGAGGGGTTTCAAATTCCATTTTCCCTTGGCCAGCCGATCCTCCAACTCATACCATTCTTTACTGCAGGCCAATGCCATGAGGTGTTCGGGGTTTTTCCAGACATAACCGATAATCCAGGGGGCATAGCCGTTTTCTCGTGACATCAGTAGGCCCTTGTTGATGCCTCCGACATGAACGGTGCCGATGGGAATAACTTTTGGCAGGTCATTGCTTTTGTACAATGACCCGTATCGATGGAGGTCGAATTTGATTTTTCCCTTGCTTTCCGCTTCGATAAGTTTGACAAGATTGACGACCAGGACATCGCCGAGGCTGTTATGTACACCGTCGCCGGCATAAACCAGCGTGACCGGCGCCAGTCCGTCGACGTTATGACCGAACAGCTCCCTTGTATCCCTCGTAGACTCATTGGCCGTCGTTTTGGCAGGTCCTTTTTTAACCGCGTTAGCTTTTTGGGGCGCCGCAATGCTGAAAGTGGCGGTTCCCATAAAAAGCAATAAGGACAGTGTTAAAATAATACACATCTTTGTTTTCTTCATGTCATCCTCCTTAATATATAGTTAATTTCTTCGTGAAAGTCTCTTTCCCAATGGATAACAAACGTAAACGAACGGAACTCACAAGGGATATCCGACTCAACGCAGATGCTTGTTATGACAGGGGGTAAATTTTTTTGACTTTTACGAGATTATCAATGTTAACCGTCTTAACAGATTAAAACCTGTGATGGAAAAGAATGAATCCAGTCTAAAATTTGCCTAAACTCTGTCTGAAATCCTCTATTTACTGCAATACATTGTTTGCAAGTCATATGCCATGATAGAGAATCCGTGGGGGTGATAATAACGTCATATAGTTATTTATGAAATTCAATTTTTGGAAAAACAGCAGACCAATGAATAGGCAAATTCGTTTAACGTATTGTTAAACGCAGAGTAAGGATTTAACGATACGTTAAGCCGGCAAATGCATGGAGATACCCTTAAAAGCGCTCATCATTCAAGACTTCTCAGACAGGATTTATTTTGACATTGTGTTTCATTTCTTTCTATACTGGTCGCATCCCAATCCCGGGTCCGTCAGGAAAGAATCGATATCTGATATTTCCGGATACCCGATCGCATCCGGAATGACGGGAAAAAGTTTAGGAGGTTATCGTTTATGGAGCCGTTGATTTTGCGCATCGACCATGTTTCTCTTGCCGTCCGGGATTATGAAAAGGCGGAGAAGTTTTTCCGTACAATCCTGGGAGGGATACCGGGGACGGCAGCCGAAGATCCGGGGATGAAGTATATCTGGCAGATGTTTTCCCTGGGAGACTTGAGCCGATTTGAATTGATGAGACCGACAGGGAAGGGCAGCTTTCTCGACAACTTCCTGGCGGACAGGGAGGGCGGCGTTCACCACGTTACCGTGCAGACGCCGGACATTGAGAAAGCCAAAAACATCCTGACGCAAAACGGCATTCCCTACTTCGGCTATAACGAATACAAGGACGCCTACTGGAAAGAGCTTTTCATCCATCCCCGCCATGCCTTCGGCGTCCTGATCCAGATCGCCGAGTTCAACGCCCCCGACTGGCTCTCCGACGAGGTCAACCTTCCGAAGGGGCGGCGCTGGACCATCGAGAAGGCTAGCGGCGGAATCCGTCTCGATCTTGCCCATCCCGGCGGCGGCAGGCTCAAAATGGAGCTGACCAAAGAAGAAGCCAAAAAACTCATCAAAGATTTGGAAGAAGGCATCAAGTCGTGAAAAATATTTGGGGGACAAATTTGAAATATGTCCCCCAAATATTGATTTAAAATTTATCCCCAATATTTTGCCTCTCAACGTTTCCGGAAGGCCTCGGCGAAGGGATTGTTGAATGGTTTGGGCGGTTCCTTCTTAGGGACAGATTTGAAATCTTTCCCTCCCTTCCTGTCGTCGCGTTGTGGCGGCTTACCCGTCGCAGATTGGGATTTGGGGACAGATTTCAAATCTGTCCCCAAACGGTGCAAACCGTTGGCATCGGCCTGTTGATCCGTTGCGGCCTTTTCGCCCGGCGTCTTTTTCATGGAGAGGGAAATCCGCTTCCTTTCCACATCGACGGCGAGCACCGTCACTTCCACCTTCTGGCTTACTTTCACCACATCCCCCGGCGATTTGATGAACCGGTCGGCCATCTCGCTTACGTGGACCAGGCCGTCCTGATGGACGCCGATATCGACAAAAGCGCCGAAGGCCGTAATGTTCGTCACAATGCCGTTGAGCGTCATGCCCACGATGAGGTCCTCGATCTTTTCGACTCCCTCGGCGAAAATGACATTTTCAAATTGCTCCCGCGGGTCCCGCCCCGGCTTAGCCAGCTCGGCCATAATGTCCCGGAGGGTCGGAAGGCCGATCTTTTCGGTCGCATAGTTTGTCAGGACGATCTTTTGCCGGCGTGCCTCATCCTGGATAAGATCCATCACGGAACAGCCCTGATCCTGCGCCATCTTTTCGACGACGGAATAGCTCTCCGGGTGGACGGCGCTTGTATCGAGGATATTTTCGCTTCCCCGCACGCGAAGGAAGCCTGCGGCCTGCTCGAAGGCCTTTGCCCCGAGGCGGCGGACTTTCTTGAGTTCCTCCCGGTTTTTGAACGGCCCGTTTTCGTCACGGTGCTTGACGACGTTTTCCGCCAGGGCTGGTCCCATGCCCGATACGTAAGACAGGAGCTGGGCGCTCGCCGTGTTGACCTCGACGCCGACGGCATTGACAGAGCTTACCACGATGTCTTCGAGGCAGCGCTGTAATTCGTCCTGATCCACG
This sequence comes from Deltaproteobacteria bacterium, assembly GCA_016930075.1. Classification (GTDB taxonomy): domain Bacteria; phylum Desulfobacterota; class Syntrophia; order Syntrophales; family JAFGHS01; genus JAFGHS01. The sequence goes on from JAFGHS010000050.1 coordinate 64,573, forward strand.
TCATGCTGATACTGGCCGACGCCGATGGATTTTGGTTCGATCTTGACGAGTTCCGCCAGGGGGTCCATCAAGCGCCGGCCGATGGAGACGGCCCCGCGCACGGTGATATCATGATCGGGGAATTCATCCCGCGCCGCCTTGGAGGCGGAATAAATGGACGCACCGCTTTCATTGACCATAATGACGGGGATGCTTTGCGGCAGATCGAGGGTGCGGAGAAAGGCCTCCGTCTCACGGCCGGCCGTGCCGTTCCCCACGGCGATGGCTTCGATGCCGAATTTTCCGCATAAGGTTCTGACTGTCCGGGCTGCTTCTTCGCGGCCCCTTTCGGAAAGAAGAGGGAAGATAGTTTCATGGTGGAGAAGCTTTCCCTGACGATCCAGGCAAACGGTCTTGCAGCCCGTGCGGAAACCGGGATCGACGGCCAGAACAGCCTTCTGCCCTAAGGGCGGCGCGAGGAGGAGCTGGCGAAGATTATCGGCAAACACCCGGATGGCGGTCTCGTCGGCCCGCTTCTTGGTGGTGAGGCGGGTTTCCGTCTCCATGGAGAGGGCAAGCAGGCGTTTGTAGCTGTCATGAACGGCCAGCTTCACCTGCTCCGCCGCTTCATTTGTGCTTTTCACGAAAAGGTCTTCCAGAATCTTCAGGGCCTCTTCTTCCGGCGGCGTCATGCGCAGGGTCAGGAATTCCTCCCGCTCACCCCGGCGCATCGCCAGGACGCGGTGGGACGGCGCGGCGGCAACGGCCTCTTCCCATTCGTAATAATCCTTGTACTTGATCCCCTCCGCTTCCTTATCCCGTGCAACCTTTGACCGGATGACGCCGTGGTCGAAAAACAGGGTCCGCATCTGCGCCCGTGCTTCCTGGTCTTCGTTCACCCATTCGGCGATAATATCCCGCGCCCCGGCCAGGGCTTCATCAATCGACGCGACACCCAGCTCTTCATTGATAAAACCTGCGGCCTCTGCCCCGCAATCCATGTCTGCCTGGGCGAAGATTTTAAGCGCCAGGGGCTCCAGGCCCTTTTCTTTGGCGATGGTTGCCCGCGTGCGGCGTTTCGGGCGGAAGGGCAGGTAGATGTCTTCAAGGACCGACATGGTTTCCGCAGCGGCGATCTTTGCCGCCAACTCTTCCGTCAGGAGGTTGCGTTCCGTCAGAGACTTGATGATGGCGTCACGCCGCGCTTCCAGTTCCTCCAGTTGCAGCAGGCGATCCCGGATGCTTGTAATAACGACTTCATCAAGGGAGCCCGTCGCTTCCTTCCGGTAGCGGGCGATAAAGGGCACTGTCGCCCCTTCGTCAATCATCTGGGCCGTATCGGCCACCTGTTTGCCCGTCAGGCTGAGTTCTCCGGCAATCTTTTCGTATCTCAGTTCGTTCATCGTGATCCTTTTTTGTTTTTGTGGAATCCGGGAGGCTATCACAAGCCACGAAGTAAATGCAATCGCCAGATTGACGGTGTTCAGAAAAATTATTTTGGAATATTTTACAAATAATCCTTGCTATTTATGAATTAACCCTGTACAAGGCGCCATGTGATCGCGATAGTTATTGACCTTCCCACCTTTCTTCTTCAGAAACTTCGGCAGGAAAATCCAGCTCATCGTAATAGAATCCAGCTATTGTGCAATGCTTGTAACCGGTCTTGCCGGTTGGGCATCAGTGTATGACGCGGTGCAACTTGAAAGCCGCAACGATTAGACATGGGTTCAAATGTCACGAATACTTAAATACAGAAGGAAAAAGAAGAAATGAGTTTTGAGAAGTTTGCTTTAAACGCGAAATTAATTGCCGGCGTGCAATCCGCAGGATACACAACGCCGACGCCCATTCAACTAAAATCAATCCCGCCGATCATGGAAGGCCGCGATGTTATGGGGCTTGCCCAGACGGGCACGGGGAAAACGGCGGCCTTTGTGCTGCCCATCCTGCAGCGGCTCATGGCCGGTCCGCGCGGCCCGGTCCGCGCCCTGATCATCGCCCCGACGCGGGAATTGAGCGAACAGACCCATCAGGTCATCAGGCAGTTGGGCTGCAAGACGCAACTCCGCAGCACCTCCATCTACGGCGGCGTCAGCATGCAAGGACAGATCAAAAGACTGCATGATCGTGTGGACATCATCTCCGCATGCCCCGGCCGTCTCCTGGATCACCTTGATCGCGGCACCGTGGATCTATCCCACATCGAGGTTCTGGTTCTGGATGAGGCCGATCATATGTTTGACATGGGCTTCCTGCCGGATGTCCGGAGAATTGTGAAGCGCCTTCCGGCAAAGCGTCAGACTCTGCTTTTCTCTGCCACCATGCCCGAAGACATCCAGATCCTGGCCAACGATCTCCTGCAAAATCCGCTGGAGATTAAAATCGGCCGCACAGCGCCCGTTGAGAGCGTTTCGCATCGATTTTATCCGGTCCGGATGGAAACGAAAACCGACCTGCTGAAAGATATTCTCGACCATACTGAGACGGATTCCGTTCTGATCTTTACGCGGACGAAATCGCGGGCGAAGAGCGTGGCGGGACAACTGGACAGATCAGGATATAAAGCGATTTCCCTGCACGGCAACCTGACGCAGCAAAAAAGACAGCAGGCCCTGGACGGTTTCCGCGACGGCCGTTACGACATCATGGTTGCCACCGACATCGCCGCCCGCGGCATTGATGTGATGGGGATTTCGCATGTCATTAATTACGATATGCCGGCGACGACGGATGCCTACACCCATCGCATCGGCAGAACGGGCCGCGCCTCCCAAACGGGAGAAGCCTTTACGTTTGTGACCGGTCAGGATGTGAGCCTGGCGCACTCGCTGAAAAAGACCCTGGGAGACAAACTTGCTTATCATTGCATCGACGGACTGACCATTGCCATGCCGACGGTCCAGGTGGATGCTCCCGGCCGCAATCGCGGTGGGAGGGGCATGAAGCCGCAAAAAGGAAACGGCGGCGGCCGGTCATTTTCTTCTCCCAAGTCCTATGAAAGCAGAAAATCCAGACCGCGCTCTCTCCCATCCGCGGGCCGTCATTCATGGACCCATTGATAGCTAAATAGAGCCTTACTGCTGCAACTGCACGAAGGCCCGGAGCTTGCCCATATTTTCCCTGAAGGCGGAGGCGACCTTCTCTTTACGGTCCTCCGCCCAATCGGGTTCCCAGCCCAAACCGACGTCTTCACCGACCAGAATAACGGCGATTTGCGTGACCCGCGGTTTTGCCTCGATGATCGTCGTGACCGTGCAGACCCTCATGGGAGATTTGCAGTCATTGCACTTGCCGCCCTCGACGGCGCAAGGCGTTTTGAGCCCTGCGATCTTTGCCATGGCCGGCGCTGTTGTTGTTTTTATGCGATTTAGGGCGGCGGTTACATCTCTGACGATCTTATTTATCCCGGCGACGACGATGACCTGTTTAGGCCCGAAGATCATGGCCGATACGCGATTTCCCGTCATATCCGTATTCACCAGCTTGCCGTCCATGGTAATGGCGTTGCTGCTGGTCAGATAAACGTCCGGCTGCTTCCGCGTCATGTTGCCCCGCTTCACCAGTTCATCCGTAATGCCGAGCTGCATCAGCGACACGGAACCGCCGATGCCCACCTTCGCCTCCGGCGGGATCATGGCCAGAACGATCTTTGCGACGTCTTCGGCTTTCTCTACATATTCCACGGGATCAAAACGGTTTGACTTCAGGGCCTTGATGGTTGCCTGTACATCCTGTTCCATTGTTTCAGTCATGGCAGACTCCTTTTCTTCATTGTGATGTCTGTAAGAGATATGGGGACAGATTTGAAATCTGTCCCCATAGTAAATTTGTGTCCCCCAAAATCCCTTAGCATTAATCCAAAACGATAGTCAACCTTATGGGTGCCAGAAGCGCTGTTGCAAGGCAAACCATACATTAAAAATCAAGGCTAAAATAATATTGACAGTCGCGCAGGTTGTTTCTATAGTCCGGCCATCGAAGAATTTTTGCTAAGTACTTTGTTTCATAAGTCCAGTGTCATATCGACCGAAGGGAGATATCTGGTTGTAAATGTTTACCCATATAGATTTCTCATCCCGCTGAGGCGGGATTCGAAATGACAATATGTATCGTTCGAAATAACAATGCATAACTGAATTTATGAATTTTTGCACTAAGCCATTTTCTAAACATGAGGCCCCCGGCATGCCGATAAAAATCAGCGCCGAGTTGTCCCACATCTGTCCCCTTGACGACATCAGGCGGCACGCAGCCGCGCTTGAACGCCTCGGTTATTTTCGGGTCTGGATTCCTGATACGCTGGTTTCCCCCTGGGAGGCATGGACGGCGGCAGGCATTGCCGTGCAGCATACAAACAGAATCCAGATCGGCGTTGGCGTCATGAACCCTTATACCCGCCACCCTGTCGTGGCCGCCCAGATGGCCGCAACCCTGCAACATTTAAGCGGCGGGCGGATGGCTGTATCCGTCGGCAAAGGCATCGGGCGGTTTCTGGAAAAAGCCGGAATCGAGCAGAAAGACAGGGCCGTTGAAGAATATATCAGTGTGCTGCGAAGATTGATCGCCGGCGAACGGACAAGTTTCCAGGGCAATGCGTTTCATCTGGACGGCATGCGCATCAGGGTGCCGGCGCCGGAGAAGCCCGTTCCCGTCTATATGGCGGCCATCGGCGTCGATAGCTGGCAGTCGGCCATAGAGGCGGCCGACGGCGTGGAGACGATCTGGAATGATAATATTATGGAGATCCGCAGTCAGGTCAGGCATGTGCGCACCCTCCCCACGGCAGTCCTGATGCCGTTTTCCGTCTCCCGGAGCGATTTTTTCAAGGACCGGATTGTTTCCGCTGCCGACTTGCAGGACCGGATCTCCATCCTGGAGGAGACCGGATTTGATGAAGCGATTGTGGCTTACGGTGATATGGCCGATTTGAGCGAAGCCGTTTTGTTGCGTACCGGTTAGATGGCTGCCTGTTTTAGCCGGAATCGCGAGACCTTTGAAAAAAGGCCTTTTTGTCATTGCGAGCGTAGCGAAGCAATCTCGTAAGTATACGACAATGCAAGAGATTGCCACAGCACTCGGCGCTTCGCAATGACACAAAACACAGAAATTCAAAGCGCTCATCGCGTTTCGTGATCATGAAAATCCTTTTCACCTCAGTCGCGATAGGGTATATTAGCCGCATTGAAAGTAAATGATGGTTCGTATGTGATCATACAAGCTTGACATGGCTTATCATAAAGCGAAAAGGAGACCAATTTGCCATGACGGGGAAATCCGAAACCGGCAGCAAAACAAAGGCAGCCGCAAAATCCAAATCAATTGGTCTAAAGAAATCGGCCCTTAAGCCGAATAAAAAATCAAACAGAGAGCAAGAAAAATCAGATCTCTTTTTTAAAGATGTTCTCAATAACATCGGCGTCGGCATTTATATCGTCCAGGGAAACAAATTTGTCTATGTAAATCCCCTGTTTGAGATTATCAGCGGCTATAGCAACGACGATTTAATCGAAATAAATCCGCTCGATCTGATCTATCCCGACGATAGAGAAAAAATCAGAAGAGTGGCCGTAAAAAACTTAAAAGAAAAAAGAGCCGACTTTTATGAATACAGATTTATCAAGAAAAACGGTCAGATCATATGGATCCTGGAGAAGGTCTCATCCATTCAATATCAGGGGAAACGCGCCACTTTAGGCAGTTTCATGGACATCACGGAACGTAAATATACGGAAGAGGATTTACGCCGAAGCGAAGAAAAACATCGAACAATTGTCGAAAATATTGAAGATGGATATACGGAACTCGACCTCAAGGGCAACTTTATTTTTATCAATGAAGCATTGTGCAAGATTCATGGATACGCAAAAGACGAATTAATGAAATACAACTATCGCGACTTGATGGACAAAGCCAATGCCGAATGGATATTTACGGCATACAACAAAGTTTTCACCACAGGCGAATCGGAAAAAGAAGTCTCGTATGAAATTATTCGCAAATCCGGAGAACGCAGGTATGTGGATACGTCGATTACGCCCATAAAAGACAACGCCGGCCGGATCGTTGCCTTTCGCGGTATCCTTCGGGACAGAACGGAGCGTCAGAAAATGCAGAAGGCCGTTCTTGAATCGGAAGAAAGATACCGCTCCATTATCGAGCAAATGGAAGACGGCTATTTTGAAACCGACCTGGACGGCTGTTTTACCTATGTGAACGACGCCGAATGCCGGAATCTCGGATATTCCCGTGAGGAATTGATCGGCAGGGATCGCAACCTCTACTCGGATGTGGAGAATTCAAAAGCCCTATTTCGTCTTTTTCACGGCGTCTATGAAACGGAACAGCCGGTCAGGGCCTATGACGTTGAATTGATTAAAAAAGACGGTACGAGAACATTCAATGAAATATCCGTTACCCTGATAAGGAATGCACAAGGGGAGCCTGCCGGTTTCCGGGGCATTGCCCGCGACGTCACGGAACGGAAACGCGCGGAAGAGCAGATCCAGTATCTGGCTACGCACGACAGTCTCACGGGCGTGCCCAACCGGGCCATGTTCAGCCAGTTGTTCAACCATGCCATCCAGTCCTCGAAGCGGTACAATCGCCGGTTGGCCGTCTTGTTCATCGATCTGGATCGCTTTAAAATCATCAATGATACACTGGGCCATGAAGCAGGCGACCAGGTGCTCAAGGAGATTGCATCGCGGTTCCGGCAAATGCTGCGCGCCACGGATGTTGTTGCGCGGCTGGGCGGGGATGAATTTGTCATCTTGATGGAAGAGGTAAAAGATATGGAGCAGGTTGCCGAAGTCGCTCACAAGCTCCTCGCCGCAGTGATGAGATCCATGTCCGTTATGGGCGAAGATTGCCGTGTAACGGCGAGCATCGGCATCAGCATGTTTCCGAGAGACGGTGAAGATGAACAAACTCTGATGAAAAATGCCGATATCGCTATGTATTTGGCGAAAGAAGAAGGGAAAAACAACTTCCAGTTCTACTCCCGGAGCATTAAATCGCATTCCATTGAGAAACTGGCTTTAGAGACACAACTGCGCTTTGCTCTCGAACGGAAAGAGCTTTCCCTCCAATATCAGGCCAAGCTGGACTTCAATAAGGGCTCTATTGCCGGCGTCGAGGCCTTATTGCGCTGGAACAACCCATACCTTGGGGAAGTGACGCCGACGCAGTTTATTCCCGTCGCCGAAGAGAGCGGGTTGATCGTACCGATCGGCAGGTGGGTCTTGGAAACCGCATGCAGGCAAAATGTCGTCTGGCAGAAACAGGGGCTTCCACAGATTTTAATGGCTGTCAATCTTTCGCCCCGTCATCTCCTCGATGACGGTCTGATAAGGGATATTAAAGAAGCGCTGAAGACGTCAGGCATGGCGGCCAATCTGCTGGAACTCGACATCACTGAAAGTATGGTGATGCATAACCCCGGTCGTGTGATTGCTGTTTTGAGTAAAATAAAAGATGTGGGCGTGCGGATTGCCATTGACGATTTCGGCACCGGTTATTCGTCGCTTGCCCATATCAAGAGCTTCCCCATCGACACGCTGAAGGTGGACAGGTCTTTCATACGCAATATCGTGCAGGACGCCGGCGACAAGGCCGTCACCGAAGCCATCATCGCCATGGGCAAAACGCTCAGCCTGACCGTCATTGCGGAGGGCGTGGAGACTCAGGAACAGATGGATTATCTGCACGAGCAGTCCTGCGACCTGATACAGGGATTTTATTTCAGCAAGCCTGTTGCGCCCGACACGTTTGCCGATCTGTTGCGCACACATAACCCCGCCTTACACAAAAGCAACTGATATTCCGGCATGTCTGTATCGGACTGGTCCCTATCAGTGTCAGCCCGGCAACGTTAGTGTGCTGTTGAAATAACGACTTTACAATACTGTCATTTCGAATCCCGCCTTAGCGGGATGAGAAATCTTTACGACTTCGGATAGAAAGAAAGATATCTCACCTCGGTCGATATGACTATATACCATTGAAACACTACGATAGAGGGCTCCGTTCGGGTTCTGCATGATCCGATTTCCGGAGCTACTCCTCCATCATCCGTTCGATTTCATTCTGCAGTCGATTCAAATGATCCCGATATGAAGTGTTCTGATAATGAAGAACATCCTGAGCGGCGTCTGTATCATACCAGTCGCACCAGCCGGGTGATTCGAGGTAGTTCACATCTTCAAGACGACATCGCCTTTTTTATCAATCCGTCGAGCCCGGCGGCCTCCTACACGGTGAGAATCTTGGCAACCATGCTGGTCTGCGTCGAATAGCTGCATCCGTCCATGAAATATTCTTTAGATGGCATTTCTTTAATTCTCCCTTATTCAATAACCTTCATGTGATTTCGGGATGGATACGGGATCCGGATTATTTAAATGATTGGACTCCCGCCAGCGCGGGAGTGACAGGATACGATCATAGGCGGCAATACGGGGACCGGTCATATGGGGACAGATTTCAAATCTGTCCCCATATGACCGGTGTGACGGTCTTTACGAAGCCGTCCTCTCGATGTATTTGTTTGCCCATTCAATATCGAGCTCCACCAGCCGCGCGTAAGTCGGCACGCCTTTTTCGTCCCAGCCCAGCATCTGATAGTAGATTTTCTGTGCTTCCGCAAGTTTTTCCGGGTCCACCGCCGTGCTCTTCATCGGTCCTTCAGCGGGGGACGAGAAAAACCTTTTCGGCAGGACATCGTCCTTTGCCGTAATGCCTTCCCGGAGATTGAAGATGCGCGTGAGCGTCATGCCCCGTTCTGCCGTCTTCATCAGCCGCCAGTAGCTCATGGGCCAGCCTGTGATGTATTCCGTCGCCTCCATGAGCTGCTGCTGCCGCCAGGGCAGGAAGATGCAGATGCCCAGGTAATTGGCCACCTGACGCCACATGCCGAAAAGATAAAGGATGCGCGTCTTGCGCGGGCTCAGCTCCGTGGATGGGACGGCCTCGGCAATATCCACGCCGTCCAGGGCTTTGAGATTGACGACGTCGTCATGGATGCCCGTGCAGTGGTCGGCGCCGGAGCCGTGGGCGCTGTAGTGGAGGCCAAGTCCCTGCTTGTATCGCGGTTCGTGCATGGGAATTTCATTGCCTTTGACATGGATTGCGTAGTCTTCCGCACCCTTGCCGATGATCTGGGCGGCCTTCCGCGACCCTTCGGCAAGAATGTTCCCGAATCCCTTGCGGTAGGCGATCTTCTGAAGCATCTCGACCATAGCCACGCCGTTTCCGAAGGAAAGATCGATGCCGTCCGTATCCGTCCTGGTCAGGATGCCTTTTTCCGTCAATTCCATGGCAAAAGCGATGGTTCCTCCGGCAGAGATGGTGTCGATGCCGTAGCGGCCGCAGATTTCGTGGCCTTTGATGACGGCTTCCACGCTGTCGATCCCGCAATTGGAGCCCAGGGCGGCCAGGGTTTCATACTCCGGCCCGCCGTAGATGGGATCGACGGGCCAGGGTTCGCTTAGACGGTTGAGTTTTTTCTTGCAGCGCATGGCGCAGCCATAACAGCTTTCCATGGTGTCCCAGTAGCCCTTTTCTTTCATCCGTTGGGGCGTCAACTCTTTTACGGTAGGGAAATGGCCACCCTGAAAGTTGCGGATAGGAAGATTACCGATGGCTTCGTACTGCTCCATCGTGGAGCCCGTTCCGTAAACGGAAAAGGGCGTCGGTTTCTCTTTCACTTTCTTGTTCAGTTGCCGAGACATCTCGATAATTTTTTCCCGATCCGCCATGTCCGGGGCTTTTGAACCTTTGACGGCGATGAGTTTCAGTTTTTTTGATCCCATGACAGCGCCCAAACCGGTTCTGCCGGCAGCATGAGAAACGTCATTGATGATGGCGGCAAACCGGACGAGATTTTCCCCGCCCGGCCCGATGGCGGCCGTGCGATAGTTGTCACCCAGCTCTTCCCGGACGGCACGGTCGGCATCAGCGATTTCCATTCCCCAGAGTTTTCCGGCGTCCCGGATTTCCGCCGCGCCGTTTTCAATCTTGAGATAGACCGGTTTCCCCGCCGCGCCTTCAACAATAATACAGTCGAAGCCGGCCCTCTTCAATTCAGCCCCCCAGAATCCACCCGCCTCCGCTTCGCCGAAGCAGCCCGTCAAAGGCGATTTGGCGCCGATGCTGTTCCGGCCGCTTCCCGGCAGGGGCTGTCCCGTCACGGGTCCCAGGGCAAAGATCAGCTTGTTTTCCGGTCCCAGCGGGTCCGCCCCGGCAGGCACCTCCGTCAGGAGTTTTTCCACAATAAATCCCCGGCAACCGAGGTAGCGCCGATAGTAAGACTCCGGCGGCTCTTCAATGGAAATATTCCCATTGGTCAGGTTTACTCTTAAAAACTTGCCATTATAACCGTTCATCTGCGCGCTCCTTTCGCCATGTCAGGTATTGTCAGTAGCAATTTTCCGTTATCGATCATGTATAAAATTTATTATCCTTAGTTATATCAATGGGAATATGTCAAGTAAAATAAGCGGGTTGTCGCATACCGATAATGCGGCGGTTGTGAAGACTGTAAGGGATCGCCAGGGCAATGGGCAATCGGGAGTTGACGTTAATTCCCGTTGACAGATGCTTTATTTTTACCTAATCGCTCGGCGGGTTCATCGCAAAGATGCCCATCGCGAATCTTCCCTGATCCATCGTAAAACAAATTCGGAGCGTACCTTGATGACCGACCGACAAGTTGAACGCAGGCTTGCTGCCATTTTCAGCGCCGACGTGAAAGGCTACAGCGGCCTCATGGGCAGGGATGAAATCGTCACCATTCGCATGCTCACCGATTACCGGGAGCGCATCTCCCATTACATTGAACGGCATAAGGGCCGTTTGATCGACGCTGCGGGCGACAACCTTCTGGCGGATTTCGGCAGTGTGGTGGATGCCGTGCATTGCGCCGTCGAAGCCAGAAAGAAATCAGCGAAGTCCTGCGGATCGAACCGGCCCTTACGCTTGCCCTTATCGAGAAGACCCGTCCCAGCGGAAACAAGGATTATTCGTTCGATTCATGGAAGCCCTGAAAAAAGCAGGGCTCAAGTGACGTGGTTCAGGGATAAAAAACGGTATGATGTGTTACATCTTTGACTTTATTCCGAGGTCTTTGAATATTTTCCCGGCGAGGTGATCATTAATCTCCGGATGTCTGGGCATGGATGAACGTTTGTTTTGATCAGGATTCCACCACCAAGAATGGCTGCCGCCTTCTCTCAGCAATTCACACCCTTGTGAGCGCAGGCATTTCAGCAAGTCTTTTCGCTTCATATAGCGATTTTTTCTTCCTTATACCCGGATTTTAAAGCGGCAAGCGCATCCTGTCGATTAAATTCAAGCGCTTCTTGCAAAGTTACTTTGAGGCTTTTTAATAATTCCTCATGGGTTGGCTCCTGGCAGTTAACACCGGGCACTTCTTCAATCCATCCTATCCACCAGTTTCCATCCTGTTTTATAACCGCTGTATATTCTTTGTTCATTGCAAGTCCCTCAAACTTATGATTGTCCTATCCATTCGGACATTTATGATATGAGCGGAGAATAACAAAGGCAAGCTGCGTTGTCAACGAACATTCATGCTCCTTTCCACCCCATAGGTGACCTTGAATTTCTTGATATTATCCATTGATAACCTTGTAAAAAGTCAATAATTTACCGGCCACGTCATACCTGCGAAAGTCGGTATCTGGGAATATCCGGTGATTACAAAAGCACTGGATCCCGGCTTTCGCCGAAGTGACAACTTTTTACGGGAGCGTGAATTTTATGCCAATAAAATGCCGCCTCAAAATGTCATGACCCCGGATAAGATGTATGGGAAAGCTTACTTATTTTCTGTCGGCTGGGCCACCGGCTGCGCTGCCGGCTGATCTGCCGGTTGGGCCTTCCCGCCGTCAAATTTCATTGCCTTGACGGCCTCTTCCATTTTGGCAATTTGCGCCGACAACTCTTCGATTTTCGCCTTCGTCTTGTCCAGGCCGGCCTGAATATCAATTTTGTCTGCCTGCACCTTTAATTTCTTGACTTGCAGATCGGACCTCAGTTTGGCATTGGCCTCTTTGCTTTTTCCCAGGCCGCATTTGTCGATGGCTTCGATTTTCACGACATCATAGGCCAGTGATGACACTTTGCGATAGTTTTCGGCCATGTCTTTTTCATATTCGGCGTACTTTTTTTGCGCGCTTGCCCGCTCCGTTTTTAATTCAGCCAGTTGCAGTTTATCCGATGCAACTTGCAACTCATATTCCGCTTCTGCAAATCCTTCGCGTTTATCCGCGGGCACCTGGTTGACCAAAGCAGGATCAACATTAGATGTGATTAAGGCAATCTTATCAGAAGTGGTTTCCTTGACTTTGTCAATCCATCCCGCCTGTGCGGTTGCTGCAAAAATCAGTACAGATGCCAATGCCATAATGATCTTTTTCATGTTTGCCTCCTTCCAAAATAGGTTCGAATTTTTCATTGCTTAAGAAATTTATAGTGTAGGTGATCGGGAATGTCAAGGGCGCAGGAGTTTATCAAGACTCCATTCAGCCCCCGGCAACCGGTCCCGCCCTGAACCACCTGTAAGGCCGGTTCTATTAATCATTGAATTTACGGCATGAGCCTGTTAAAAGACAGGCAGCCCTTTAAGAAGGAGAAGATCATTGGAACTTAAACGCCAGCTTGGATTGCCGACCGCCATATTCATCATCATTGCCGATGTTATCGGTACGGGGATTTTCATGACGACCGGAAACGTCCTCGGCATTACGGGAAGCGCCGCGGCGACGCTTGCCTTATGGGCCGTGGGCGGCCTCGTCGCTCTCACGGGGGCTCTGTGTTATGCGGAACTGGCCACCCTCTGGCCCGACGACGGCGGCGAATATGTTTATCTTAAAAAAATATTCGGCCTCCTGCCGGCCTTTCTGACCGGCTGGATCTCCCTGGTCGTCGCTTTTTCCGCCGCCGCCGCTCTGTCGTCCATGACCCTGGTTTTATATCTCAACGAACTATGGCCGAACGGACCCCTGTCCGGAATATGGGCGCAGAAGATCACGGCCGCGGCGATCATCTGCTGTTTCGGAGTCCTGCACATCACCGGCGTGAGGCGCGGCAGCTTTATCCAGAATTTTCTGACGGTCTTCAAGATCATGATTGTTTTTTCCATCATTGTCTTCGGCCTGGCCCTGGCCGACTGGGGCGAGGTCGGAAGGCTCGCGGCGGATTATCCGTCAGCGGACAAAAACGTTTTCCATTTCGGATTTCCCCTTCTGCTGATCATGTTTGCCTATTCCGGATGGAACGGGGCGAGCTACATGGCCGGTGAAATCAAAAACCCGCAAAAAAACCTCCCCCGTGCCATGCTTTCGGCGACCGTGATCATTACCGTCCTCTACCTGCTGTTAAACGTCGTCTATCTCATCTCGACGCCCGGCGAAGGGCTGATGGGGAAAACGGCTGTCGGCGCCATCGCGACGGGAAATCTTTTCGGGCCGCGTTTTTCACCCCTGTTCACCCTTGGCATCGCGTTTATTCTGCTGACGTCCGTCTCGGTGCAGATGATGATCGGCCCCCGCGTCTATTACGCCATGGCCAGGGACGGCATGATCTTTAAATCTCTCAAAAAGGTGAGCCCGCGCTTCGGAACGCCCCATGTGGCCATCATCACCCAGATGATCATTGCGGCGGCGTATGTCTTTATCGGCAGGGAGAGCATCGAAACGCTCCAGGCGTTTATGGGGTTTGCCCTCGGTTTTTTCCCGCTCCTTACCGTTTCAGGGCTCGTCATCGTGCGCTACAGGCATCCGGAAATGGAGAGCCCTTACCGGACGCCTTTTTTCCCTCTCGTCCCCTTGATCTATATCACCCTGACGGCCGCCATGATGGTGTCCGCGCTTTTCACCTGGACGACAACGTCTCTGTTTGCCGTCGGCGTCTGCCTTGCGGGCGTCATCGTATTTTTTATCTGGCAGAAATGGTTGGGACAAAAGACCCCTGCGGGATAGGTTTCAGGCGCCGGGACATGCGCATCGGTTGCTGTTCCCTCCGCGGCGCAAAAGTCCGTGATTAAAGACATATCCTGATCCCATCACCCATAAACGGCGATCTGATTCGTGATTTCCCGCCGTGAAGGGGTCTTTTCTTTTCTTGACAAGGCCGGACGGTCTATACTAAACGGTAAGTACAGCGCCGCGGCTTTACTCCAGAATCACTTTGAAATTCGGTAATTACAAATAACCACATAAACAGGAGGGTGTTGAGATATGGGGGGGGACTGCTTGAAGGCGCCACCGTTCTGGATTTTTCGGATTATATTGCGGTTCCTTACCGCGGGAGAGCACAGCGCCGAGGTCCTTGCACAGTTCGGGTACGGTCCGGGGGAGATCGAAGAGTTTAAAAACAGGCCGTCATCCGATAGGACGGTCGTTCATACGGATGGAGCGCCAAAGGAGTCTATGATGAAAAAAATTGCCGCCCTTGTGTTCATGTTCATGCTGCTTGCCGCCGGGCCGCTTCTGGCGGTGCAATCGACCATTCTTGATGTCGAAGGCAAAGCCTGCATGGGAGACGACAAATCGAGAAAACAGACGGAGCAGGCGGCCATGACCGACGCCAAAAGAACTGCTGCGGAACGGGCGTTGACCTACGTCAAGAGCGAAACCCAGGTCAAGGATATGGCCGTCGAAAAAGACCTTGTCAATGCGTATTCGCGGGCGACCGTCAAGGTCGTCGAGGAGCTTGATAAAGCCTGGTATAAAGATGCGGACGCCGGCAACTGCTATCGCATAAAGATCAGGGCGGAGATTGTTCCCGATGAGCAGATGCTGGCCAAGGCCGCCGATGTCAAAGGTCTGGCCGATGATCCGGGGGCGCCGCTTGCCGTAAAGCTCTGGACCGACAAGTCCGAATACAAGCAAGGAGAAACGGTCAAGATATATATCAAGGGGAATAAACCCTTTCACGCCCGTCTCCTGTATAAGGATGCGGCAGGACAGATGCTGCAGCTGCTGCCCAACCCCTACCGCAGCGAAGATTATTTCAACGGCGGCGTCATCTATGAAATCCCCTCGACGCAAGACCGCTTTGAATTGGAGGTATCGCCCCCTTTCGGCCGGGAGGATATTGTGGTCTATGCCGGCACAGCGCCCCTGGGGGAGATCAGACTGAAGGCCGGGAAAAATGATCCCGTGTATCAGGTTGTGTCCAAATCGGATGATTTGCCCCGGCTGACGAGGGGCATCAAGATTAAGGAGAAGACCTCCGGCGGCAAGGATTTGCCGTCGGAATTTTACGAACAGACCTTAACCATCAAAACCTCCCGGTGATGTTGAGAGTCATGTTGAAAAAAAAGGTAAACGCGACCCCCTTTAAAGGATGGAGCCGAATCATGATAAAGCCGACGTATTGCAATTCTGAAAGAAAACAGTCCCTTTTTCACCGGGTGCGAATCCTGTGTCTCTTTTGCCTAATCGTTTTTCTCATCGGCGGGTGCGGCGCGGGGATGGTTCAGGACATGAAAACCAATATTGAAGACATCAAAATCAGTTCGCTCATGCAGAAAAAGCAGCACCATGAACTGATCCGCACCCTCCAGCCTGCGCTGGACAAAAACGAACCGTTGTCTTCTTTCCGCACGTTCCTTCTCGCAGCGGCATACTATGAAATCCGCGACTACGAAAAAATGTTCAGGACGGCGGATTTGCTGGAACGCCAAATCGGGAAAGGGGATGTCGCCGGGTACGGCGGGAATCTCTCCGTTTATCCGTATACATTGCGGGGTTTCGCCTATCTTGACCAGGGGGTTTTCGACAAGGCCCTGGCGGAAGCGTCAAAAGCCGCCGTCATCCTTGATCGCGACGCAAAGAATGACAACACCTTCTATCGAACGCAGCTCATCGACATCTCCTGCATCGCCGGAATCGCTTCGGCCGAGGCCGGACGCATGAAGGACGCCGACAGACACATCAAAACCATCGAAGATGTGACGACTATCGGCGGCATTCTGGGTCCGGAAAAATATGTCGCCTTGGCCAGGATACACATGGCCAAACGGGATTATCAAAGCGCTCTATCCGCTGTTCAGAATCCGCGTGCCGGCGTCCTGGGCCTTTATACGGTCTTTTACGATCAAACCTTTCAGGAACTCCCCAAATATTTCATCCTCGTCAAGTGCCTCTATGAAACGGGCAAAGTGGAAGAGGCGAAAAAAGGCTACGATCAACTCCTCGGCCATCCCCAGATGCGGCAGATCGGGGGGCTTCTGTGGCCCGCGCTTCTCGACCGGGCCCGCATCGCCCGCCGCGAGGGTGACGTGAAACGGGCCGAAGAGCTTTTAAAAGAGGCTGTTGAGGTTATCGAAAAGCAGCGGGCGTCCATCAATACGGAAACGGGCAGGATCGGCTATGTCGGCGACAAGCAGGATGTCTACCGGGAACTGATTGCCCTGCTCTGCGGCGGCAACCGTGCGGCGGAGGCCTTTGAATACGTCGAACGGGCGAAGGGACGGGCCCTCGTGGACCTGCTGGCGGCCCAGACGAAGATCGCCGTCCGCGGAAAGAATGCGGAAAATATCGACCGGACCCTCAGCCGTTTGACCGATGCCGAAAAGGCAAGCGCCACAGTGGCCGATGTGAAAATGCCCGGCGATGTTGCCGGAACCCGCGGCGTTGTTTTAAAACTGAAAAAAGAACTTCAGGCCCAGGACCCGGAACTGGCTTCCATCACGACGGTCACGGACACGGATGTCAAATCCATTCAGTCGCGCCTGAACGCCGATGAGTCGATCCTGGAATATTTCGAAACAGACGAAGCGTGGTATGCCTTCGTTCTTTCCCGAAACCACATCCGGGTCACCGCCATCAACGGGGCCGGTCTGGCGGACGATGTAGCGGATTTCCGGCAAAAGCTGACACGAGCCGGCAAAACGGATTATATGGCCCGTGCAAAAGCACTCTATGGAAAGCTCTTTGCACCGGTGGCGGGGCAGTTGGCCACGCCCAGACTGATCATCGTTCCCCACGGCGTCCTCCATTACCTCCCCTTCAACGCTCTCCATTCCGGGAAGGAATTCCTCCTTGACCGCTATCAGCTGAGAATTCTGCCCAGCGCAAGCATTCTCGGCATATTGGCAGACAGGGCCGGAACGGGCAGGCGCTCGGCCCTCATCATGGGCAATCCGGATTTGAAGAATCCGTCCCTCGACCTGAAATATGCGGGACAGGAGGCCATCGCCCTGGGCAAGATCATTCCGCAGGCAACGGTCCTTTTGAGAAACAACGCCCGGGCCGACGTGATTCGTGATAAAGGCCATCAATACGGCATCCTTCATTTCGCCGTCCACGGCGTCTTTGATGCGGAAAATCCCCTCAACTCCGCCCTTCTTCTTGCCGGAAACGGGTCGGGTCAGGGCCTTCTTAAGGCGGGAGATCTCTATCAGCTCCGTTTGAACAGCGACCTGATTACTTTAAGCGCCTGTGAAACGGCCTTAAGCGTCATATCCAAAGGGGACGACGTCATCGGTTTTACAAGGGGGTTTCTCTACGCCGGGGCGCGATCCATTGTTTCAAGCCTCTGGCAGGTGGATGACGAGGCAACGCGGGACTTGATGGTGGGCTTCTACCAGCGGCTTCCCCGAATGGACAACGATAAGGCCCTCAGGGAGGCCCAGTTACAGGTCAAAAAGGGCCGGCCTCACCCCTTTTACTGGGCGGCTTTTCAATTGACGGGTCTGCCGAAATAGAAGGGAAACCGGTCATATCCCCTCGAAGAGGTATTCGACGGAATCCAGCTTTTCCTCAATAGCCAAACTCAATATTTTGGAAAAGGTGTCGAGGATGACGATGGCGTTGCTGTTGGCCTCCGCCTTTTTATTCGTCTTGATGACCCTGGCAATACGCCTGCACATGGCTTCATTCAGCCGCTCGACGTTCCGGTAGGCCCGATTCAGTCCGTCGAGGGAAATGTCCGGTTTTCCGCCTTTTTTGGCGATGAAATACTGGGACATCAGGTACATGGACGCTGAACGGATGACGGTTTCCTGGGAAGTGGAAAAAGGCAGATGGAACCGGGCCATGGGTTTGAGAAAATCCATGACCGGACAATTGCTGGTTGCCATAATGATGCCGAGAATGGAGGCGATGGCCCGCTGGGCCGGCGCCTCCTTAAAATAAGTCCGTTCCTTGGTTTCAACGGTGATCTTCATCATCTCTATGGACTGCATTTCTTTGAAGCATTCGACGAGGCCTGCGATATTCACGGCGATCGGGCAGTACGGATGTCCGTCGCTTTCAAGCGGGCAGACGTCGCAGCGGCAATTGTCCAGTTCTGTCCACGCGGGCGGTTCCCCCTGCTCCTTGACGATGAGAGAATTCGTCGCGCTGTCGATGACGATGGGATACGTTATCGATGTCCCGTTTGACATTTCAAAGGTATAGTTAATTTGGATATTATCCATGTTCTCACGTTTCCTTTAAATGCCGCGCCGCCTGACCGCTCACGGAATACGGCGGCTATCCTGTTCGATTCCGCCCTGCAA
This sequence comes from Deltaproteobacteria bacterium, assembly GCA_016930075.1. Taxonomy (GTDB): domain Bacteria; phylum Desulfobacterota; class Syntrophia; order Syntrophales; family JAFGHS01; genus JAFGHS01. The sequence goes on from JAFGHS010000050.1 coordinate 83,084, forward strand.
CCGTTGCCGGACGATCCTTCCCGGCGTTTTCCGGCATCTGCGTGTCATACTACATCGGTTTGCCGCGCTTGTAAATACGCCAAATCGACTATTCAAAAATATTCGGGTAATTGCGTATCGATCCGCCCCTCCGGGAGGGGTTTACCAGGTGTCCACAAGGGGGCGTTTTTTACCCGACCGGCGTTCGGGCGGCGAGGCTGATTTTAATACGCCTCTTACAATCCGGCGGGTGTCGGCGGGGTCGATGGCGTCGTCGATGCCGAAGGAGACGGCGGCGCTCATGGCCTTGCCTCGCTGGTAGGCCATCTCCACGAGTTCCGCGTATTTTTTGTTTCGTTCGTCGGCGTCTTTGATATCGGCGAGAAGCGTCCGGAATCCGAGTTTAACCTGCCCTTCCAGTCCCATGCCCCCGAACTCGCCCGTCGGCCAGGCAACCGTGGCGGCGGGCGCCTTGAAGTGCCCCCCGCCCATGGTCATGGCACCCAGTCCGTAGCCCTTTCTTAAGATAACGGTGATCGTGGGAACCGTCAGGCTGGCTCCGGTGACAAACATCCGGCAGGCATGGCGCACCAGGGCCGTCTTTTCGATTTCAGGCCCCACCATGATGCCCGGCGTGTCGCACAGAAAAACAATCGGCAGGTCGAAGGCGTCGCAGAGCTGCATGAACCGGGCGGCCTTGTCGGCGCCGGGGGCGTCGATGGCCCCGGACAGATAAGACGGGTTATTGGCGATGAGGCCCAGGGGTCTGCCTTCAATGCGGATGAGGGCCGTGATCATGCCGAGGCCGAAGTATTTGCGCAGTTCCAGAACCGAACCCGTATCGGCCATCGTTTCGATGATTTCACGGGGATCATAAACCCGCAGCCGGTTCTCCGGAATGATATGGCGCAGGATCCGCTGGTCGGCGGCTTCCCATGTTTTGAGCGTTCCCTGAAAGTAAGAGAGATATTTTTTTGCGGCCCCGACGGCCTCCGCTTCATCCTTCACGGCCACATCGACGACGCCGTTGGGCGCCTGAACGGACATGGGGCCCACCTCATCGGGGTGGAACACCCCGAGGCCGCCCCCTTCGATCATGGCCGGTCCGCCCACGCCGATGCGGGAATTGGCGGTGGCAATAATGACGTCGCAGCAGCCCAGCATCATGGCGTTTCCCGCAAAGCAGTATCCGGAATTGACGCCGATGACGGGAACCAGGCCGCTCAACTGGGAGAGGGTGCGCCAGCTCGGAATATCAAGTCCTCCTGTTCCGCCGCCCGGGACGGGACCGCCGGGCGTCGAGGCCGGCATCGGAGCGCCTCCGCCGCCGGCCCGGCCGCCGCCGCCTTCGGTGAAAAAGATTACCGGCACGCGCAGTTGTTCCGCTACGTCCAGGATGCGGTCGGTTTTGCGATGGTTCAGTCCGCCCTGAGTCCCTGCCAAAACCGTATAGTCATAAGACAGGACGGCGCAGCGGGCAGCGGTTTCTTCAAACAAATCGCCGTTGACGGAAGCAAGACCGACGTACATGCCGTCGCCGGGATAGCGTGTGATCAGTTCGTCCAGGGAGCGGCGCATGCCGAGGGGGAGCACCAAAGAACCGTATTCCACAAACGAGCCGGGGTCGCACAAATCCTCAAGGTTTTCTCTCGCCGTCCGCTGCCCTGTGGCGCGGCGGCGTTCCACCGCATCCGGCCGGGCGCTGTCCGCCGTCGCCGCGTGGCGGTCGAGGACCTCTTTTAAATCCGGGCGGATCTTATTCAGGTCGTATTTTTTAGCGGCTTCCCGCCTTGCTGTCTCCGTCTCGGCCTCTTCGATCAAAACGAGGGGGTGACCGGCATAGACGGCGTCTCCGACGGCGACGGTCATGCGGCGGATGATGCCGCTTACGGGCGCCTGCAACTCATGCTCCATCTTCATGGCTTCCATGATGAGGATGATTTCGCCTGCCTGCACCGTATCGCCGGAGAGCTTTTCAATTTTCCAGATCGTTCCCTGAATCCGGGAACGGACGATGATGAGGCCGTCCGGCGATTTCATGGCCGTTTCATCGGCAATATACGTTGAGGAAGCGTCATCGTCTGCCAGTTGGCGCGTGGCCTTGCCGTGCTGCAGGACCGCCAGCGGGTCCGCATCATCCACGGCGGCGCCGGCAAAACGCGCATCCACGTCGTTTTCAAAATAAAGACGGCGGTGGCTTCCGTCCTCCTGTGCGAGCAATTCCCCGGCGTGATCCTCCATAAACCGGGTGTATAAATCCCCGGCCCGGACGGCGTCATGGCTTAAGATATTCTGCAAAAACGGGATGTTTGTCGGCACGCCCGCAATCCTGAATTCGCCGAGGGCGCGATAGAGCTTGTTTACGGCCTCGGAAAACCGGTCTGAATGCGTGTGGCAGATCACCTTGGCCAGGAGCGAATCATACCGGGCGCTCGTTTGGTAATCGCGGTATCCGAAGGTGTCGGTCCGGATGCCGGCCCCCGAAGGAATCTCAAAGGCGCTGAGGATGCCCCCCGCGGGCTGGGGAACGCCGTCTTTGTCCATCGTTTCCATATTCACCCGCGCCTGGATCGCGAATCCCTTCGGTCTGGGAATATGGTTCTGTTCCAGCCCCAGTTCCGCGATGGTGGCGCCCTGGGCCAGGCGCAGCTGAATCTGCACCAGATCCAGTCCCGTCGCCTCTTCCGTCACCGTGTGTTCGACCTGCAAGCGGGGGTTGACTTCAATAAAGGCAAAGGCGCCGTCGTCTTTGATGTCATCGACGTCCACCAGAAATTCAAACGTGCCGAGATTGTTATACCTGGTGTTGGCCGCCAGACGGCATGCGGCGTCGATGATGTTTTGCCGGAGCCCTTCGGGCAGGCCGGGACTGGGGGCGCATTCAATCAGCTTCTGGTGTCGGCGCTGGATGCTGCACTCCCTTTCCCAAAGGTGCGAGACGGCGCCGGTTCCGTCGCCGATGATCTGCACCTCAATGTGGCGGGCTCTGGGAATCAGTTGTTCGACGTAGACATCGCCGTTGCCGAAGGCCTGCTGCGCCTCAAAGCGGCAGCGGTTCACGGCAGTTTCGATATCCTCAAACTGCCAGGCTTCTTTGATGCAGCGGCCGCCGCCGCCGGCCACGGCCTTGATCATAAGGGCGCTGCCTTCGGGGAGAAATGACCTGAATTCCTGCGCCACATTAACCGTTGTGGCGCCGTAGGTGCCGGGCAGGACAGGGACATTATTTTGCCGCGCTGCGGCTTTCGCCTGGAGTTTGTGGCCGAAGAGGTCCAGCAGCTCGGCACGGGGGCCGACAAAGACAATGCCCTCCTCCTCGCAGCGCCTCGCAAACGCCGCGTTTTCACTGAGGAACCCGTAGCCTGGATGGATGGCGTTGCAGCCCGACGCTTTTGCCGTGCCGATGATTTGCTCTATGTCCAGATAAGCGGCGGCGCCCTGACCCCTCAGGGCTCTCGCTTCGTCCGCTTTCTTGATGTGCAAAGACCGGCTGTCGTCTTCGGAATAGACGGCAACCGTGTATATTCCCATTTCCGCAGCGGCGCGGAGGATGCGAACCGCAATCTCGCCGCGATTGGCCGCAAGCAGGCGCATATCCGTCATATCCTTATGTTCTCCTTAATACGAACACTCATGCCCGTCGCGGGCACAACAAAGCATGAGAATACAGAAGCCGGGAGTCAGGAGCCGGAATAACCATGATATTGATTTTCTTCTGAATTATGAATTCTGACTTCTGTATTCTCGTAAAAACCTATTCGGGGCGCGTAATGACGACCCGCACGGTCCGGGGAGGCGTCTTGCTCAGGGTAATCGCATTGGCCGGACAAAAATGTGCGCACACGCCGCAGCCGATGCAACGATCAGGATCGACGTGCGAAACGCCGTCTTCGCCCAGTTTGATGGCATCCGTATGGCAGCGGATCGCGCATGTCCCGCAGCCTTTGCAGATGTCCGGGTCCACATGGGACAGATAGGTGGCAACATTGACGACGAATCGGGTCGAATTCCCGCAGCAGTCCTTGCAGCAATTGCAGATGCTCGTCTCATCCTTGGTGATGTCGAAATTGGGATGGTAGGCCTTGTGGACCAGACCGTCCTCCTCCGATTTCATGAGAATCTCCAGGGCCTCTTTTTTGTCGATCATGCGCATGAAGCCGTTTTCCGTGGTGAAGCGCGCCGACTTGCCGAAGGTAAAGCAGGTCTCCCGCAGGTCCGTCTGCTTGCAGTGCTTGCCTTCCGTGTCTTTGTGCTGGCGGCAGAAACAGTAACCCACGGCAATCTCATCGAACTTCTCGATCAGTTCCTTCACGTCGCCCGTCAGGAGTATCCGGTCCGCCGCATCCTGGGCTACTTCTTCATTGATGTCTATGACCGTACGCTTGCCGGTTGCCTTGTTCGTCCGGATAGGAACCGTCCGATCAGGAGGCGGGATGACCTTGATGATTTCCGCCCACTGTTCCGGCTTAATCGCATTGAGTCCCCCCCTTTCAGAAAAAAGTTTGGTGAATAAAGCAGCCAGACGTTTTTCTTCCTCCGTGTAGGTCAGTTTTTTCATAAAGGTGTATTCGAAAATGCCGACATTGGCCAGAGGAAGCAGGCGAAATACGAGGACGCCTGCCGAGTTCGGCTGGTTGAAGATGACGCCTTTTTTAGCCAGGGCGCTGGTCTTCTCCAGGACTTCTTCCTCCGACAATCCGCTTGCTTCCTTCAACTGATCGATGCTCTGAGACTTGCTCTTCTTAAAAGTCAAAAGCAGGTCAAGCTGATCTTCCTTCACCAGCTCTTTAATAATGTCTACCAGCGTATCGGAAGCGCCCCTGCTGCTGATCGTTTCAGCCACCGCCCGGTATTTCTCATCTGTGTTCATAGGTCCTCCATAATGTTTTTAACTCGAAATAAATTACCGATCCCTTACTATGATTGAAAGCCTACTGTAAAGACAAAATTCAACAGTCAGGGGAGGGAATTAGAGGGCGTCCTCAGGTTCGTAATGCAAAGAGAATTAATGCCCTAAAATCGGGTGTGGTTGATAAAGCTCTTCCAGAAACAGCAGCTCCTCCGGAGACAGCTTGATGTCGATGGCAGCAAAGGCCTCATCGAGATGCTGCAACTTGGTCGAACCGACAATGGGCGCTGTGACGTCCTGTTGATGCAGCATCCAGGCCAGGGCGATTTGCATGCGGCTCACGCTGCGTTGGGAAGCCAGTTCGGCGACGCGATTGGCGATCGTAAAATCGCTGTCCCGAAAGTACATGTTGTGCATGGACTTGTCGTTTTGGGAGCGGCTTGTCTCGCCCCTGTTTTCAGCCGTCCGTCCTCCGGCAAGGAATCCTCGCGCCAACGGGCTCCAGGGGATGACGCCGATGCCCTGTTCGCGGCAAAGCGGCAGCATCTCGCGTTCTTCTTCACGATAAATCAGATTATAGTGGTTTTGCATGGAGACGAAGCGGGTCCATCCGTGCTTTTCCGCCGTGTACAGCGCTTTGGAAAACTGCCAGGCGTACATGGACGATGCACCGATGTAACGCGCTTTCCCGGCCTTGACCACGTCATGAAGGGCTTCCAAGGTCTCTTCGATCGGCGTTCGGCTGTCCCAGCGGTGAATCTGATAAAGATCGACGTAATCCATGCCCAGCCGCTGCAAAGAATCGTCTATGGCATGCATGATGTACTTTTTGGACAGGCCCATGCGGTTCGGTTTTTCGCCCATGGGAGCAAAAACTTTCGTGGCCAGGACAATCTCTTCCCGCCTGGCGAAGTCCTTCAGGGCGCGACCTACGACGCGTTCGCTTTCTCCCAGCGAGTACGAATCTGACGTGTCAAAAAAGTTTACACCCGCTTCCAGGGCTTTCTTGATGAACGGACGGGACTCCTCTTCGCCGAGCGCCCAACCATGCCACTTGCTTTCGCCATAACTCATGCAGCCTAAACAAATTCGCGATACCCGCAAACCAGTTTTTCCTAAACGGACATACTTCATCTCTTCCCCCTTATTGAAGATTTATCGATATTCAGTTCACTCGGACTTATACGATATAACAAAGAATAAGACAAATGATAATGGTAATGGGCTGTGGGATTATAAAAACGAGCCTGTCAAGTTTAACGACTTTTTTAAAGTCCGGATGCTATGCTATTAAAAAAGCTTTTCCATGTCCTGCAATGTCATCGGTTATTTCGGGTGCAATGCAACCGCTCACGCCCCGGTGCGGGCTTCCTGATAATCCTTAACGGGCATCAACTGCCAGGCGTCGGGGCCCTGCAAATTGAGCACGTAATGGTGATAGTTCAGGATGCTGCTCCGGTGGCCGACGCTGATGTAATGGATGCCCATTTCCTTGAGCTTGCCGTAGAGGTTGGCTTCGTTGTCCATATCGAGGGCGCTGGTGGCCTCGTCAAGAACGGCGAATTTCGGCCGGTTGACAAGGAGGCGGGCGAAGGCCAGGCGCTGCTGCTCGCCCAGAGACAGAACGTCCGCCCAATCCAGGGCCGTGTCGAATCCGCCGACCCGTTCCGGCAGCCCTTCCAGGTTGACCTGCTTTAAAACGTCCGACAGCTCCGCATCGGAGACTTGACGCTCCGCCCGCGGATAGATGAGCTGATCCCGCAGGGTTCCCAGAAGCATGTAGGGGCGCTGGGGGAGAAAGAAGATATCCTTCAGGGCCGGGCGCCTGACGGCGCCTTTGCCCTGGGTCCACAAGCCGGCGACGGCGCGCAGGAGTGAGCTTTTTCCCACGCCGCTTGAGCCGACAATGACCAGGTTGTCTTTTACGGGCAGGTCCACAGTCAGGTCGCAAAAGAGGGTCCGCTCTTTGTTCGGCGTCCGGAGGGTTAAATCGTTTAAAGCGAATCGGTCCGCTTCGGCCGACGCAATGCCTCCCGCCTCCCGCTGCCCCGGTTCGACGGCGTCGGAGAAGGCGGAAAGACGCTCAACGCCGGCGGCGAAGTTGGTGATCTGCTCGATTTGTGAGACAATGAGAGACAGGGCGCCGTAAACCTGGAGAAAGGCGAAATTGGCCTGCACCATGTCTCCATATTCAATCTTGCCGCTGAAATAGGGGGGAAATAAAATCAGGAAAGGCAGAACCACGGGCAGGTAGCTGTAGGCCGTGGTGAAAAACGACAGGTTCCGCTGCCAGCCGATGAGGAGATTGAAGTTGCCCAGGACATTGCGGAAGCGCTCGGCGATCGTTTCCACCTCCGGCTTTTCCCCCTGATAAAAGGCGATGGATTCCGCGTTGTCCCGCACATGGACGAGGGAGTAGCGGAAATCCGCCTCGTACCGCAGTTGATTGAAATTGAGGCGGACAAGGCGGCGGCCGATCAGGACGGTAAGGGCCGTGCCGATAAGGGAGTAGCCAAGGACGACGCCCACCAGCAGGGTTGATTTCGACCAGAGGATCCCGGAGAAGGAGACGATGTCCATGACGGCGCCCAGAATCACAAGAAGAAAGGCCAGGGACGTACGGGTGAAGGAGCGGACGTCCTCCATGATCCGCTGATCGGGGTTGTCGATGCGGCCTTCCATCTCTATTTCATAGTAGCTGCGGTTTTTGAAATATTTTTCCAGGAAGTCCCCCGTCATCCATTCCCGCCACCGCATGCCCAGGTAGTTCTGCACGTAATGATAGAAGGCGACGATGGGGATGCCGATGAGGAAGCCGGCAAAATAGACGGCCACAAACGTATAGGCCATGTCCTGGTTTTTTTTCACCAGGGCGTTGGTGAAGTAATTGCCGATGTAGCTGAAGGCGACGTTTATGCCTGTCACGGACAGGGATAAAATAAGGACGATTGCCAGAAGCGTCCAGGCCCGCCGGCGATTCTTAAGGTGTCCGCCAAAAAAAATAAAGCAGGCCGCCGGGATGATAAGAATGCCGATGACGATCATCCAGGCTTTGGATGTGAACGCATTTGTTACCATACCCAGCAGGCCGCCGGCCGTTTTTGAGACCAGATCGGGGGCGAAGTAATTGACGGTAACAATAAGACCTGAAACGGTCAAAAACAGGACGCCGAAAAGAAAGATCAAAAGCATGACGAGGAGCAGCAGCATGGCCCAGCCGCCGCGGGGAATAAGGGGGAAAAAATAGGGCTGGGCGATGGCGACGAATCGTTTCCATAATGAAGGTTTTTCCTGGCTCATTGACAAAAATATCCTTTCCATGGATAATGATGCGGTAAAAATACAGAAACTTCACATAATTTGCAAAATAAAGATTGGCGGGGCTGAACCGCCGACCCGGCATGGATTATCGGTATAGCCGTCCACTTTATGATGAGCCGCCTTTCTTCTTGAATTATGATCATGTTGTGTGTATCGTGCACCGGTGTTTGAGTTGAGAATAAAATCTACAGACCTTTTGCCGTCCTTCGGGGTTTTGTGTTTTGGGGTTTAATCCATGTCATTTTTAAAAAAAAGAAGATTCTTATGGTCTGTCGGCGGTGCCTTTTTGGCGGGGGTGATTCTGGTTATATTTGCGTCCAGCCCCTGGGCCAAATCCATCTATCCCGGCAGCTCCGACAAACTGATCGCTAAAACCGTAGCAGCCCTTATGAAAAGCGAACATCTTTCGGGACACTTGCTGGATAGAGAGATTTCGGAGCGCTGCTTCCGGAATTTCTTCCAGACCCTCGATCCGCAAAAGGTTTTCTTTTATCAATCCGACATTGATGCATTCAGCCGCCAGAAAGAAAAGCTGGCCGGGATGATCGAGCAGGGCGACATCGGCTTTGCCTATGAAGTCTTCAGGACATACCGGGTCCGCATCGACGAACGCATCCGGACCATTGAGAGCCTGCTTGCAGCGCCGCAGGATTTCAGCCGCGACGAGGAAATGGTGATCGCCAAAGATTTGATCACGTATGCCCGGACGCCGGCAGAAGCCCGTGATCGCTGGCGTCAGAGGCTGAAATATGAGATTTTGCTTCTCAGGGCCGATAAGGCCATGGGCAAGGCCGAATCGGGCGATACGATGGCACCGGAAAAACGTCTGCTCCGCCGCTACCGGAGCTTTGCCAAGCAGATGCACCAGACGGATAATGAAGAGCTTTCAGGCATCTATCTGACGGCCCTGACGACGGCCTTCGATCCACATTCGGTCTATATGTCGCCGCGCATAACAGAGAATTTTGAAATTGCCATGCGTCTTGAGCTGGAAGGGATCGGCGCATCCCTGAATTCCGTGGACGGCTATACGATCGTCAAAGAGATCATCCCCGGCGGGGCCGCGGACCGCGACGGCCGGTTGAAGGTGGAGGACAAGATTATCGGCGTCGGGGAAGGAATAAACGGCGAAGTGCATGATGTGGTTGATATGAAGTTAAACGATGTCGTCAAGATGATCCGTGGAAAGGCCGATACGATCGTTCGCCTCCAGGTCCTCACCGTCAAGGATGAGCAAAAGCTCATCACAATCAAACGGGCAAAGATCGAGTTGAAGGACCGGGACGCCCAGGGTGAAATCTTTGAAGCCGGGCATCACGGGAAGGGCCGGGCCGTCAAAATAGGCGTCATCGATCTGCCCAGTTTTTACATGGATGCGGCAGGCGCCAACAAGGGACAAGCCGATTATAAAAGCACCACGCGGGACGTACGGAAAATCCTGGAGGATTTTAAGCGAAAAGGCGTAGATGCCGTCGTCCTCGATCTGAGGAGAAACGGCGGCGGGTCGCTGCCTGAGGCAATCAATCTGACGGGGCTTTTCATTATGGATGGTCCTGTCCTGCAGGTCAAAGATGCGGAGGGCCGCATTTATCCCCATCCGGATCCCGATGAGCGTATGGTCTGGTCGGGTCCGCTGGTCCTGATGACCAGCCAGTTCAGCGCCAGTGCCAGCGAGATTCTTGCGGGCGCCATACAGGATTACGAACGGGGCCTTGTTGTCGGCGATGAGGCCACGCACGGCAAGGGAACCGTGCAGAATCTGATCGATCTGGATCGCCTGAGATCGCGCCTGTTGAATCCGCAGACAAAAATGGGCTCCCTGAAAATCACGACGCAGCAATTCTTCCGGCCCAGCGGCGCCAGCGTGCAAAAAAGGGGCGTCCGGTCGGATATCGAACTGCCGTCGCTGACCACCCATCTTGATGTCGGCGAATCGGACCTCGAATACGCTGTGCCCTTCGACAAGGTACCGCCGCAACGTTTTATGACATTCGGCAATGTCAACAAGGATTGGCTGGATCAACTCCGGCGGCGCTCCGATATCCGCGTGAAGGCCTCCGAGAAATTCCGGAAGGTTGTTCAGAATATTGAGCTTTATAAGGTGCAGAAAAACCGGAAAACCGTCAATCTTCATGAGGCAAAATTTCTTAAAGAACGGGCGGCGTTTAACGCGGAGCGGGAAGATGAAAACGGACCGGATGATACGAACCGGGACGTCAAAAGAGGCATAAAACGGGACTATTATCTCAATGAAGTCATGGCAATTACGGTGGATTACCTGGATCTCCAGCGCTATATTGTCGATGAAAAAGACGCAGCCTGAGGAGAACGTGAAGCGTATCTCGTGAAGCGGGAAGCGTGAAGCGTGGAGCGCAGAATGTGGATCATGTTCTGCGCATCACGAAAGACGAGCGACGCACCACGAACGACGGATTTCACGCTTCACGTATGGGGGGAACAAGAAATGCGATACATCATCTACGGCGCCGGCGCCATCGGCGGCGTTATCGGCGCCCGGTTGTTCAGGGCCGGCAAGGAGGTTATCCTCATCGCGCGCGGTCCGCATCTGGAGGCCATTCATGAACACGGGCTAAAGCTCGAAACGCCGGAATGGACGGAGACCTTCCGCATACCTGCCGTATCCGGACCCGCAGAAATCCGTTTTCAGGAGGGCGATGCGGTCATCCTCGGCATGAAATCGCAGGACACGGAAGCGGCGGTTACGGCGCTCAGAGCCGCAGCGGGCGATGTCTTGCCGGTGGTCTGCACCCAGAACGGCGTGGTCAATGAACGGACGGCTCTGCGGCGGTTTGAAAATGTCTATGCCATGCTTGTCATCCTGCCGGCCATGCATATGGCGCCGGGCGTTGTGGAGCAGAATTTCGCGCCGGTTCCGGGGATATTGGATACGGGGCGTTATCCTGCCGGTATTGATTCAACAACGGAAATGATCTGCGCCGATCTGCGGGATGGCGGCTTCAGCGCCTTGGCCGATGCCGCCGTCATGCGTCAGAAATACGCCAAATTGCTGATGAATCTGACGAACGCCTTTCAGGTGATCTGTGGAAATGAAGCGGACGGCAGAGAGATTCTGAGGGCGGCGCGGCAAGAGGCCATCGCCTGTTACCAGGCAGCGGGCATCGACTATGCCACAGATGAAGAAGTCCGCAACCGCCGGGGAAATCTGATTACCATAAAACCGATTGGCGAGGGACGGACACGGGGAAGCTCCTCATGGCAAAGCGCCATGCGCCGCACCGGTTCAATCGAGGCAGACTGGCTCAACGGCGAGATATGCCTCCTCGGACGTCTGCACGGTGTGCCGACGCCGGTTAATCGTTTATTGCAGACAACGGCAAACCGCATCGCCCGGGAGAAACTGCCACCGGGATCCATGTCGTCCGAAGAGCTGCTCAGGCTGATGAAGCAATAGCCGTTGCCAGAACTTATGAGCTTATGAGATTAATAGAATGGAGACATGTTTATGCAGAAGTATGTGGAACCCCAAAAAGAGATCGATGTTTACTGTGAAGCGGATGTTATTGTTGTCGGCGGGGGACCGGCGGGATTGGCGCGGCATTGGCCGCGGGCCGGTCGGGCGCCAGGACGGTGATCATCGAGCGGTTCGGCTGTCTGGGCGGCCTGCAGACCCAGTGTCTACCAGGTCATGTTTACCTTTTGCGATCCCATGCTCCGCGGCGGCGATGGCGACCCGTTGGGCAACCACCAAGGCACGAACGGCTTCGGTCCTGGTCGCAAAAGCCGGCATCAACCCCAGGGCCGTCGATATGAAGAAATTGCCGGAGAGCCTGCACGAGCAGGGCGCATTTGTCTCCGTCGGGGATTTACCCGGCGAAGCCCTGGAAGCCTATCGGGCCATCCAGGAGTTGATCCTGTCGCTGCCGAGGCCGGAATTGTATGATGAAGCGGCAAAATACTAGAATAAGGAGAACCAAAGCATGCAGATGAGCAACTATATGGGCGCTACGGGCATCGGCGTGAGCGATCTGAAAAGGTCGGCGGATTTTTATATGAACGTCTTCGGGATGAAGAAGCTCTGGAAGTTAAAGCTGCCCCACATGCATGAAATAGTCTTGAATCTTGAGGGCGAAAAGGGGGCATCGGTCGTGCTGATGCATTATGTTGACGGGTCCGATCCCAATTACAAAAATCTTCCGGTCAAACTGGTGTTTTATGTGACGGACCCGAAGGCGTGCATCGAAAAAATCCGCGGGGAAGGTCTGGAGATCGTCCGCGATGCGGAACCGGTGCCGGAGCTGCGCAATGCCGTCGTCGGCCTGGCGAAAGACCCGGACGGCTATCTGCTCGAGATCCTTGAGGCCCAGGCCCAAGCGTAGAATCGAGATTCAAGTCAAGAAAATACAAACGTCATTCCGGCGGAGAGACTGCGTCGAAATTCGTTTTTAGTCATTTCGCCCCCCCGCATGTTGCGGGGGAGAAATCTTGTTGTTTAATGATATGAACAAGGTCAGATTCCTTATCCCGCCGCTGCGGGACTCGGAATGAAAAAGTCTTTTATTGTGACACCGTCTCGAAAGCCGGAATCCGGTCCTGCTTGGGTGGGATCATAGAACTGAATTCCTGATTATGTCCGGAATGACAGGATAAATTATTTTAAATACGACAGGAGGTAGTCAAAACATGAAGGCAGCAATGATTTTAGAAGGCAATCGATTGGAGATTCAAGATGTGCCCAAGCCTGTACCGGCGTTCGAAGAAGCGTTGGTGAAGATTATAACTGCAGGCGTCTGCCATTCCGACGTACACTTGGTGAAAGGAGACTGGCCGCGGTTTATCCGGTCTTTTCCGACCCCCGTGGGGCACGAGGGTATCGGTATCATCGAAGCATTGGGCCCCGGAGCTGATAAATACTTCCAGATCGGCGACCGGGTCATCCTTGGCCTGGGCGGCGCAGGCGGCGCTTACTGGTGCGGCGCCTGTGAATTCTGTCTCAGCGGCAGACCCCGGCTTTGCAGGCAGGCCAAAGGCGTCAGGGGCGTCTACGCCGAATACGTATCCCTATGGGCGAAAGCATTGGTCAAGCTGCCGGAAGCTGTCAGCAACGAAGAGGTCTCCCTGGCCTGCGGCGGCCTGACCAGTTACAGCGCCGTAAAAAAATTCCTCAAGTTCGGCGTTGTACCGGGCAAGCCGATTGCTATCGTTGGCGCAGCGGGCGGCCTCGGCCACTATGCCGTTCAGTCCGCCAAAGCCTTCGGTTTTAAAGTTCTCGGCGTGGACGTGGGACAGGATAAAATTGATTTCATTAAAAATCACCTGGGTGCGGATTATGCTGTCGATGCCGCGGACGCCCGCCGGTTTGTCAAGGAAGAGTTGGCTGGGGGAGTATACGGCAGCGTTGTATTCACGCCGAAGATTGCCGGTTTTGCACTGGGTTTGAAGCTCATGAGGCAGGGCGGCATATTTGTCAGTGTCGGCATGCCGGCGGAAAGCGAAGGCGGGATCGAAATCAACCCGCTGGAGCTGCTCAGCAGAGATCCGATCATCATGTCGTCGGCCGTCGGTACGGTGGAGGAAATGCGGGAACTGGTGCAACTGTGCGCCGACGGCAAGGTGAAAAGCCATATCAGCAGGCGCGCGCCGCTGTCTCAGCTTCAGAACGTCCTTGATGAGTTGGAAAGGGCTGCCTATCCCGGCCGGGCGATCTTGAACGATATGGCGAACTGACAGGCAGGAAAAAATATAATTTCCTGGTCCCTTCCTTAAGGGACAGGGGAAAGACACCGGCAGGGCGGTCATCAATATTATGACGAAACAACCGCCGGACGGGCGGCCGACATTGCGCAAGGGGCCGTGTAGACTTTTTTAAAAATGTCGACACGGCCCCCTTTTTTTATGAAATAAAGCGGTTAAAAATTCGGTTACGTATTGTCATTTCGAATCCCGCCGAAGCGGGATGAGCAATCTGAATGGACTTAAGCCGGGAATAGTTATCTCCTTTCGGTCGATAGGATACAGAAATTACGAAATGAAATACGAAGAGACTCTATTGTAATGAGTTTTTTGTCATTTCGTTCGAACGGGCAGCCATCAGCCGCGGTTGCATGAGGCAAAAAAAAAGAGACAGCTATAAGATTTTAATTGAGAAAATTAAGGATGAAAACAGGGATGGCGGCAGTAAAATCATTGAATGCCGAAAATACCTTGCCGATCATTTGGCCGTCAATTTTAAACGGCCTGATCCCATCAGTAAAATGTCTTGAAAATGATAATTAAAAATTTCTTCCTGCTCGTCGAGAATATCGTTCAAGATTTTTTTATCCGTCATGGGATTCATGATGACGCAGCGAAATACGACGATGTCCCGGTTGAAGAGGCGTTTCAGCTGCAGCGTCGTACGGGAAACGAAGCTTTTTCCCGCTTCGCGCTGACATCGCTGGATATTCTGATTGATATAATTCATCGTTTCATTGATTTCGTTTTTTTCCGCCTGGTTTGCCGCCGGGAATTGTTTCTGCAGATACTCAGGACAGATGCGGTAGGTTAGAATATTCAGTTCCGGTGGGGATATGAGCTGGAATAAAGGGCGTTTTTTTATCTCTTTGGCAAATTCCCTGGCCGTTTCTATGCCGTGATTGATGAGGAGGGCAAATCCCTTGCTCCCCATGATTTTCAGGGTGCTGTCGAGGATGAGGGAATTGGCCTCCCGTGAGCCCGACAGCGATTTGATGCCCAGATCAACGGAGCCGGGCCGGTTCACATAGCGGGCGTGATAGGCGATATGGTCCATTCTGTGGGGATCTTTGAAGTAGACCATGCCGCAGGTCATGGGCATATAGAACTGCTTGTGTCCGTCGATAGTGACGGAATCCGCATATTTGATGCCGTCCAGCAGATGGGCGTATTTATCCGACATGAGGGTCGGCCCGCCCCAGGCCGCATCCACATGGTAATGAATTTTCTTTTCTGCGCAAATGTCGGCCAGTTCCCTCAACGGATCGATATTTCCCGTTTCCGTTGTGCCGGCAATGCCGACAACAGCCATGATTTTCGTCCGGTCTTTTTCTTTTTCCAGTTGCCTGATGATCTGTCTGAGCTGTTTGATATTGATTTTGTTTCGGTTGTCCACATCTATGGGAATCAGGTTTTCATTGCCGATGCCGAGAAGTCCGCAGGCCTTGGATAAGGAATAGTGCCCCAATCGGGACACCAGAATGACGCATCTTTCCAGACCGTAATAGCGGTAGGCCGCCGCCAGTCCTTCGCTTTCTATGCCTTTAAAGCCCGCTGTCTTTGGCATGGCGGCGTTTCGGGCGACCCACATGGCCGTCGTGTTTGCCAGAGTGCCGCCGTCCGTGAAACAGCCCAAGGTGGTGTCGGGGTTTTGAATATGTTCTTCGTAGAACGGATCGTCTTTCCGATAGATGAGGCGATGGATTTTTGCCAAAACCTGCTTCTCGACGACGGATACGACCTTGGATGTTTCCAGCTTCACCACATTCTGGTTCAGAGCGGCCGTAATGGTTTTCAGGTGTACCATGAAAAACGGGATTGCCGATGTCATGTGGCCGACAAAATACGGCGAGGCGATGTTGACGGCATGGGGGGCAATATTTTCAATGAGATCGGTGATGACGTCGGCCAGCTTCTTTTCCGGGTATGGATTGATGCGGCTGTTTTTGTATTGATCGGCCAGCTCCTTGATGCTGACTTCCTCGGTGATGCCGACGTGTTTGTTTAAGAAGCTGTGCAGACCGAAGAGGATGGGCTCCATATATTTGAGCAGGATGGTTTTGGTCGCTTCGTTTTCCGGCTTGATAAACGTCCGCATCAGGGCTTCCCAGTCGGCGACCAGTTTTCTTCTCTTTGCTCTCATTTCTTTTGCCGTCATAATCATTATTGCTCTGTTTTCTTTTGTCCTTATGCCACACGGCCCCTGTCCCCTTACAAGGGGAGATCAAGAACCTTTCCCCCGATTTTACCGCCGGAGTCTTTTCGTGATAACGGCACAGGCTGTTTTTTTTATCGCTTCACCTATTGCTATCTGCCGATAAAGTCAATCAATAATTTATAAGCAAGGTTTCTTTTTCAGTCCCACGGACTTACCAGGGGTCAACAAACGCATGGCCGGGTTCTCCGGCATGTCCGGCGGGAACGGACCGTAGTCCCTGCATGATCCATTTTCGCGTGTCCGCCGGATCGATGACCGCGTCGATTTCCAGATGGGCGGCCGCATTGATGGCTTTTCCCCGTTCATAGGAGTGCGCGACGAGCTTTTCAAAAAGCCCTTCGCGCTCCTGCGGGTCTTTGACGGCCTCAAGCTCTTTTCGATAACCCGCCCTGACGGCCCCTTCGAGGCCCATGCCGCCGAATTCGCCTGTCGGCCAGGAAGCAGTGAAGAGGGACTCGTGAAAACCGCCCTTGGCCATAGCCATGACGCCGAGGCCGTAGGCCCGGCGCAGGACGACGGTAAAGTAAGGGACGCTGACGTGGGCGCCGACGACGAACATGCGGCAGACGTGTCGGACCTGGGCGCACTCCTCGATTTCCGGTCCGACCATGAATCCCGGCGTATCGCAGAGGGACAGGATCGGCAGGCCGTGGGCATTGCATAATTGCATGAAGCGTGCGATTTTATCCGCATCATCCGCTTCAATGGCGCCTCCTGCGTGTTTGCAGTTGTTGGCGATAACGCCCATGGGCCGGCCTTCGATCCTCAAAAGGCCCGTAACCGCGCCGAGGCCGAACCGGGCCCGCAGTTCCAGAAACGAGTCCGTATCGGCAAGGGTTTTAATAATCGTCCGCACGTCATACACGCGGCGCCGGTTTTCCGGGATCAGCTTTCGAAGAGCCGTCTGATCGGCTGCATCCCATTGGGAGACAGGGCCCTGGAAATAGGAAAGGTACTTTTTCCCGACGGCGACCATCTCGATGTCGTCGGCCACCTCGATGTCCACTACGCCGTTTTGTGTTTGCACGTCCATGGGGCCAACCTCTTCCGGCCGGAAGACGCCGAGCCCGCCGCCTTCAATCATCACCGGCCCGCCCATGCCGATGCTCGAATTCTTCGCGGCGATGATGACGTCGCAGCAGCCCAGAAGTGCTGCGTTGCCCGCAAAACAGTAGCCCGAGTTGAGACCAATGACAGGGACCCGGCCGCTCAAGCCGGCGAAGGAGGCAAAGGTGGACAGATCCAGGCCCGCGACCTGAACTCCGCCGGCATCGACGTCACCGGGCCTGCCGCCGCCGCCTTCGGCGAAAAAAATGAGTGGGAGGCGCTCATCGTAGGCCAGTTTCAGCATGCGGTCGATTTTTTTGTGATTAAAAAAACCTTGAGTGCCGGCCAGAACCATATAATCATAGGCGATGATCATGGATCGGGCCTTGTCTTCCGGGAAAAGGCAACCATTGACCGATCCGAGACCGGCGATCATGCCGTCCCCCGGCGTCTTCTCAATGAGATCATCGAGGGTGCGCCGTCCGCGCTGTGCGGCCATGGTCAGGGCGCCGTATTCAATGAAGCGGCCTTCATCGCACAGATCTTCAATATTGGCGCGGGCCGAGCGCTGGTTTTTCGCCAGCCGTTTGGCCACCGCGTCAGGGCGGTTTTCATCCAGGCCGTATGAATGCCGCTTAATCACCTCGGCAAGTTCAGGACGCAGGGAATTCGTTTCGGATTCCCCGCCTGCGGATGGGGGACTCTTTTCCGCCGCCGTTTTTCCGTTGTCTTCTAATGTAGTCATGGGCTGCCTCTTTATGTTGTTTTGTCGTGATCAATCTGGTGGGTTTATACAATAACCGAATTCTTATATCAAGCAATCCATGTTCGTCTCGTAAAAAGTCGAATTCTGTCATTTCGAGGAGTCCCGCTGAAGCGGGACGACGAGAAATCTTTAATGATTTCAGGATTTCTCC
>JAFGHS010000051.1 GCA_016930075.1 Deltaproteobacteria bacterium
ATAAAACCCCTTTTCTTAAGTCATTTCAAAGCATATTTGCTGAGGCCGATTTTCCCATCGTGAAGGCTCAGTCAATAGTCAACGACTGACCCCTTTCCTTCCCAATATTTATTATTTGACCGCCTGATTTGTTTGTAAGTTCTTTTGGTTCAGTTGACCCTTTGGGCCATATAAAATTTGAAATTTTCAAAATTGACTTAGACTGGCCACTGACTGCAACAGCAATTACATTGAATGACTTCGATAGTTTTTTTGCATAGTGCAAAACACCATCGACAGCATACTCAACTGGCTTATCCCTATCTTTGGTTTCGTGATGCTTTGTATCAGCCTTGCATTCAAAAATTATCAGGAAATCTGGTGTTCCCTTTGCGGAAATGATAAATTCCGGGGCACCAATTCCACCTTTGCCTGTTTTGCTTGCCCCTTTTAGTAGTTTTTTAACTTCTTCTATCTGGCTTTTCTGTTCTTCAATTTGAGTACCTTTATTATCGTAGTATTTCAAATCTCTCAAAATATCACGAACAAGGTTTTCTGTTATTCTTTCATTCGCCATGTTTCAGATACTTCCTCTATGTATGTTTTTGTGCAGCTAACGCCGAAATCAGCGGCAACTGCAAGACGTTCGCTGAATTGCCTTGTTGGATTTTTATGAATGCAGAACCAAATCCCCAAACTCCTCCGTTAACCTATAAATTGGTGTATTTGAGTTTGACACATCTATAATGTACCCACGATTTTCCAATATTTCGATTTTATTTTTTAGATCTTGATGCTCGTTTTCATAGTAAAAGAATCGGGGCTTTTCACTGTTGCATGGTATCTTATCGTGCGGAAGCACGAAAAATTCTCTTACCAATGAATTTTCTTTCCTCAAGAAGTCAGCTTTCATCTCAGCAATCAATTCGGGCATCTGACCTATTATTTTTTTAAAAGTATTTTTTTCTTTCTTTGATTCCTCACTTTCACGACGCCGATCCGTATACTTCAAAGCTAAATAATTACCTGCTGCACCGATTGCGGCACCAAACAAGAACGTTAAAAAATGTGTACCCCATGATTCCATAGTTATCCTTTAATCCAACGTATTTCTCGCCTGTCTGGTGTGAAGCTTAGCGGAACACCAGTCAGGTGGAGAAAATGGTTCGGCTAATCTTCCTTCGCCAAGAAAAAGATTGGAGTTAGCGGCAACATACTCTTGTCCTCGTCTGTTTGCTTATTATAAAATTCTTGCCAAAGCACAATGAATCGGGGCAAATCTATCAACTCTACGTGAATATGTGAACTTCGCGCCGTTGCCTTGGCATCTGGAGTGAAGCCTCCGGTCGAAACGAAAATTCCGACGTCGCCCTCTTTTTGAAGGAGTCCCATGAGCTGCCTTACTTCTTGAACTGTTGCGGAAGATTCGCGATGTTTAATTTGTACCTGAATACGTGGGGACTCCGTTCCAAGTGGGTCTCGGTAGGCAACAACATCAACACCACCATCTTTTCCTTTTGGAGCCACAAACGGGGTGTAGTAACCCATCCCTCTCAATAGAGCAGCGACTAAGTCCTGAAACTCATATGGATTTTTCTTGTTTATGTAACGCTCAAGTCCCTCCAGGGCTATCTGTTCGATTTCATCGAAGTCCATAACACCTTCTTCTGTCGCCGCATCATCAGCAGTGTCATCAGGAATATCAGCTGGCTGTTCCGACTTCCATTTTCGATAGGCTTCTACAGCCGAATTTAGAAACCCAATTGGGCCAAGTTTCAAGGCTTCTTCACCTTCAGGTGTGAGGTACCATATGCCCTTTTTCTTTATAAGGTAGCCTGCTTTAACACAATCGATGCTAAAAAAATGAAGGATGGATTCCCATCGAATATAACCTGACTTTTCATAGCGCTCTTTATCCCAGTTGTCTAAATCAACATCTTGTTCGACACGTGACATAAGCTCCCGCATTGGCATTTCTTTCCCGCTATCACGCAAAATCGATAAGGCCGAATAAAGAACTTTAGCTGCTAACGCCCTAGAACGTGAAAGTTTCTTTTCATTAGCCATTTCATTATACCTCCGTATTCATCTGGAGTAGCCGAACGTGTGCATGACGCTGGAAATGCCGCGGCATTTCCTAGCGTACATGCGATTTTTAGCCGTCCTCTGTTCCTTCTTCAACCCAGTCCAAAATGGAATCAAGTCGTCGCTGAATATGATCTGTCCGCACGGCTCGCTGAATGGCATTTGATGAGGACATATCATGCACGTCATGCCGAACCACTCTGGCTGATGCTCTAATAATCTCTTCGACCAGAGGTGCGGCCGTATTGCTATAGAATACATGACGGACATTGCCATACGACGTACGCCCACCCTCTTCACCGAGGTAGGCGAGCATCAACCACAGCACGATTTCTTTCCTCACATCGCCGGGGCAATGGATGAGGCCCCCGACTTCTTGGAAAGAGCGTAGTAGTTCGCCATGAGACGCGTGTGCACCCCACCTATATCCGACCTTCTTCATTTGGTCCAAGATACTGGCATAAAAGTCCTTGAGATGCGCTTGCTTCAGATAGGGTAATGTCCCGGACGCAAACGCAACACGAATAACCGGGCGAACTGATCCACCTCGCGTGATCTTCCCCTGGAGGTGCGAGGCGAGCGTGAGGCGCGCTGCGTTTTGAGTGATTGCTGCAAAGTGGTTCAGGAAACTGAAGGCATTCTGACGCACCAAGTCGGATTGGCCGTTGTCCAGCGCGACAGAGGCAAGGAACTTGAGTATTTCTTCCTGTCTGGGTTGGGGTGCATGCTCATAGTCTTGGAGCAGACTTGGCGCCGGCGTCGACGGGGCAGGCTGCTCCACCAGTTCCTTTACGTCTGTGACGCGAATGAGATGGATAGGATCCTGCGACAGAACAACATTGATGCAGGTCTGAAAGATGTATACGCAATCTTCAACCCCCGCTTCATATTCGTCGTCCTCGTGTTCAAGGTCCCGTCGGATTTCATAACAACGCGCCAACCGTCGCCAGTCTGGCCTGCTCAGAATCCCCATCCTGTAAGCAAGATTGATCAACTTGCTCGTGGGATAGTTCTCGACATCGTCAGCCACAGCGACTGGTGGAAGCTTGTGTTGTTTCGCCGCTTCCATGGCTATATCCAGTCCGGCGACAACCACTTTTTCTCGGAGGTCGTGAACTGATGCGTTGAAGAGCCTTTGGCATGCGCTGCTCGGATCCACAGGTATGAGGCGGCGAACCCGATTGATTAAGTCTTTCGCCTGCCACGCCGGTCTGATCGCATCAAGAAGTGTGGGGACGTCTGATGCCTTCACTAGCGCCGCTGTCGGCGATGGAATCAATTCAGTCATTTGTCCTTCTTCTCCCGGCTAATAATGAATATATATAGTTCTTGATAAAAACCTAAAATACTGCAAATTTGCAATATAACATCCCATCTCTTAATTCATTTCAAAGTATATTTGCAGTGGATGATTTTCTTTCTTTATCGTCGGGCCGGTTTAGTCAACTCAGTCAACGACTGACCCCATTCCTTTCCGTTGCAGTACACTACCTTGTCGCGAAAGGTGTCGGGGTCGAACTCCATGTAGGCTTCGACCTCTTTCTGGATGTCAACGTACTGGGTGTAGAACTCGTCCTTCTTTGCCGCCTTCGCAGCGGCAAGCCCTTGATTAAGCGAGTTTTTCGTCATTCGTCACAAACCTCTTCCCGTAATGTCATTTTCATATCTTCGGGCAACGCTTCGCATCACCGGCAGCAAAAAGCAGAGCGACGAAGGAGCGCCGCTTTTTGCTGTCCGAGTGCATGCGATTGTTAGCTGCTTTTTTCATGCGGCC
>JAFGHS010000052.1 GCA_016930075.1 Deltaproteobacteria bacterium
GCAGAGGAACTTATCTGTAAAAAAACAATTTTATTGTTAAGGGGGGTAGTGTTTTTTCTTGACAAGTGCCTTTAATGGGTGACCCCTTGCTTCTGCTAGGCCGCTGGACCGCCAAAGACCCCATCGACTTCGCCGGCGGGGATGTGAATCTGTATGGGTATGTCTCAAATAA
Organism: Deltaproteobacteria bacterium; assembly: GCA_016930075.1. Classification (GTDB taxonomy): domain Bacteria; phylum Desulfobacterota; class Syntrophia; order Syntrophales; family JAFGHS01; genus JAFGHS01. Next base: position 173 of record JAFGHS010000052.1, read on the forward strand.
TCCGGTGAACTGGGTGGATCCGCGAGGACTTGTCTCAATACTTATTACTACATATGATCATGGAATTGGAAGTCATTCGGCTTTATATATAAGAACACCAGGGCAGGACGCGTTTTTATATGATCCTGCTGGTTCCTATATGACAGGTCTAGGAAGCACGCGAGGTACAGGAGGGATTCTTGAGGGGGATGAAGCCAAGCTGGTTGACTATATCAATTATCACAGGGGAACGGGTAGCGAGGTAAATCTAACTATAATCAAAACAACACCTCAGCAAGAAGATGCTATAAAACAACGAGCAGATGAGCTCGGCGATCCCCGTGGTTTTTCTTGTGCGAGCTCTGTATCTGGAGCATTGTATGGTGCTTGTGGCATCTCTGGATCAATTTTCCCCGGAATATTGCACAATCAGGCAGAAAAAAGTTCGTGCGGGAGGTAAAAAAATGTGGCGGCGATTATCTTTAAGTATATTCAGTGTTATAATACTACTGTTTTTTTGGTTGTTACCTCCGATACAAAAATGGTTTTATGCTTTTGTTAAATTAGAAGCAATGCGGCTACCTTATACCATGATTTATTTCTGTTTGTTATTATGCGTATTGGTTGTGCTTAGCTTCGTTACAACGAGAAAATCAAAAATATCTATATTGGTTATCGGAGCATTTTCTGGACAATTGATTGCAACAGTTGCCTTATTTTTTGCTAACTTGTTTATCTCAAATGGAATTAATCGTACTATTAGTTCAATATCTCGATTTGGAATATTTAACTCTCTCGTATTAGATAGTTCAGTCGCTTTCATTCTGGGAGGATGGCTTTTCGGCATTGCTGCTTTTTTTCTGTTTCGAGTCTCGTGGCGCTACTCGGAAAAAAGGGGAACCAATGGGATAAATAGGGACAGCGCCCTGGGAAGAAAAGGGGACGGTTCTATATATTAACTGATCTTTGCTAATCCTTGCCATTACTGTGGAGAAAAGGGCGGAGAAAAGGGGACAGAACTATTTTTGATGAAATCGTGACCTTCGCCTACGACAACATGGGGCGGATGAGGAGCACGAAACTGCCCGACAATAGCGTCATCCGCTACGACTATGACCAAAACGGCAGCATGACCGTCCTCACCAATCCGCAAAACACCGACTTCACTTTTGCCTACACCGGCGTGGACCTGCGGAAGACAACATATATATATAATATAAAAGGATAATAAAAGGATAATAAAAGGAAAGGGGACGTTGTTACCTTATTAACTTACTCTAAATAATCTTTAAATAACAATATAATAGGGAAGCGGTTGGGAGATTATTCTTAAACCGCTTTTTATTTTTAAAGGGGGAAGGCGCTGGGCCGAATCGCCACGTCCGATATTGAAGCCCCGGACAGTTTGCAGGAAGGAAACATAATGCACTTTATATCTATCGAAGCGAGGAAAGCATAAGCGGCGGGCCGCTTGCTTTCTTTTAATTGCCAGCGGCTGAAGCCCGAGCACACAGACGCTCCGCTTGATTAAAGATATTTTTTCAGTTGTTCTTCGGTAATTTCTGCGTCCTTCAGGATGGACTTCAGCGTCCAGCGGTCAAGTTCCTTGTGGTCCGGAATAATGGAGACGCTGCCCGTATCGTCGTTTTTCATTTTGATATGGCTTCCTTTTTGGCTCACATTTCGATATCCCATTTTCCCGAAGGCTTTCACGAGGTCGCGGCCGGAAATCAACGGCGGTTTAGGGTTCATATGGCAAGCTCGCAGACTTTGTATTGCCCGACCGGTCGTTGGACCTCCTCGGGGTCTGCTTCAAGATAAAGCTCGATGGCTTCTCTGATATTGTTCAGGGCTTCCTCCTCGCTTCGGCCTTGTGTCACGCAACCCTTCAGAGCCGGACAACGGGCAACGATATAGCCATCCATTCCTTGTTCCAAGACGATTTTAAGTTTCATGATGATCTCCTTTTACGCCGACAGCGATTTTTGCTTAAGCTGGTTATTCTCAATAAATGTGTCAAGCAGTTGCATGATCTGGCGTTTTTCTTTCGGTTCCATTTTTTCTATCTGGCTAAAACGCCGCCAGAGTCGGTTATCTCTTGTTTTTCCGATTTTATCCAGGGGGTCTATTCCCAGCAGTTGATCGGTAGATACACCGAACGCCTTTGCAAATAACGGCAGCAAATGTGTGGGCGGGTGTGTCGTTTCCTTTTCATAGTAGGCGATCATCCTTTGGGAGATCCCCATCTCCCTGGCTAAGTCTCGCTGGGAAAAGCCCGACCCGGTGCGCAGTCTTGCCAACCTGGCCCCGAAGTGTTCATCGGAGTCGTTTTGAATAGTGTGTTTGGGCATAACAAACCTCCTTTGGATTATATCATGGCCGGTATTATACAATAGGATTTTATGTTTCATCGTTTCCCTCAAAAAACGGTCGACGATTAGATACGAAGATAGTATCACTTATTAAATCGATAAACAAGACGAAAAAAGTTTATCTGTTATAAACTTGACACTTTCGTAAAAAGTCGAATTCTGTCATTTCAAGGAGTCCCGCTGAAGCGGGACGACGAGAAATCTTTAATGATTTCAGGATTTCTCCCTTCGGTCGAAATGACAAGCAAGGAAGTGGCAGGAAGGGGGAAGGCGCTGGACCGAATTGCCACGAACGATACAGAAGCCCCGGACAGTTTGCGGGAAGGAAACATAATGCACTTTATATCTATCGAAGCGAGGAAAGCGTAAGCGGCGGGCCGGTTGTTTTCTTTTTTAATTACTGGATTCCGGTTTTCACCGGAATGACGGGGGGGGCTCGTTGATCCGTCCTGACCAGCAGCCGTACTTATCAAATCTTAGTTTTCGGGTTTACCGATGCATTCGTCGGCGTTTCGGAGTGTGTCTTTCGAGAGGATGCGTATCCGCTTCACCTGTTGTTTAGACGCAACTATTTTGCCAATCATGTCTGTGATGCTCTGACTTATCATCTCGACAAAAATTCCGGGAACTTTTTCCGGTCTCCTCCTGTCTAAAGCTACAAAATACATTATGGAGGAGGAACCGATCATGAAACACATCGCAACCATTTTCATCCTTTTTGTTTTCCTTTCGTCAAGCGCGGGGGCCATGGTCTCCGGAAACGCCGTCGATGTATCCATTGTTACCGATGACGGCACGATATTGCCCACTTATCACGCAAAAACAAGACATGACGTAAAAAAATTTTATGCCGAAGCTGGTAAAGGCGACCACTACCGAATCGAAGTGAGAAACCGTCTGAACCGTCGCGTCGGGCTGGTCATTGCCGTTGACGGCCGCAATATCATCAGCGGCAGCAAGTCATGGTTGAAAAACAATGAACGGATGTACATTCTCGAACCCTACGGATTCGGAGAATATTCCGGCTGGCGGACGGCCCAGGACCGGATCAATCGCTTTTACTTCACCGACGTCCCCGAATCCTATGCCGCCGCCTTCGGCGATGAAAGCGCCATGGGGATCATTGCCGTCGCCGTCTATCCGGAAGTTCGGCACTGTAAGCCGTCCATATCACGATTTTGGCCCTCCCTGGGCGCAAACGAGGAAATGAAATCCGCCGGGACAGCAGATAAATCGGCGGCAAGGGACGAGGCGCCTTCTTCATCAATGAGGGAATCCAAAGGCAGGCAGTCTGAACCGGAACAGAAACTGGAGAGCGCCGGGACAGGTTACGGCCGCGACGAATATTCGCCCTCGCGGATTGTGGCTTTCGAACCGGAAAGAAGGGCCGTGGAAACCATCTGCGTCAAGTACGAATGGCGTTCGACCCTTTGCAAACTGGGCGTCATCGCCTGCGAAAGACCGCCGCGCCAGGCCCCCAACCGCCTCTGGGACGACTACGGCTATGCCCCGCCGCCTCCGGCTAAGGTCAGACGCTAACACTCATGCCCGTCATGCACGCAACAAAGCATGAGGATACAGAAGTTAGGAGTCAAGAGGCAGGAGGCAGGAGGCAGGAGCCGGAATAACCATGATAGTGTTTTTCTTCTGTATTCTGTATTCTGCATTCTGACTTCTGCCTTCTCATATAAATATATCCACAGGCCCAGGGGGTTTTTATGGGATTGCGCCGTACGGGGTAAAGTGTTACGATCATCGGCACTTGATATTTGCAGAATTGCTCGCCCCACAGATCCTAACGGGAGAAAACGCCTTGCCGGAAATGCACGATTTCATGGATGTGCGAAACGAAATCATGGAAGACGATGATGCCGCAATCGTCGCGCGCTGCCGGCAGGGGGATACGGAAGCCTTCGCCTTTCTGGTCAGGAGGCACCAGAAAAAAATGCTTAATGTGGTCTACAGAATGATCGGAAACTACGATGAGGCCTGCGACATTGTCCAGGAAGGCTTTCTTTCCACCTATCGGGCCATCGGAAAATTCCGGGGAGACGCGCAATTTTCCACCTGGCTTTGCGGTATTATGATGAATCACGCCCGGACGCATCTTCAGCAAAGGGCTCTTCATTTGCGCCGCACGGCCTTATCCCTTGACGATCCCGTCAAATCGAAAGACGGCGGCCTTTCTGCCGAAACCTCTTCCCAGGAAGCGTCCGTCGTCGAGAAAATCGAAAAACACCAGTTGGCAGCCAAGGTCCAGGAATGCATTGGGCAACTCGACGGCGAACAGCGTGAAGTTATCGTCCTTCGGGACATCCAGGGCTTTTCCTATGACGACATCGGCGCGACCCTGAAGATTCCTCCGGGAACCGTCCGATCACGTCTCTTCCGGGCAAGGCAAGAGCTCAAAGAGCGCCTCTTGCAGGCCGTAGGTGACCTGATATGACATGCAATGAGATCAGAATTCTATTACCGGCCTATCTGGAAAGCGCTTTGCCTGAGGAAGAAATGGGGCAGATCGGCGATCACCTGAAAGACTGCGCGCTTTGCAGCAAAGAGTTTGGCAATCTGAAGAAAGCGGCCGATCTCGTAAGGGATCTGCCGGAACTGGAGCCGCCGCCCTTCTTCGAACAGCGGATCATGGCGCGGGTCAGACAGGAAGCCGCTCAAAAAAAAGGCCTCTGGCAAAAGATTTTTTATCCCCTTCACATTAAAATACCCGTCCAGGCCATGGCCACTGTCCTGATCGCCGCGCTTGCCTTTTACGTTTATCAGGGCGGCGACCCCCAGATAAAACAAATAACGCCCCTGCCCATGGAGTCCAAAGAACTCAAGACGGGCGAAAAAACAGAGGCCATGGAAGATGCCCTAAAAGCTCCCCAGGTGAAATCGCCCGCATCGCGCGGACCCGACAGCGATACCGCCCGGAAGGCGCAGCCGCCTTACGCCCCCCCTCCGCCGGCAACTGCCGGAAAACAGGAAATGAAAGGCGGCGTACAAATCCCTTTACAGAACGAACCGCAGCCCGTCATGAAGTCCGTATCGCCTCCTCTATCGGTCGGGGAAAAGAAAATCCGGCAATCCGCAGTGGAAGGATTGGGCCGCGCCGCCGACAGGGATGCCTCAGAGGAATCCCGGATGCCACACGACAGCACCCTGCGGGAAGAAACGAAAGACAAGGCGGCTGCAACAGGCATCCCTGTCGGGCAAAGCAGAGCCATGAAAGCGGCCGCCCCCTCCCCGTCAAAATCAACCCTGGAAACTACCGATATAGCCGCAGCCGCCGACTTTACAATACAGGTTGACGATGCCGCAAATGCCTATGGAGCCATTAAAAAAATCCTCGACCAGACCGGCGGCCGCATGATGGAAAGGCAGCGGCGCAGTGACGGCGATTTTTTTAAAATTGAAATTCCCGGACAGAATATTGGCTTGCTTTACCATCGCCTTGAAGAGATGGGCGCCGCCGGACGCTTTGACAAGAGCCTTGCCCCTTCCGAAGAAACGGCGGTCTTTCGCATCCTGGTTGTCGTTCAACCCTGATGCCGTCATTTATTTATTCAATGCAACACGGCAGAATATTTGGTATAAGTTGCGAGCAGATGAAAAGTTTTGCGCCGGCAAGGCTGATGCCTTCGTAAAAAGTCGTAATGCACCGTTCATGTCATTTCGACCCCGCATTTTGCGGGGGAGAAATCCCGAAATCATTAAAGATTTCTCGTCGTCCCGCTTCAGCGGGACTCCTCGAAATGACAGAATTCGACTTTTTGCAAGAGCGTCATGGCTGTCTATCGGATAAAACGTATCCATGTTTTTTAGTTGACGAATAAACCGGCCGTATGGACTTATGAAAACAGGGGGGGAGGAAGCTATGTCGCTATACAAAGAAACATCCATGGGGGCCATCTTTCAAAACAGGGTCCGGGAATATGGGGACAAAACCCTGGTCATCTTCAAAAACAACACGGGCGCCTGGGAAGAAATTTCCTGGAACAAGCTCAACGAAATGGTCCTTGACCTGGCTAAATTTCTCATTGCCAGGGGTGTTCAGCCCGGCGACAAGGTCGGCCTCTTTTCGCCGAACCGTTATGAGTGGTGGGTCGCAGATCTTGCCATTATCACGGTAGGAGCGGTGAATGTCCCGATGTACGCAACCAATTCCACTGAAGAATGCCGCTATATTCTCGACAATTCCGATGCCATAAAATGCTTCGTTGGCGAGCAGGAACACATGGATAAAATCCTCAAAGCCAAAGAAAGGCTCCCTAATCTTGGCGATGTAATCATCTTTAACGACCTCGAACAGCCTGTCGCCGGCGTGGTAACCCTGAAAAACGCCATCAAGGAAGGCCGGGCGGCCGCCAATGGAGAAGAAATCGACAAAAGAATCATTCCCATAAAGATCGACGACGTGGCAACCATCATTTATACATCAGGCACAACGGGCAATCCGAAAGGCGTCATGCTGACGCACAATAACTTTGTCTCCAATGTCAATCAGATCTATGCCGTAGATCCCGTTGAATTTGGAGGAGACCATACGTTTCTTTCTTTTCTCCCTCTGGCACACTCCCTGGAGCGAACCGTCGGCTATTATTTGGCCATCTTTACGGGCAAGAAGGTTGCCTTTGCCGAAAGCACGGAAAAACTCCTGGAAAACTTCACGGATATCCGTCCGACCTTCCTTGTCAGCGTGCCCCGGATTTATGAAAAGGTCCATTCCGGCCTTCTGGCCAAAATGTCAACGGCGTCCCCCATCGCCAAAACCCTGTTCAACTGGGCCATGGGCGTCGCCAGAGAGAATCTGCCCTATATTTGTCAGGGCCGTCCTCGCACAGGTTTTTTTGCATTGAAATACGGCCTTGCCGACAAGCTCATTTTCTCCAAGATCAAAAAGACCCTTGGCATGGACAGGCTCTCCGGCGCCATCTCGGGCGGCGGCCCCCTGTCCGTTTCGGACGCGGAGTTTTTCCTGGGCATGGGAATCAGACTCTTCGAGGGTTTCGGCCTGACGGAAACAACGCCCGTAACCCACACGAACACACCCAAACTCATCAAGGCCGGCACCGTCGGTCCCGCCGTGAAAGACACGATCGTCAAGATCGGTGAAGACGGCGAAATCCTCATCAAAGGCCCTCAGGTCATGAAGGGCTATTATAAAAACGAGGCCGCAACGAAGGAAGCCTTCACGGATGACGGATTTTTCCGCACCGGCGACATCGGCGAGATCGACAAGGACGGATACCTGAAAATCACGGGCCGGATCAAAGACATCATGGTCACCTCGGGCGGCAAAAACATCTCTCCTCAGAACATCGAAAATTCGCTTCTCGGTTCCGCATTCATCGAACAGGCGGCCGTCATCGGCGACAATCGCAAATATTTATCGGCCCTTGTCGTGCCCGCCTTCGCTGCACTGGAGAGATGGGCAAAGGAAAAAGGCATTTCCTTCACGGGCCGCAACGACCTTATCAAAAATCCGGACGTCCTCAAGCTTTATGAGCAGGAAATCGAGGCCCAAATGAAAGACTACGCCCGTGTGGAGCAGATCAGAAAATTCCGGCTTCTGGAAAAGGAATGGTCGCAGGACACGGGCGAGATGACCCCGACCTTGAAGCTTAAAAGAAAAGTGATTCAAAAGAAGTATGAATCGGAAATTGAAGTAATGTATCCGAAGGAGTAAAGGATGCCCCGGTAAAGCAACACGGTCATAAACCTTTATTTTTGACAAGTTATGACCCCTTTACATAAAAGGCTGCCGCTATGCAATAAACAATGACGACCTCGTAAAAAGTCCTATTTCCTGTCACTCCCGCGAAGGCGGGAGCCCAGAACTATTTAAAATGACTGGATTCCCGCCTTCGCGGGAATGACAACATGTTGCCAGTTTCGACTTTTTACGAGACCATCAACAATAATCCGATATGATTACGGTGGCGGAGCTTGTCTTTGCGGCAGGCGTCGCGGCAGCGGCAACGGGAGCGAAAAGGGCATCGGGGATCTTTGCGCCCAATGTCCTTTACTGCAATGTCGGCCGCTATCACGCGGGTGTCAATATCTATCATGAATACGAAATACTCGCGGACATCGCCGGCGGTCTGGCGGCTACTTTGCCCAGAGAGGAAGACTTCCTGAATCCGGAAACGGCAGACATGCTCAATAAATACATCATGCGCAAGGCCGATATCCCGGCGGAAAAAGTTTACCGGGCCTACCGGCTCATTGAAAATCTGATCTCTTCAGCCCCGGGAGCAGCAGCCCAGATCAGCGGCATCCACGGCGGGGGATCGCCCATCATGGAAAAGATCGCCATCCGCTCGACTTATGATATTGAAGGGAAAAAGAAGATTGCAAAATATCTGGCGGGGATAGAGGATTAATTACCCGCCGCCTAAAATAGGCAGCAAGTGGACAACATCGCCCTCCTTTAAAACCGTTTGAAGGGGGGCGTTTTCATTGTTGATCATCAGCATCAGCTGTGTTTCATCATTCTTAAAAGCAGGGTTGTTGAATCGCCCGGCCAAGGCGTCCAGTAAATCGGTCACGGTCGCACCGGATTCCAGGTCAATCGTCACCTGATCGACGCCGGCATAATGCCTGAACATGGAAAATAACTTGGCGGAAATTTGCATTCTTGAAGTATCGGCGAATGATTTAAAATAATTCAGGACGTCGGAGACCATCTTCCCCGACGTCCTGAAAAAAACGTTGCATATGCTGCGTTTATTTACCGTAAAGATCCCGGATAACGGCTTCCATTCCGCCCAGGGCTTCGAGGGACTCCTTTTTCGGTTTGCCCGTTTCGACATCCCACTCCATGGCTTCAAAGAAGTTTTCAGCCAACAGCTTATAGTCGACCGTAACGCCTTTCAAGGGGCCTTCTGCCTGAGGCGGCTCGCCGACGGCGCGTTTCGGCATCTTGATATCAAACGGATTTAATCCTTCACGCAGATTGAAGGCGTGCCGGATGCCCATCGTACGCTTCAAGATGGCGATCTGCTGGGCTTCATCAATCTTCATCCCCGTTACAGGTTCCATCAATTGAACGGCCATGTCGCGCATGCCCGTAAATGCACTCATGAGGCATAAACCGGCAAGCTGGAGTATTTCATTGCCGCTGGTCATTTTTAGGTCTTTATCGCCCGTTCCTTCATAAACATATTTATCGGGCCGTCGGGCCTGATTCGTCTGCGTTCCCCCTTTGACGTGCCTGCCGGGTGTCGGATCGGTGTAATACGTCCGCGCATAACCGGGCGCCAGTTTCGGATCATGCATGGGCAGTTCGATGCCTCGGACGGTCACCAGGTATTCGGCGCCTTTGCCAAGTTTTGCCGCGGCGGCGGCGGAACCGAGTGCCAGTATTTTTCCGAATCCCTTATCATCCGCTATGGCCTGACACATGTCGACGATGGCGTCCGCATTGCCCCATGTAAGTTCGATGCCGCCCGTCTCCTCTTTCGTAATCAAACCGTTCTCATAACACTCCGTCGCCCAGGCGATGGTGCAGCCCGTAGAAATGGTATCCAAACCATACCGGTTGCAGATATCATTGCATTTGATGATCGATTCGGCGTTATCATTGAGCAGCATGGTGCCGAAGGAACCGGCTGTCTCGTATTCGGGACGGAATGTTTTTTTCAGGGGCCATTTGCCTTCCTTGACCTCATAATCGGCGCCGCAGCCGATGATGCAGTTGGCGCAGGCGTATTTTTTCGTCCGGTATTTCTGATCCATGACGGCAGCATCCAATTTATGCGCCTTTTCTTCGCCGAAATCTACAACACCCACACCACCCCAGTTTTTGACAGGCGTATCGCCGGACAGGGCACTGGCTCCCGTACCCATGCCGGTCCCCAACTGTCCGAAAGCCTTAATCACGGGAGCCATCGGGCCATTCTGCGCAGCCTCCCGGATGGCGCGATTCGCTTCTCTGAGCTTTTCCGGATCGGCAACCGGAACCTCCATTGTCCCTCTCACCGCCACCGCTTTTAATTTTTTCGATCCCATAACGGCGCCGGGACCGCCGCGGCCTGCCGCACGGTGCTCTTCATTCATTACGGCCGCCATCATGGACAGTCTCTCTCCTGCCGGCCCGATGAGGGACGCGCGTAATCTGCGCTCGCCGGTCTCCTCAATCAAGGCCTCCAGGGTCTCGACCGTGTCCTTGCCCCATAATTTCGATGCATCCCTGATTTCGGCTTTGCCGTCATTGATCCAGATATACACAGGCTTATCGGACGCTCCCGATACAAATACCGCATCATAGCCCGCTTTTTTCAGTTCTGGTCCAAAAAAACCTCCGGAATTCGCATCGTTCCATCCGCCGTTGACAGGTGATTTGCAGACAACAATATACCGCCCCCCGATAAAAGCGCCTGTTCCGTTTAACGGTCCCGTAATGAAACCGATCACATTATCCGGCCCCAGGGGATCGACTCCCGGTTTCATCATCTCATACAGAACTTTAGCGCCGATTCCGTATCCGCCGATAAATTTACTGGCCACGTCATCCGTCAATTCCTTTTCTTCGATGCTTCCGCTCGTCAGATTGACAAACAGCATCTTGCCGGTATAACCACCTTTCATATTGATTCGCTCCTTTAATTTATTTATGTTCTGATATGGTTTTTTAAATTTCGTTCATTTATATCTTATGATAAATAAAAATAGCAAGAGCCATTTAATATCTTGATATATGTAATATTTGGCATATAAATTTGTTCGAATAAGTCGTAAATGGGAGGCGCTGTCATGAAAATTTCTACGGGATTGAAAAATTTGTTTTTGGCGTTGGTGCTTGTTTCACTCGTCACCCTTCCGGGAACCGAACTCCAGGCATGGACGGAGCACACCCTCATATCTTACCCGGCCCTTTCATCGATGCCCCAACTGAAAAATGCACAACCGGTAAAAGTTGAAAGCCTTGAGGCCTTCCTTGTCGCCGAAGGGGAAAAACTGGAGCTGCTGCTTCTCGAACAGGAATCATGGTCAAAACAAAACCTCTCATGGCATGCGCCGCTTCCGCCATCCCTTATTTTTAAGGCCTCCCCCGACCCCAAAGAAGCCCGTTTACGTTTCATAAACGCCATCAGGATAAGCCCTAAAACCATCCTTCCCCTCTACCTGCAACTGCTTCCCGGACAGGAAACAAAGGGCAGGTCGGTGCTTGCCGGCGGGGACATTACATTTCTTCAAGACAAATCCGATATGAGAACCACGACGTTTGTGAAGCTTCATGAAGGCGAAACGGCGGATCCCCTGGATGTGGTCAGCACGGCATCCAACGAGCCGGATATGGGATTGGATATCGGTCTTTTTGAGGATAACCATACGGGCTTCGGTAAAACATACGGCTTCGGCATCCAGCCGTTCGGCAATCCCAATCTCGAATTCGGATCTCAGGCGCCTTTCCACATGGGCTTCTATCACGAATCCCCCATCGTCTTTAAGTTTGCCTCATTTCTAAAAAAGACCTATCCCGAATACCGCATTCACCTCTACAAAAAGCTTGCCGAGTTTGCGTTTAAAACGGGTCACGACTACTGGGGATGGCGTTTTGCCGGCTGGGGACTCCATTACCTGGCCGACCTCGCCCAGCCCTATCATGCCACCGTCCTGCCCGGCGTCAGCACGGTAAAGGCGTTGTGGATTAATACCATCGATATGGCCGGCATACACGGCCCCAAGAACAACGCTGTTCAGTTGGTATCCAACCGTCACCTGGCCCTGGAAAAATTCGTCCAGATCGTGTTGCAAAAGGCCTATCTGGACAATCAAACAGACCATCCCATTATAAAGGCGTTGCAGTCTTCAAAAGACGCCCCCCTCTATGACGATTCCACGCCCAGACAAATCATTGCAAAAGCGGCCCATGCAAAGGCCGCTGCAACAGATAAGATCATCATGAATTCCATGCCGAAACAATATGTCTCTGATCCTGCATTCGAATTCGGGACAAGCGAAGATCAGTTTAAAATCGTGGAGATCGTCAAAAGGGAGAAAGGCGAAGCTGCCATGGAAAAACTGACAAACCTGGCGGCCGAACTTCTGGCGCCCCTTGCCGTATATGCAAAGAGTTATATAAACGCCGTGAAACCGTAATTTTTTCTTGTTTTTTGCTTTCATTCATAATATTTTTATGCAATATAAACGATCTCGTAAGAAGTTGATCCTTGACCTTTTTTAAAAATGTGCGCCTCATGATTTCGGTAAGTTACAAAACTGAATGATGTAAATTTCGATTTTTTGCGTGATCAACGCTGTTAATGAGGGAACCAATCTTTCCGAATTAACGGCCCAAAAAAACCGACATATTTTTCAGGAGTGTGGAAAATGATGCCAATCACGGGTAAGGAAACGTATGAGGATGGTCAGATTATTTTTGAAGAGGGCAGCTATGGGGATTGGGTATATACGGTAGAATCCGGTAAAGTGGAAATTTCAAGAAAATTGGAAGATGAAAAAATCATCATCAGTACTTTAACTGAAGGCGATATCTTCGGAGAAGTGGCTTTTCTTGCCAATGTGCCGAGAACGGCAACGGCAACAGCCGTAGGAAAAACGGTGATCGGCATTGTCGATCGGGCATTTTTAGACAATGAATACAATAAGTCGTCTCAATATTTCCGTCTCATCATAAAAAATCTCGCCCTTCGCATCCAGAATATGAACAACGCCTTTGTCGAAAGCAAAAAAGACCAATAATACTTACTACTTTTTTATGTTTTTTAAATACCCCTCCATGATTCCTGTAAAATCATGGAGGGTAAGAATCCGGTGATATCCATCAAAAACAAATCCTTATTTGTGTAATGGATAACGCAAAATCCCTTTTTTCTTGCCCTATCGCAGTGGCCGGCATTATCGTCGATAAACAAAATCGACCGTGGCGGCACGCGCAAATCCCTTGCGACGCCATCAAACAGACCGGGGTCCCGCTTTCCCTTCTTCAGGTAAAAGCTGTTATAAACGCGATCAAAGTGTTTGAATAATGCGTATTTTTTATCCAGCATGTCCAGCCAGTTGGTCTGATCGCTCAATATGCCGACACGGTAATTCTGCGCCCTGAGTTCATCAACAATTTCGAGCATCCAGGGCCGGATGAGAAAACGCTTCACTAACTCCTTCCGCATGAAATCATCGGTATGGGAAACGCCCGTCGCTTCCCGCAATGCCTGCCAGTAGGCATTCTCCGTCGCCTTGCCCAGAACATAACCGCTGCTGTAGATCAACTCCTCCGCCTGATGAAAAAACGCATCCTCATCGAGGTCGGATAATCGGGCAATGGCTTTTAGTCCCTCACGAAACCCTTCTTCCGCAAGAACGCCTCCAAAATCAAAAAGAACCGTATCAATCTGATATTTAAGCAAGCGGCTTCCCCTCATTGAGTGTTTCATAGATTCTGATATAGGCGGCGATCATGTTGCCCAGATCGTATTTTTCACGGGCTTCCCGCATGATGCGTTTTATCTGCGGCTCTCTTACCTGTAACGGTCTTCGATGAAAATTAACGCTTTTTGTCATGGCATACCATAAGCCATTGCTGTCGTAATCCTTGAAGAGAAAACCATTGCCCACGTCCTGGGGAGCGCCGTCCTCGCGAAGCCTGAGTTCCCGGATTTTATCGTGGTAACCGCCGGTGTCCCGGTTGGTAGCCGTAGCGCCATAAATATTGCCGACCTGATCGATCTGACCGCAGGGCTCGTAAAGCGACGCCCCGAAAACGTCGTTTGCCGCCGCGTATCCGAGCATGGATAAGGCATCGCTGAAGGGCTGATAGGTGATCCTGCCGCCGGAGCTCCAGGCAATGCGGCCCAGAATCTCCTGATGAGAACGGTCGTTGCCGGTGCCGTCGCCGACCACGGCAATCTGGACATCCCCGTTGGCGTCAACAAACCGCTGGGCAATATCTTCAAGAAGTTCAACGCCTTTTTGAAAAGGATCCAGACGGGACGGCCAGAAAAGAAAAATCGCCTCCGGATTGATGTTAAGACCGGTTCTCTTTTGAAAGTGCAGCAAATTCTCTTTTTTTGCCTCCATGACATCGTCATCCGGTCCGAATTTCTTCATGAGATAATCGCACCGTTCGGGATATATGGAAAGGGAGGGGGCGTTAATGATGGCTGTCGCCGCGTCATGGCTGTATTTTTCCTTTACCTCATACCTGACACTGGGAGGCACGATCGGTCTGTCCAGAAAATAATCTTCTACGACTTCCCGCAGAAATGTTTCTCCCACAAAATTGATCATCGTGGCATTTTTAATCGCCGTTGCCTGACAATCGATGCATTTTCTGCCGTATGATTCCGTATAATAAAGCTTTTGCGAAAGGGCGTCGATATTGACGCCGCTTAAAAGATCAAGGGGCAGATCCGCCGAAAAGACGTTGTGGACCGTATGGAGCACAGGCAAGGCCGTTTCTCTCGCATAAGCTGTAACTACGCCGCCCGCCATCCAGTCATGGCTGTGGATGATCAGTTTTCCGTCATTTTTCGAACGGACTTCCTTGATGACGGAATTCACCAGCTCTTTTTGGAATTCCGCCGCCGTTAAGATCGGATCGCCGGCATAGGCGCTTAAATTGTCGGCAAAGATGGAAGAACTGATCAAAATTATTTTTTCCGGATCAATTTTATAACGCATCTCCCGCCATTGGCGATCGTCCATGCCCGATTCTTTTTGAAAGCGTTTTTTCAGATTAAGCAGGGCAAGGTGCACATCAATCCCTCTCTCCAGCAGCCCTTCGCACAGGGCGGAAACGACCTCTCCCTGGCCGCCGCTTTTCCCGGAAATATGTTTGGCCAGGGCGCCCATGTCATTGGGCAGCCGTCCCGTTTCCGGCGTAATCATGAGGACAACGGTTCGTTGACTTTTTTTTAAAATGCTGAAACGGTTGATCACAATCTCCAGATCGTCGATCTTCCGGGTAAGAATATGGGTCGGCTGGGCAATGGAACCGCCATAAGGATTGAAATAGCTGTGAACGGCATGATCCTCGCCGATGCTCTCATGGAGAAAATAGATATGGTCCGATGTCGTCAGGTGCCGCCAGCGCGTGAGCAATTCGCCGCCCGCAAGTCTGGCGCTGGATTCCATGCCTTCGATGTTTTTGAACAGTTCATACTGCACGGGATTACCCAGCCAGCCGAAGGTATCCCGGCCTTTGTCGGCCCAGGATGATGTGGACAGATTGCCGACATCTATGGCAGGACAGCCGACAAACCGGAAATAATCGGCGATTTCCGTGGGCGTGGCGCAAACGATGCTTTTGTTCTGTGAAAGGGCTTCGGGCAGCCCCCGCCAAAAATCAAAGATGCCTTTATCCGCCCAGATATGCTCACCGATATGTTCGTAATCATAACCGAGCAGGACGACTTCGCCGTCGATCTTGGCAAGGTAAGCGGCATATTGATCCGGCGTAACGGGCGTGTGCGGAAACCGGAAGGCCACATCATCGCTCAACTCTCTGTTTCGCGGTATGACAATCATGTCGCTGCCCTGGGCGCGGAAGACGGCATTGGGCGAAATCGGGGCATCCCGGTTCAAAAACATGTCGTCCCGCTTCTCGCAGAGAATGGATGCATAACCCATGTCGCCGACCACCTCGGCGATCTGGTTGTTGTACATCAACTCTGTGTTCCGGAAAGACCTGGGAAAGATACCGAATAAGGTGCGCAATTTATCACGGTGCAAAGATACCTGATCATGGAATTCCCGCTTTGCGGGATCTTCATAAAGACTGGTCAAAGAATGATAGTAGGTCTCATCGAGAAATTCCACCTGCTTATTTTCTTCTCCGGCATCAACAAGTTCCTGAAGGGCTTTGATCACCTCCGGCTTATACCGTTCGGCCTGCTCCAGAAAAGTGCCGGACATGCTTAAGGTAATTTTAAATTCCGGGTACTTGGCAAGGGCCTCGGCAAACATATAGGTAGCCGGAAGATAACACTTTTCAGCGACCTTGATAAAGACATCCCGGTTGACCTCGTCCCAGAGGAATTTGTCCCGCTCCGGATGGAGTCTGAACGGCTGATGGAGCTGAAAATAAAAAGTCACTAAGGGCATGAAACCGGCTCTCTTTCCCATCCATAAGTAAATGCATAATCATTCTACAATGTTGGTTTTTAGAAATCAACCTTTGTCTTGTCTTTATTCATTTAATTCACTTGTCACATCGCTTTTTAGCTTGTTGACACAAAAGGGCGGTTCGTGAAATACAAAGAACAAAATTCGAAATCGTAAGGCTTATCAAACAATAAAATGGATGCTTCAGAAGGGACACATCAACCAAAAGCAACGGTGAAAACGCGCAGGCCAAAACCGATCCGACCTGTGAAGATGCCCGGAATTTCCTATTCATCCGCTCTTCCCATTACGGCGAAAAAAAACGATATTATCAATGCCATCCGGAAAAATCGCGTCATCGTCATTACCGGCGAGACGGGTTCCGGCAAGACAACCCAGATCCCCAAAATGTGCATCGAGGCCGGCCGGGGAAGAACCGGAATGATAGGCTGCACCCAACCACGGCGCGTGGCCGCCGTGATGGTGGCCCACCGGATCGCCGAGGAACTTGGCGAGGAGCTCGGAAATTCCGTCGGTTATAAAATCCGCTTCGAAGATAAGGGCGGCAGGAATCAACGGATTAAAATCATGACGGACGGCATCCTCCTTATGGAGGCGCAAAGCGATCCCCTGCTTCGGGCCTACGATACGATTATTGTTGACGAAGCCCATGAGCGCAGCCTCAACATCGATTTCGTTCTCGGCATCCTCAGAAAACTCCTCGACCGGCGGCATGACCTGAAAATTATCATCACTTCGGCGACCATCGACACGCAAAAATTTTCCCAGGCCTTCGGCAATGCGCCGATTATCGAAGTCTCCGGGCGCATGTATCCCGTTGACGTTCGTTATGCTCCCAGCAAGACGGAAAGCGCCGATGATGAGGACGCCTCGTATGTGGAAGACGCCGTCAACGCCGTCGTTCAGTTGCGCAGGGAAGGCCATCGCCAAGATGTCCTGGTTTTTATGCCCACAGAACGCGATATTCGTGAATTCTGCGATTTGCTGGACGGCAGAAATTTCCCCGACTGCCGGGTACTGCCCATGTTTGCCCGGCTTTCCTGGGCCGAACAGCAACGGGTTTTTCAACCCCAGGGCGTACAGAAAATCGTCGTGGCCACCAATATCGCGGAGACCTCGATCACCATCCCCGGCATCCGCTACGTCATCGATACGGGATTTGCCCGCATTTCCCAGTACAATCCCCGCACCCGAACCACAAGCCTTCCCATCAAAGCCATTTCCCAAAGCAGCGCCGATCAGCGAAAAGGCCGGTGCGGCCGGGTGGAAAACGGCGTCTGCATCAGGCTCTACGATAAGGACGACTATGAACAACGGGCGGTTTATACGGAGCCGGAAATTCTCCGCTCCAATCTGGCGGAAGTCATCCTGCGCATGCTGTATCTGAATTTATCGGATATTGCCTCCTTCCCCTTTATCGACCGGCCCAATCCGCGCAATATTAAAGATGCCGTCGATCTCCTGCTGGAGCTGGGCGCCATTGCCGCCGGATCGAAAGACGGCAGAACCGGCGGCCGGTTATGGCAATTGACCCCCAAAGGGCGTCTGATGGCCGGAATGCCCCTGGATCCCCGCATTTCCCGCATGATTATGGAGGCGAAAAAAGAAGGCTGTCTCAAAGAAATAAAGATCATCGCCGCCGCACTGAGCATCCAGGACCCAAGGGAACGGCCCGCGGAAGAGGAGCTGAAGGCCGACCGGATTCATGCGGCTTTTAAAGACCCTGCCTCGGATTTTGTCACCCTCCTTAATATCTGGACCCATTATCATAACATCCGGGACGATTTTCAATCGCGCAGCCAGATGCGGAAGTTCTGCAAGGACCATTTTCTTTCCTATCGAAGGATGCGCGATTGGGAAGATGTCCACGATCAAATTGGCGATATTGTTGAAGAGCAAAAAAATCTCTATATGCCCGATGCACCCAAACCGAAGGATGCGTCCCCCATCTATGCCGCTATCCACAAATCGATCCTGAGTGGGTTTTTGTCCAATATCGCCGTTAAAAAGGAAAAAAATTTCTACACAGCAACCAAGGGCAGACAGGCCATGATCTTTCCCGGCTCCGGCCTCTTCAACAAAGGGGGCAATTGGATTGTCGCGGCGGAAATGGTGGAGACGTCGCGCCTCTATGCCCGGACGGCAGCCAATATTGAATGCGACTGGCTTGAAGAACTGGGCGGCCCGTTCTGCCGGTCGACCTACTCGGAACCCCATTGGGAAAAGAACCGGGGAGAAGTCGTCGCATACGAACAGGTGACGCTCTTCGGTCTTGTCATCGTTCCCAAGAGACCTGTGTCCTATGGCAGCATCGACCCTGATGAATCGTCCCAAATATTCATCCGCAGCGGCCTGGTTCCGGGAGAAACAAAAACGCCCCTGCCCTTTCTGGCCCATAATCTTGCCCTCGTCAAGCGCATTGCCGACATGGAAGAAAAGATCCGGCGGCGCGACCTTCTTGCCGGCGAAGAGGCGATGGCTCAATTTTATGAGAGAAGGCTCCGCGGCATTTACGACATCCGCACCCTCCAGAAGTTCATCCGGGACAGAGGGGGCGACCGCTTCCTGCGCATGACGGAGGAAGACGTCCTCGTCAATGAGCCGGACCAGGACGTTATTTCTCAATTCCCTGATCAGGTCACGGTGGGGAATTTGGCCCTGCCCTGTTCCTACCGTTTTGCGCCATCGGATCCGGATGACGGCGCCACCATCCGGATTCCCGCCCAACTGATGCCGTCCATCCCTGTGGCCGACATCGACTGGGCCGTGCCGGGTCTGCTCCGGGATAAAATCACGGCCCTCGTTAAGGGCCTCCCTAAAGAGTACCGGAAGAAACTCCAACCCATTGCTCAGACCTGCGCGATTATTCATTCAGAGTTGCAGGATCGAAGCGGCGCCCTCACGACGGCCCTGGGAAGGTTCATCCGGGAACGCTTCGGCGTCAGTATTCCCGCATCCGCCTGGTCGTACGATGCCGTCGATAACCACATCAAAACACGCATCGCCGTCATCGATGAGGAAGGACGCGTTTTGACCGCCTCCCGCGACATTAATCTCCTTTACCAAAATATCATTGAAGACGTTGAATCGAAGCTTTTCGACGATGCGAGGAAAAGATGGGAAAAAGAGGATATAACGGATTGGGATTTCGGCGATCTGCCGGATATCGTTTATCTTGGGAAGAAGGGCGAGACGGCCAGGGGATACGCCTTCCCCGGCCTTGAAGCAATGGATGGTTCCATCAGCCTGCGCCTGTTCAAAACCAGGACGGAGGCCGAAACCGCCCATATTAAAGGCGTCGTCGCCCTGTTCGGCATACTCTTCAAAGACGAGCTGAAGCATCTCAGGAAAGCCATTGCCTTGACGGGGGAAATGAAAATCTGGGCGCCCCACTTCTCCAGCGTCAAAGCCTTGGAAGCGAGTCTGGTGGAACGGGTCATGACGGACCTTTTCTGTAAAAACATCAGAAACAGGGAGATATTTTTAAAGCATGCCGAATCAAAAGGCCCGCAAATACTGGCCAGGGGTCAGGAGGTTTTGCAGGAAATCGGGCCCGTCCTGCAAGCCTATTATGAGACGATCACCTTCTTCAAAAATCTTAACAAAAAGCATCGCACCAATACACCCGCCCTCAGCTACCTAACCGGATTAAAGGACGAACTGCACCGTCTTCTTCCCCAAAATTTTATTGCCCTCTACGATTCGGAAAGATTGGGCAACCTGCCCCGCTATTTAAAAGCCCTCCGAATACGGGCCGACCGGGGCCTCCTGCACCTGGAGAAAGCCTATGCAAAAGCGGAAGAGATCAACGCCATCGAAAAAACCTTTGATGAATTGCGCGGCAACCTACCCCCATACGCCTCAGCGGAAAAGAGAAAGGCCATCGAGGAATACGCCTCGATGATCGAAGAATACAAAGTCTCCATCTTCGCCCAGGAACTCAAAACGGCTTTTCCCATCTCACGCAAACGCCTTGATCAGAAGTTGCAGGACATAGAGGAGATGGCATAAAATACCTTTTAAGAGGAGATATAACCGTTGAAACTGATACTCGTAAGACATGGAGAAACGATCTGGAACAAGGATAGACGGGTCCAGGGCATAAGCGACATCGAATTGAGCGACGTCGGCCTTGATCAGGCGGAAAAACTCGGGGCCTCTCTAAAGGACGAAAAGATCGAGGCCATATACGTAAGCCCCCTGAAGCGGGCCCGGCAAACGGCCATGAAAATCGCCGCCTTTCACAATGTTCCCCTGTCCATCAAGAAGGAGCTACAGGAAATGGATCAAGGCGATTTTGAGGGCCTCTCCTTTAAAGAGCTGGCGGAAAAGCATGGCGCTTTTCTCAAGCAATGGGTAGCAGACCCGGCGTCCTGCGTCATGCCCAACGGCGAGTCCCTCGACATGCTCCAGGCGAGGGCATGGCCTGTCATCGAAAATATATTGCAGAGCGACCGCAACACTGTCGTTGTAGCCCATAATTTTACATTGACGACCATTTTGTGCAAATTTTTAAATTTCAGCCTTTCCCGGTTCCGGGAGGTTCACGTCGATACGGCATCGAAAACCGTCGTCGAGATACAGGACGGCGTCCCCGTCATTCGATGCCTGAATGATGTCAGCCACTTGAAGATGGATTGAATTTTTTATCTCCTCGACTGGAGGGGCAGGCGCCTATCAAAGCCGGTCTGATCCGAGGCCGGCTTTGTACCTTTATACGATTTACCATGACAATCAGGACGTAAAGATCGCCTATCGGGTCAGGGATAAAAGGTCAAGCCGGACTTTCACCGCTCCCGTATCAAGTACGGGACAGGCTCTGAAACGGCTGATCCAGCCGACAGCGGGATACTCTCACATTCCCAACAGGAGCAAACAGATGGTGACATATTATGGCCGCTACAGCAACATCCCTCGGGGGAACAGGCAGAAGAACGGCCACGACAACGTTATCCCCTGCATCCTCGAACCGGAAGTCGATATTAAAATCCGCCGCCGGAACCGGGCACGGTTGATACAGCAAATATATGAGGTCGATCCTTTGATCTTTCCTGAATGTCAAGGCCTTATGTGTATCATCAGCAGCATCGAAGACACGGCAGTGATCCGGACTATCCTCGAACACCCGGACATTTGGCTGATCCGGTCAAGGCCGCCACCGAATACTCCTGGGATGACTATATGCGATCATAACGCTTCGAAAATTAAATCTGAGGCGCACCGGATAGGTCTGTCTGAAAACCGACGGAAATGGCCTGCTCAGGGGGGGTCCACAACAAAAAATGAGGCCGAGGCCGATTTACCACACCCAAAGGCGTCTCAATCGCTCACTCTATCATTGGCCTGAAAAATACTACATATTTCGCTCTCAAAATCACCTTGACGTAAAAATATTCTCTTCATATACTTCTACCACAAAAAAGGAAGTTCTTATCAAAAATGATCCGGGAATACACAAAGGCACACTGTTTCGAAAAATAAAAACGCTGGGCATCGATTTGTTTGAAAAGGATGGTAGGTCTCAATAAAAGACACCGTTGCGGAGTTACACAGTTGCAACTCTATCCATCTAAACAGTCTCATAAATACGACCCTATCGCTTCTTTAAAACCAGTGATTCCTCAAAGGATAAATACTCCAAGTATTTAATATCATATATGGTTTATGTTATGTTGCATAATTTATAAGGATATGGCATGTAGAATGCTTCATAATAACGTATGAAGATTGATCGCCAACAAAAAGTTGCCCTTGCCGTGCGGGCAAATATCATTTTTCTGGTCTTTGATTCTGCCGGCAAGTTACCGATTGCGCCAATTCAGGAAGGAAAATTAGCTGCAAGGCGCCTTGAAGCGCCGGAACCGGAACTGCCTTATGTACGAGTCATAACGTTATCTTAACGGGGCATACAGGTTTTAATTTTCGGGGTATTTCAATCGGATTTGCACGCACGATGGACGTTTATGGCATTGCGGTTGCGGCGTTTATTTCCTGCAAGGCCAAGCAGGTGCTGAAAGCCTATTTAAACGGCATTCCGGCAACGGATACATTTTATATGACTGGATTTAGAGATGGCCGCCGTAATCATTTTCAGGGCGGCAAAAGATAAAAAAGCAAAGACGGCATCTTAAGAAAGGAGGATATTATGCCGAGAGGAGACAGAACCGGTCCGGCAGGGATGGGACCGATGACAGGACGAGCCGCGGGGTATTGCGCGGGTTATGATGTCCGCGGATTTGCCAATCCGATTCCGGGAGGGGGATACGGCAGGGGTTATGGCCGTGGCCTGGGTTTAGGTTTTCGCGGCGGGCGTGGAGGTGGCGTGGGTCGGCGTTGGACAATCTCCTACGCCGGCGACGGTTACGGATCCGCAGTGCCTTCGGCGGCCTCCTATGGAGCGGTTCCCACGCGCGAGCAGGAGATTAACGCGCTTCATGGTCAGGCGAAATATTTTGAAGACGCCCTTGCGGAAATCAAAAAACGCCTCGGCAATCTGGAAACCGAAAAGCCTAATGAATAGTAGCTTCGCGCAGATTATCGCATTAAGGCAATCAACAAGACAGGCCACCGGATACGCGGTGGCTTGTCTTGTTGATTGCCAATTCATAACCTTTGCGCGGGCTTTAAAAAAGAATACCGAAAGAAAATTAAATTTTCAAAAACAGGAGAGATCACATGACACTAATGAATGCAAAACAGTATGAAGCCAGCTTGAGAAAATTAAACCTCGATGTCTGGATGTTCGGCAAGAAGGTACAAAACGTTGTTGATGATCCCATTATCCGTCCATCTATGAACGCGGTGGCCCTGACCTATGAACTGGCGCACAGGCCGGAATATGAAGATCTCATGACGGCAACCTCGCA
>JAFGHS010000053.1 GCA_016930075.1 Deltaproteobacteria bacterium
CGGCAGATCCGGATGAAATTGGGCCAAAGCTCCGTTTCCACGGGAACAAAGACGTCGGGCCGGACCCAATCGAGAACCTTCCGGACGACGCAGGGGATATCGAGGGGATAGTAGATATGAACCGCGGCGGCGGCGACCAGATTCCGGGCCATCTCCCGGCCCGTCTCCGTGCTCGTGGAAAGGATGATGGATGCCCCGGGGAAGCGGGAGCGCAACGCCGCCACGATCGGAGCGGCCGCTGTCACCTCGCCGACGGAGACCGCATGCAGCCAGATTCGCGGATCCCCCTGCAGCAGGGGATCAATCTCCCGAGAAACCCGGCCGAGCTTGGGGCCGAGGCTCCGTCGATACTTTCCTGTCAGAAGCATCCGCGCCCCGTAGAAGGGAACGGCGAAGACGGCGGCCGCAAAAAGGAGCGCGTTATAGAGCCCGGTCCAAAACAAACAATCACCTCTCTTGACGACTTTGTAACAGGTCTCTTTCCCGCTGTTCCGGCATTCCGCGCCTGACACAGAATCCACAGTTTTTCAAGTATTCCCGCACGCCGGCGTTCTGCGATATCAGGGTCAGGGGGCCTTTTTACGAGTTCGTCACTATTTAAGGGTCTATAAATATTCCCGCCGCAACTGTTCGATCATCTCATCGGTCAACTTTTCCGTCTTTCTGATCTGGGAAAACTTGTCGAGAAGGTCGTCTACGGCGAGCCGGCTTTTCTCCCTGGCCGGGATGTCGTCAACGATCCGGCCCTTATGCATCATGATCGTCCGGTCTCCCAGATCGAGGGCCTGCTGCATGCTGTGGGTAACCATGAAAGTGGTCAGGCGCTCCTTTTCAACGAACGATTTTGTCAACTTCGTAATCTGGGCCGCCGATTTCGGGTCGAGGGCCGCCGTATGTTCGTCGAGCAACAGGACGTCGGGCCGCCGGATCACGGCCATGAGCAGACTCACGGCCTGACGCTGGCCGCCGGACAGGGAGCCGATGATGTTGTCCAGCCGGTCTTCAAGCTGCATCTCCAGCTCGGCAAGGCGCTGCCGGAAGAACTCGCGGCGTGTTTTGTTGAGACCAATCTTCAAGTGATGTCTTTTGCCGCGGAGGAAGGCAAGAAGCAGGTTTTCGGCAATGGTCATCTCCGGCGCTGTGCCCATGAAGGGGTTCTGAAAAACCCGGGCGATGAAATGGGCCCGCTCGAAATCCTTCCGGTCCGTTACGTCCTTTTTGTTGATCTGAATCGTCCCCGAATCGGGCAGGATGGTCCCCGCCAGGATATTGAGGAGTGTCGATTTTCCCGACCCGTTCGTGCCGATGATGGTGACGAACTCGCCTTCGCCGATCTCCAGATTGATCTTCTGCAACGCGTTAACTTCATTGACCGTACCGGCGTTGAATTTTTTCTGGACATCGTGCAATGCAATCATCATTTTACCTTTTCACAACGGCGGCTTTTCTGACCACCTCATCGGGAATCTTTATACGGTAAACATTTGCCAGACCCAGGTGCAAACCGATTTTTTCCGGCGCATATTCTTCAATGGGGATATTTTCTGGCGCTTCGCCGTTGATGACCCTTTCAGCAATTTTTGCCGTCTCCCGGCCCACCTCATAATAATCGGCGCCGATGCTGATGAAGGAGCCCCGTTCGATGTCCGACGGATCGTTCGTAAAATAGGGGATTTTATGCTCCTGCAAGATCTTCGCAACGGTGGCTTGGGCGAGAATGACCGTATTGTCGCCGGAGGTGAAGAACAGATCGATCTTTTTGTTGAGGAGGACGGTTAGGGCGTCTTTGATCTCATCCGTCGCCGTGACGTTTTTTTCGATCAACTCAAAACCGAATTTCTTTGCCGCCACCCTCGCCTTCAATGTGCAGGCCTCGGAGTTGGCCTCCGACGGGTTCCATATGATGCCGATCTTTTTTGCATTCGGAAAGATTGCCCGCATGAGCTTGATTGTCGATTCGACGGGCTGGAATGTGGCGACACCGGTGATATTGGGGATATGTTCGACGGGGCTTTTGGCAATCCCCATCCGATAGGGATCGGTGACCGCGCCGAAGATATGGGGGATTTTCCTGTTGCCGTTTGCCGTCGCCTGAAGGGCGAGGGATGAGACGGTTACGATATAGTCATAGTCCCGACGGACCATGTCCTGAACGATGGCCTGGGCCGTGGCATGATCGTTTTGGGCATTTTTGAAATCGACGGTGACGCTGTGCTGCTCCAGGACGCCGCTTTTTTTGAACGCGTCCATGATGCCGTCAGCGGTGATTTTGAGTATGTGCGTGTCGGAGAAAAGAAACATGGCCAGGCGCTTCGGCCGGGTGTCCGGGGCGGCGCTTTTTCCGATGTCTTTGCGGGAACCGTCCACGATGAGGGTGGCGCTGCTTAAAACATCCTGCGGGATCTTGATGCCGAATTTATTTGCGACGTCAAGATTGATCCCGATCGTGATCTTCCGATACCTTTCGAAAGGAATGTCCGCCGGTTTTTCGCCTTTGATAATGCGATCCACGATGCGGGCCGCCTGGATGCCGCTCTGGGTGTAATCATAGCCGCAGGCGGCCAGCGCCCCGTCGTGAATCCGTTCCACGTCGCTCAAGAAGATGGGAATTTTTTTGGTTTCCGCGGCTTTGACGATTGACTCAAAGGCCGAATAGACGATGTTGTCCGGAACGAGCACGAAGGCATCGATGCCTTGCTGGACAAGGGCCTGCGCGGCCTGGTAGACGTCCGCCGATCCTGTGACGGTCACCCCCGCAAATTGAATGCCGTCCTTGGTTGCAACCACATTTTTTAGTTGTTCCAGATTAAAGACGGCGTTGGCCTGAGACGGGTCCCACATGGCGCCGATCTTGATCTTTCCGGGCACGATCGCCATCGCCAGATCGATCATCTTATCCATTGGCGCTGCGCCGTGAACACCCGTCACATTCGGCAAATGATCCGTGTCCGATTTGCCCGCCCCGATGATGAAGGGGTTGGCGACCGTGGCAAAGACGACCGATTTGTCCTTGATTTTATGAATGGCGGCCTGCGTACAGCCCGTCGAGATGGGAACGATGACGTCCATTTTTTCCTGAACGAACTTATCCAGGATGGAGTTGACGGTCGCCATGTCTCCCTGGGCGTTTTCCAAATGGATGCCTGCCTTCGGATAGCCGAGTTTTTCCATCTCTTGAACGAAGCTGTCGCGGGTAATGTTGAGGAGTGCGTGATCGGTGAGTTGCACGACGCCGATCCGCACTTTTGGCGTCGGGACGGGCGTTTTCGATGGCCAAAACCAGTAGCCGCCGATGATGACCATGGCGATGAACGCCAACCCGGCAATAACGGCGGCCGGTTTCTTCCCCGTCATCAAAGAGAGCCGGCGGGCATCTTTCCCCCAATGGCGTCCCTCAAGGATTTTCGGCATGATGAGAATGGCGAGGACGAAGAGGGCCGTAATAAGTTTCAAGTCGATGGGATTCAAGCCCACATACAGCGCCAGGGCCACCATGATCCGGAAGGCCACGGAACCGACGATGACACTTAAGATTTTGACGCCCAGGGAGCGGGCGCCCAGGGCCGATTCGCCGATGATGACCGCTGCCAGGCCGAAGACGATGGAACCGATGCCCATGCCGATATCGGCAAAACCGGAATACTGTGCGACCAGGCCGCCGGAGATGCCGACCAGGCCGTTGGCCAGGGCGATGCCGATTACCTTCATCC
>JAFGHS010000054.1 GCA_016930075.1 Deltaproteobacteria bacterium
ATTCCCAGCAGCACGATATGCCGGCGGCTCAGCGCTTCCAGGTGTTCCCGGAAATTTTTTTCACCCCAGCAGCTGAAGGCTTCCTTGGCGATCGGATGAAAGCTTTCAATCTCGTCGGCGATCTGCGGCAGTGTACGCCCCAGCTTCTGCGGGATTTGTTCGGTAACAATCACCGGAAGGTTCAGTGCTTTGAAGCCCTTGATTAATTTTACAGTATTGGCGAAAAGCGTTTCTTTATCAAACATCGCCTGGGCCAGATTGCCCTGAATATCAATGATGACGAGAACTGCCGCCGTTCGACTGATCATATTATACTTGCTCCTGTCAGGACGGGTGAATGCCCAGCAGCACGCCGCCGTCAATCACAATTTCCGCGCCGGTGGTGTAACTGGAAGCGTCGGAGGCCAGGTAAAGCGCCGCGCCGGCAATTTCATCGGGATCGCCGATGCGGCCGGCGGGAAGAGCTTTTTCCACCAATTCTTTCACTTTTTGCGCGTCTTCCGGCGGCAGAAAGTCCCAATTGGATTTCAACATCTTGGTGCTGATCGGTCCCGGTGCGATGGTGTTGACCTGAATATTGTAGCGGACAAGCTCGCTGGCAAACGCTCTGGTCAGCATTCTGATTCCGGCCTTGGAAATGGCGTAGATGCTCAGGCCCGGTTCCGGGTTGTGGCCGTCTATGGAGGCGATATTGATGATTTTGCCGCCGCCCTGCTTGACCATGATGTTGGCCGCCGCCTGGCTGATAAAATACGCGCCTTTGAGGTTGATATTCATCAGCTTATCCCAGAGGCGTTCGTCGCATTCAAGGACGGAACCTTTCGCTGGACTGGCGCCGGCGTTGTTGACCAGAATATCAATTCGCCCGTATTTGGCCATAACGGCATCAATCATTTTTTTAATTTCTTCGGTTTTGCCCAGATGAGCGGGCAGGGGATAAGCTTCGCCGCCGAAGGCTTTGATCTCGTTGGCTGTCGCTTCGAGATCCTGAGCTTTGCGGCTGGTTACCACAACTTTGGCTCCTGCTTTGGCAAAAGCGAACGCGATGGCCTGACCAATGCCGCGGCCGCCGCCGGTAATCACCGCAACTTTATCTTTTAATGAAAACCGGGATATGTCGAACATTTTATTTCTCCTTAAAAAATATGATGCCCTCCTTATTGAGGATAAGGAGGTAAAAAATCCTTATTACATTATTGTATTTGTTGCCAGAGAAAACAGAGCGGGCATTACTTTTTCCCCTCTCTTATTTTATTGGCCAATACGTCACTGTCTCCGCCGCTCATACCGGCCAGATACTTAACCAGTTTTTTTCTCGACTCGATATCATATTGCGTCGTGATGGCGATTTGCTCCATAATCGGCGATCCGCCGCCGTGGTAGTTGCCGAGATTCATGATGCCGCCGGTGGCCGAGCAGAGTTGATCGCCCAGGTATCTCCAGAAATTGGCCTGGTCTTCCACCGGCATTTTGGGATTACGCCTGGTGTACTTCAGAAGCAGTTCGCCCGTTTCCGGATTTTTGAAATCGTTTTCGTGGGGGAAGGTGGCAACGACGCCGCCGGCAAGATCACAGAGAATTTCCGCCTCGCGGTAAACGGCCTCTCCGGTAAGGCACCGGCCGACATTACAGTAAATCGAATGCGGAATATACGAGCCGGGTCCGAAAGGAACAAAGCCCATGCCCGGAATATAGAGCTCCGGCTTGCCCAGATCCGACGCCGTATACCCGGCGGCATAACCCAATTCGGATGTCATGATGATTTCAGCCAGTTTCTCGCGGATGTGGGATTCTTTTTGAATGTTATTAATCTCGGCGGTAAGGGCGGCCGTTCCCAGAATAATATCGCCGATGGCCGGTTTGCAGCCGGAGTATGAATGTCTGTGGAAAAGGGCGAAAAGAAGAGCGCAGACGCCTCCCATCAAATGTTCGCCCGCCAGAAAAACTCTTTCCCAGGGAATAAAACAGTCCTCGAAAAGCAGATAAGAATCGGTATAACCGGGCATAAATCCGCGCTTGTAATGTTCGCGTTTGCGGAAATTATGAATCGTGACGACCTGCTTCATACCATCCCAGTCACCGGGGACGGCAAAAGCCACGGCGTAGTCTTTGTCTTCCGGACGCAGGGCTCTTGTCGGGACGACCAGGACTTCATCGGCCACGGAAGCTTCCGAGATGTGTAATTTGCAGCCCTCGACCACAATGCCGTCCTTGAGCCTTTCTTTGATGCGCACATAGGCTGAAGGATTGGGCTGATCGGCAGGACGCAGCATTCTATCGCCCTTGGTATCGGTCTGGGCGCAGCAGCCGACAAGGTCATCCGTCTGAAAACGGACAAGCCATTTCTTGAAGTTCTCGTGATATTGCGTCGCCCCGTTATTGGCTTTATCCGCTTCATAAGAGACATTGTAAATGGCGTTGGTGCCGTCGATGCCCATGCAGCGTTGAATGCATCCCCCGACTTTCTGGCAGAGCATTCTGGTCATGTCCTGTTTATTGTGCAAATCCTGTTTGTTCTGATGAATGTGATTAAATCGGTTGATGCGTTCTCCGGTCAGATGCGAAATGGCCGTGCAGAGCTCCTGATTTTCGGGTTTCAGGGCTTCTTCAAACGTAACACCCATGACGTCGAGAGTTTCTTTCTGTAAATCATCAGTGCGGTCGATTAACCGGCCGTCATAGTAAATGTTGCGTTTCATTTTGGCCAGGCCTTTGATGTATTCTTCTTTTGTTCTCATGGTGGCACCCCTTTGTTTGTTTAAAATGGTTATTTGGTTTTATTTTTAGAGGAGGTTTCCTGCTCTTTTTTCTTTAAGGTTTTTTCCAGGACACCGGTATCGTCCAGCTTCAAGTAAAGAATCTGGCCGGCATCTTCTTTTTTCCGGGCGCGGATACCGTCAAAAACAATTTCAATCAGAGGATCGAGCATATCCGCGACGCTTGTCTTCTGCTTCGGCATGCCCTGCATGTGCCAGTGGATGAATAAATGTTCGATGGCTCCCATCAGCATGGAACGGATCAGGTAGGGATTGGCATCTTTCTTAAACGTGCCGTCGGCAATTCCCTCCCGGATGCAGTCCAGAAGACCATGCGACGATTTGCGGATTGCCGCATGGGCGGGGGTCTGACGGAAACGTTTGTTGGACATGAGTTGCAACAACACCAGGGCGGAATAGTCCGGATTGGTTTGATAGAGCTGAACATAAAAAAGCAGGATGGCCCTGATTTTCCCCTCGACGCCTTTGATGTAAGGGATGACGTTTGATGATGCCTCGTAAGTGTCGTTGGATATTTTTTCGGGAATGGCAAAAAGCAAATCTTCCTTGGTGCCGAAGTATTCGTAAATGGTGGCTTCCGAAACCCC
>JAFGHS010000055.1 GCA_016930075.1 Deltaproteobacteria bacterium
ACGACGGCATGACCTGGTGCCGGGTGCCCGACCGGCCCCCCGCCATGGGACGCATGGAGACCAGCGACGGATACATCGTCCTGGGCGCTTTGGATGACCATCACTTCCATGCCCTCCGCGAACTCATCGGCATGCCCGACTGGCTCAAAGACGACCGGTGGGACGACCGGGTGTGGCGTACAACCCATCTGATGGATATCGCCCGGCAGCTTGATGACTGGATGAAAAAACAGAAAAAGCAAGCCATCAGCAAAAAAATCTCCGCGGCAGGCATCCCCGTCGGACCCGTTCATACGGCGGAAGATGTCATGAATTACGATCAGTATCAGGCAAGGGGGTATTTTACCGAAATCGATCACCCAAAAGCCGGGACATATCAATACGCCGGATGGCCCTACAAAATGTCCGCTTCGCCGCCTGCGGCCCACCGGCCGGCGCCGCTTTTAGGCGAGCACACTGAAGAGATTTTCCGCGATATTATCGACAAGCCGCAAAATGCGCCCGTTTACCCGATCATGGACTGGTCGAATCCGATTCCGGCCATGAAGGATCCCGTTTTTGATCAATATGAAAACCTGCCGCTGAAAGGATTGCGGGTCCTTGAATTCTGCTGGGTCTGGGCAGGGCCTTACGCCACCATGATGCTGGCCAATTTGGGCGCCGAAGTCATCAAGATTGAAGGCCATACCCGCATGGACCTCATCCGCCGCGCCGTCAAATGGCCTAAGGAAGAACCGGAATCTACGAGACTGCCCATCAACCAGGGCATGAGCTATAATTCCATCAATCGCAACAAAAAGAGCATCACCCTTGATCTGAGCAAGAAGGAGGGTGTTGAACTGGCCAAAAAACTTGCCGCCATGAGCGACATCGTCATCGACAACATGCGCCCCGACGCCATGATCAAAATGGGCCTGGGCTATGAGACCCTGAAGGCCCTGAAGCCCGATCTTGTCGTCATCTCAACCTCGGGACGGGGCCATGAAGGCCCGGAATCGAAATATCTGGGCTTTGCCACGATTCATCAGAGCATCGGCGGCTACACGTACATCTCCGGCCATCCGGAAGACCATCCCACCCACGGCTCGCCGGGCAATACGGACGTCATCAATGCCGTCACGACGGCTTTTGCCGGCCTGGCCGCCTTCCACCACCGCGTCAAGACAGGCGAGGGGCAGTTCATCGACTATTCCCAGTGCGAAGGCGTAACCTCCATGATGGGCGAACAGCTCCTGGGCTACCTGATGACGGGCGTCATCCCCGAACGGATGGGAAACGCCCATCCCGAATACGCCCCCCACAATGTCTATCCATGCTGGGGCGTGGACCGCTGGCTTGCCCTCGAATGCCACACGGACGAGGAATTCCGGATCATGGCCAAGGTCATCGGCAAACCGGAACTGATGCTCGATCCGCGTTTTGCCGCCATGGCCTCGCGTAAAAAAAATGAAAAGGCGCTGGATCAGATCATCACCTCCTGGACACGCCAGCGGGACCGGGACTGGATGGTCACCGAATTCCTGAACGCGGGCCTTGCCTGCGCGCCGTCGCGGGACGGCAAGGACATCTATGCCGACCGCCACCTCCAGGAAAGAAAGTTCTTCGTCACCATCAATCACCCCGAACGGGGCGAACTTATTCTGGCGGGACCGCCCTGGAAGGTGAGCGGCTGTGAAATGCCCGCCATTCACGCGCCCCTTCTGGGCGAGCACAACAATTTGGTCTTCAAAGAACTCCTCCACATGACGGATGCAGAACTCGCCGAATTACGCGATAAGGGGATTATCATGAAGGAGGCAAAAGTAAAGAAGGCTTAAAGAAGATGTCACGGCTGCAAACCGTAACGGATTTTCAGGAAGCCGTCACCGCGGCGACAGCTTCCCCATCGTAACACCGCAATCACAACAGAGCTGACGAGGTTTTTTGTCACAAGTAAGGAGGATTGCTGTAGAACGCCTTGACTATTATAAAAAAACCGATCATCCATTTCTGTCCTATATTGCCGTTGACACAATATTTTTCATCGTTTATAGTCCTCTCACATAAAAGTGACAACCTCGTAAAAAGTCCTATTTTCTGTAACTCCCGCGAAGGCGGGAATCCGGAACTATTTAAAAAGACCGGATCCCCGTTTTCACGGGAATGACAAAAAAGACACAAATCCGAATTCTTACAAGAGCGTCAAAATTGACAATGGAAAGGAGAAACGTATGAAGACAAACTCGATCAGGCGTTCACGATTGATGGGCTATCTCTTTATCCCTTTGGTTCTCACAGTGTTTTTGCTGCCAGGCTCTGCCTGCTCGGAGGGAATCAGGATCACGAATAATTATCATATGAAAACGCCTTATCCTTCATGGATCGAGGGCCAAATTTCCAACACCTGCGGCACCTGGCAAATATTTGTAGGGGAGGGGCGTACGGAACAACATGATTTTATGTTTTGCCATGTTAATGTCAGCACAGGTTCGAGTCAGGTAATGTTCCGGTCCGGCCAGTGCCCTGTGAACGCCTATTGCCCCATACAGGCCCCTGTTTGCACGCTGAAAGAAGGCAACAAAGAGTTCCCGCGCACCGTTATTGATCCTTATAAAATCGAATATACGGGCGCGGATGGCGATAAATGGTTTTACTACAAGTGGCCGCTACATTTTAATACCACCGGTCAGGAACTGACTAAATGGATGGATCTGGAATGCCATTGATTCTTCCCTTTTCCGGTTGATCGAAACTGCGGTGCAAGGGGATTTGTTGGAGCATCGGGGGCGATCTTTGTCCGGAACGGGAAACGCTATCCCTTCCGGAGCGGCACAACGACTCGGTCCTCAAGAAACTCCCCCGCTTGAAGCTTGAAGGACGCGGAAACGGTTAATCCTTGTCCAGACTCTTGACATCGATAAATGGAATGGCGCCGGACGTCATCCTCGGCATATGCCCGTCCCACTTTTCAATGGCCTTGATCGAGGCTTCGATTTGCCGAAGCTTGATCAACTGCGGCGTAACATTCTCTTTCTGAAGCCTTAGAGATTCGGCCTCCGCCTTTGCGCTTGCGATCTTCTGTTCCGCCTCGATCTTGATTCTTTCAAGATCGCGCTGCGCCTTCAAGGCCAGTTGTTCCGCCGTCTGTTTTGACTCGATGGCCTGCTCGAATTGCTTGGAAAACCGGAAATTAATGATGGAGAAATCATCGACAAAGATGTCGTACACGCTGAGCCTGGCTTTTAAAAGATCCTTGATCTCTCCGCGAATCCTCTCGCGCTGCGTGATCAATTCCACTGCCGTATATTTTGCGGTGATCGCCTTCACAACTTCCTGAACGGCGGGGTCAATGATGCGATCCTTATATGCGGTTCCAATGCTTTGATACACCTTGTTGGCCTTGTCCGGCGAAATGTGATAATTGACCGCTATGGTCGATTTTGTGTCCTGCAGGTCTTTGGAAACGGATTCCGCGTCCGTCTGCGACTTGTGGATGCGCACATCTATCTTGATGATTTTCTGCATCACGGGCACGCGCAAATGCAGTCCTTCATCAAGCACATACGGCTGAACGGCGCCGAAATTCATGACAACGCCGCGTTCCCCGGCCCCTATGACAACAAACGGATTCAGGGCGTAAAACAAAATGATGACAATGATAATTCCAATGATCACATAGAATGCATTGCCGAACCCTTGTTTGATTCCTTCAACGTTCACTTTCCGTAAATTATTCATTGTATCTTTCACCCCCATTATTTCTCGCCGAACACGTCCGCTGTAAAAACTTCAAGCTTCACGGACGGGTCCTTCCAGCTGTCCGGCGGCAGGCCCGCTTTCTGGGAGCAAAGCTCCGACAGGAAGCGCTCTTTGGTCCACCCGGTCTCCGTCGCCACCTGCGGCAGGAACACGCCGCGATTCATATACCCTTTTCCCACAATGACGCCGTGCTTCCCCAGTTCGATCTCATCGGCGCTTTGAACGACGCGGGGCTTGGACAGGACGGAAATTTCGACGTCAATATCTTTCAATTCATCGGCTTTGACCGGCCTGAACCGGGGATCTTCAGACGCCGCGGCCACGGCCATATCGCGCACGGTCCGATAAAGCGGCCCCCTGCCGATGATATTCCCAATGCAGCCGCGCAGGGCGCCGCGCTTTTGCAAGGTGACGAATGCGCCCTCTTCCAGCAAAAGCCGCGGGTCCGTCTCATGATACTCCGGCGCTTTTCCTGTGCGGACAAATGTATCGAGCGTCTCGCGGGCAATCGTCAGAAGCCGCGCCTTCTGCTCCGGGGTCAATGCGCTTTTTGCATCCCCAGCCTCCGCCGCCGCAGGCGCATCGCGATAAAGCGCAATGGAGGCGTATCCGACAACGCTGGACTTGTCTCCCGTAGCATCCGCGGATGTTCCGTAATGCAGAACCTTCGCCTTGCCGAACCCGCGCGCACCGGCATACAACATGGCAGCCGCAACGACGTGAAAGCCGTCCACCTCCATTTTTC
Organism: Deltaproteobacteria bacterium; assembly: GCA_016930075.1. Lineage (GTDB taxonomy): Bacteria > Desulfobacterota > Syntrophia > Syntrophales > JAFGHS01 > JAFGHS01. The sequence continues at coordinate 4,484 of JAFGHS010000055.1, forward strand.
TATCGGCGTGGCCTTTCCAAAATCCGTTGACATCCATATCCTCGATCGCCTTAAGCCCGCGGGCATCGATGGCCTGCGCTTCTTTCAGCGGATGAAAATGCGACTGATCTACGCTCACATCGACCAGGACATCCGTCCGGTCGCCCACCGCCGCAGCGAGGGCGGAGGCGACGGTCCTGATCATGTCCGCATCCGGAGGATGCCCGACGATCATCGGGAGGATTTTGGCCGATGGGAACACCTTCTTGATGAGCGGAAGCTGGGTCTCTACGGAATTTTCCGGACGGCCCGCGCTTCCCGCAAACACATCCCGGCGAAAAATGAAACGCTCGTCAAACGCCATGACCCTGGCGGCCAGGTCTTTATCCACCTCAAGGGGGCCCAGAGGCGTCTCAAAAACACCTTCCGGCCAGACCGAAGCGCCCTTGAAGGAATACTGATGGGAGGGCGCCAGAATAACGACCGTGCTCACCTTCTGGGAGGACGCGGCCTTGAACCCGAAACACGCCGTCGGCGCGGAATACACATACCCCGCGTGGGGAGAGACGATAACGCCGATGGCGCCGCCAAGCGCAGGCGTTGCGGCGGCCTTTAGAAATTTGTCGAGCATGGCCCCCAGTTCCCGCGCATCGCCGGGATACCAAGATCCGGCAAGCGCCGCAGGCTTCACCTTGTCATCCGTATAAGAGAACGATCCCATAATCACCTCCCTGTATCATCGACACGACCCTCGTTTTGCATCACCACGTAATATGAGACCTTTGAATTTCTCTGTTTCCTGTCATTGCGAGGCGCAGAGCGCTGCGGCAATCTCTCCAATCATTAGATACTTATGAGATTGCTTCGCTTCGCTCGCAATGACATAAAAACCGTTTTTCAAAGGTTTCAATATATAAGAAATCCGGCCATGAACTGTCAATCAAAATAACTATTTCTCCGTCTCGACCTCCCAGCGGTCGTATCGGGTAAGGAGAAGCAATCCCGGCAGGGCTAAGGCGGCGCAGATCACGAAGAACATGATCCAGCCCGTGGCGGCGGCGAGGTATCCCGTCGGCGCCCCCGTCACATAGCGGCTCACGGCCATCAGGCTGCTCAGGAGGGCATACTGGGTCGCC
>JAFGHS010000056.1 GCA_016930075.1 Deltaproteobacteria bacterium
GGGGGAGGGGTCTCTGCCGGCGGCGGTACCGGTGTTCGCAAACAATAGGTTTGAGTTGTCCCCCTTTGGAGGGGGTGCAGGGGGAGGTTATGGGAAAAGACAACCCATACAGTTACAATAAATCCTTGCAGCCTTTTGCCAGCCGACTTCGCAAGGAGATGACCAAAGCAGAAGCTTGTCTGTGGAAATATGTTTTACGCGCCGCACAGATGAAAGGTTATCAATTCCGAAGGCAAAGGCCGGTATTGAGTTATATTGCCGACTTTATGTGTAAAGAGCTTCGTTTAGTGATAGAGGTTGACGGGATCACGCATGACTCGAAATTGGAGAAAGACAAACGCAGGACTGATGAACTTCGGCAGGCAGGGTTTCATGTCATCCGGTTTACCGATGAAGAGGTGTTGACGAATATTCAGGGGGTTGCCTCGGAGATTGGAAGGATTATTAAGGACATAGAAACAACCTCCCCCTGCGCCCCCTCCAAAGGGGGATAGAAGGACATCAGGGGGACAATAATACAAAGGAGTTTCATGATGACACAATTACAGATAGCCCGCCGGGGTGAAATCTCGGAAGAAATGAGAATCTGCGCCGCGGCGGAGGGCGTGGAGGCCGAGGTTATTCGGAAGGGCGTGGAAGACGGCACGATTGTCGTCATCCGCAACAGCATCCATAAAGAAATTAAACCACTGGCGGTGGGAAAAGGTCTGCGCACCAAGGTCAACGCCAACATCGGCACGTCAAGGGACCACGCCGATCTGGCGGTGGAGCTGGAAAAGGTGCGCATCTGCGTGGAGGCCGGCGCCGACACCATTATGGATCTGTCCACGGGCGGTCCGATTCGGGCCATCCGGAAGGAAATCATCAAGGCGTCGCCTCTGGTCATCGGTACGGTGCCCATCTATCAGGCGGCGGCGCAATTGCTCGATGAAAAGAAGGCCTTTCTTGAGATGACGGCGGATGACCTTTTCGGTACCATCGAAGACAACGGCAAAGACGGCGTGGATTTCATTACGGTTCACTGCGGCGTCACACGGGCGAGCGTCGCTCAAATAGAACGGCAGGGCCGCCTCCTCGGCATCGTCAGCCGCGGCGGATCGATTCTCGCCCACTGGATGGACTGCAATCATGAAGAAAACCCCCTTTATTCCCAGTACGACCGGCTTCTCGACATCGCAGAGCGCTACGACATGGTCTTGAGCCTGGGCGACGGTCTGCGGCCCGGCTGCATTGCCGACGCCACAGACCGGGGCCAGATTCAGGAACTCATTCTGCTGGGCGAGCTGTCAAAACGGGCCAGGACAAGGGGCGTCCAGGTCATGATTGAAGGGCCCGGCCATGTTCCCCTGTCCGATATTGTCGCCAACATTCAGTTGCAGAAAAGGCTGTGCGAAGGGGCGCCGTTTTACGTCCTGGGGCCGCTTCCCACGGATATCGCCCCCGGCTACGATCACATCACATCGGCCATCGGCGGCGCTATCGCCGGGGCGGCGGGGGCGGATTTCCTCTGCTATGTCACGCCGTCCGAGCATCTGCGTCTGCCGACCCTGACGGATGTCCGGGACGGGATCATGGCTTCCCGCATCGCCGCCCATATCGCCGATATTGCGAAGGGTCTTCCCGGCGCAGCGGACCGGGACGCCCGCATGGCGAAATGCCGGAAGGAATTCGACTGGCAGGGTCAGGTCGATCTGTCCGTCGATCCGGAAACGACGAAGAAATTTCTGGAGAAGAGCGAAAGCGCCAAAGAAGAAGGCTGCACCATGTGCGGCGAGTTTTGCGCCATCAAGCTGGGAAAGAGGGAAGGTCATCGGAGATAACGTATTAAAGAAAGCGGGGGCGGGTTCTGCGGCCCGCGAAACGGCGGCCGGGATCGTCAGAAAATTGCGCGCCGCCGGTCATGAGGCGTTTTTCGTGGGCGGCTGCGTCCGCGACCTGGTACGCGGCGTCGAGCCGCAGGACTATGACATCGCCACGTCGGCCCTGCCGGCGGACGTCCAGGGCCTTTTCCCACGAACGGCCCCTGTCGGCGCAAGCTTCGGCGTCATCCTCGTCATCGAGGGGGAACGCCGTTTCGAGGTGGCCACCTACCGCACGGAAAGTGGTTACGCCGACGGCCGCAGACCGTCAGCCGTCGAATTTACGACGGCGAGGGAAGACGTCCTGCGCCGGGATTTCACCGTCAACGGCCTCTTGCTGGACCCCGAGGACGGCAGGATCATCGACTATGTGGACGGCCTTGCCGATATTGAGCGAAAAGTGATTCGCACGATAGGCGATGCCGGTCTGAGATTCGCCGAAGATCATCTGCGGATGCTCCGGGCGGTGCGTTTTGCCGCCAATCTCAAGTTTGCCATCGATCCCGATACCTTCATGGCCATCCAGAAAAATGCGGCGGCTATACGACGGGTCAGCGCCGAACGCATCCGCGACGAACTGACGAGCCTCCTGATCCACGGCGGCGCCAGACCGGGCATAGAACTCCTGGCAGGATCCGGGCTTCTCAAAGAAATCCTGCCTGAAGTCGCTGACCTGAAGGGCGTGGACCAGCCGCCGAGGTTTCATCCCGAAGGCGACGTCTGGGAACATACCCTGCGGATGCTTCAGATTCTGTCGAACGATGCCGAAATCCCTGTCGATCCCTGCCTGGCCTGGGCCGCCCTGCTCCACGACATCGGCAAACCGGCCACCCGTTTTGAAGACAGCTGGGGCATCCATTTTCACGGACATGTGCAGCGGGGCGAGGAGATTGCCGCAGCGATCCTTGAGAGGCTCCGGTTTTCCAATAAAGAGACGGAAACGATCCTGTCTCTTGTAAGTCACCACATGCATTTCATGAACGTCCGGGAGATGCGGACCAACCGGCTGAAGCGCTTCCTGAGGATGCCCGACTTTTCCCTCCACCTCGAACTGCACCGCCTCGACTGCGTGGGCAGCCACCGCATCCTCGACAACTATCATTTCTGCAAAGAAAAACTGGCGGAGCTTGCCGCCCCCGACCTCCACCCGCCGCGCCTGATCAGCGGCCATGACCTCATTGGAATGGGCTTTCCTTCGGGACCTCTTTTCAGTGAAATCCTCAAGGCCGTCGAGGACGCCCAGCTGGACGGAGAGATAAAAACGGCGGAAGAGGCAAGGGCATTTGTGATGAAACGCTGGGGTACGCAGAAATGACGGTTTTGAAAAATCTTTTTGCCGACATCCCTCAGGAACTGCCCGGCGAGTTGTCCGAAGAACTCGTAAGCGGCAAGATGTGCCGAATCGAGCGGATCATTTCCCGAAGCCACGCCTCGCCCGAAGGCTTCTGGTACGATCAGGATGATGATGAATGGGTTGTCCTGCTTCAGGGAAGCGCCGGTCTGTGCCTTGCGGAGGGGAATAAAACGGTCGTCCTTAAACCCGGCGATTACATCCGTCTGCCCGCCCATTGCCGGCATCGGGTCGAATGGACGGATCCCACGCAGGATACGGTATGGCTGGTGGTGTATTATTTATAGAATTGACCCGCCACCGAAACTATGAGATGAAAAAGCATGAGAAGAAGATTCCGGCCATCGAGATTGATGAACATCGGCGACGTCCTGCAGAAGGAATTGAAAAAGCGGGGGATTCCTGTTCAGATCGATGACAGGCAATTGAAAGGCCTGTGGGAAGAGGCCGTCGGCCCGGTCGTCGCGGCGCAGACCCGCCTTGAAAGCCGAAAGAAAGACACGCTGCATGTCAGGGTGTCCTCCTCGGTCTGGATGCAGCAGCTTCACTTCCTCAAAGATGAGATCATCGAAAAAATAAACCTTGTGCCGGGTAATGAATCCATCAGGAATATCTCATTCAGCATCGGCGAGATCCGTTCTGTCGCAGAGGTAAAAGAAGATGACGGATTAGTCAAGACCGGACGGGCCTCGCACCTCAAAGACCGGGACAAGAAGATGATTGAAGAATCAACGGCATCGCTCAAAGACCCGGAACTAAAAGAGCTGTTTAAAAGAGTCATGCACAAGGAAATAACCCGGCGCCGTCTTATAGAAAAAGCGGCCGCGAAAGGTCCTCGAAAATAGCGTCCATCTGTTTGGTATACACCCCATTTTCTTCATAAACATAAAGGGGAGGCAGGACTTTCAGTTCTTCGCGCCCCTCTTTCAGCCCTTCCACGAGGGCCAATTCACCGTCCGTCTCGCGTCCCGAATAAACGATCCGCAGTTTTTTGGGCTCCAGCCGGCATGCCCGCATGAGCGACATGAGATGGACCAGTCTTGTCGCCGGATAGATGATATAAACACGGCCTGATTTTTTCAGGGCAAATGACGCCGCCTTCAAAAAATCGGCCAGAGCCCCTTTGATTTCGTGTCTTGCCAGGGCCTTCTGAACATCCGGATTGATGCGCCCGGATTGGAGCTTTCGATAAGGGGGATTCATGACCGCCGCGTCAAAGACATGTTCCTCGCACAGACCGGGGATTTTCTTAACGTCGCCGCATATCATCTCCACCCGATCCCCGAGGCCGTTCATTTCGACGCTGCGGCGGGCCATGTCCGCCAGGTCTTCCTGAATCTCGATGCCGACGGCTTTCACGGATATGCTCCTTGCCGCCAGGGTAAGGGCGATAACGCCGCTTCCCGCGCCGAGGTCCAGGACATGGCTGTTTTTTTTCAGAGAAACAAAATGGACCAAAAGAAAAGCATCCAGCGAATACCGGTAACCGGTTGTCTTCTGGATAATCCGCAGTTTTCCGCCCAGGGCGTCTTCGATGGTCTCGCCGTCTTTCAGCAGGGCCGATGCGTTTTGCGGATCATCGTTCATATTTCACATCATGAAAGCAGGTGCACGAATATCCCGCTTCTGAGTTTGGGTTCAAACCAGGTCGATTTGGGGGGCATGATCATTCCGGCGTCGGCTACGGCAATCAACTGCTCCATGCTTGTGGGAAACAGGGCGAAAGCCACGGCATAGGCGCCCGAATCGACCAGCTTTTCCAGCTCCGCCGTTCCCCTTGCGCCGCCGACATAGGCGATTCGTTGGTCCGTCCGGGGATTTTGAATTCCCAGGATCGGCTGCAACAGGTTTGAAAGCAGGATGTTCACGTCAAGGCGCCCAATTAAATCGCCGTCGTCGAAACTTCCCTCGTTCGGTCTCAATCGATACCATTGCCCTGAAAGATACATATCGACATCGTGAAATCCGCGCGGCAATCTTTCCCTGTCAAGGCGTGACACTTGAAATTGCCGCCCGATGCGGCTTAAAAACGCCTCATCGCTTAAGCCGTGCAAGTCCTTGACAACCCGGTTGTACTCCATGATGTGCAGCTGATTGTCGGGAAACAGTACGGCCAGCATGTAATTGTACGCCTCATCTCCCGTATGGGCCGGGTTGCTGCCACGCCTTATCCTTGCCACAGCGGCGGCCGCTGCGGCCCTGTGGTGGCCGTCGGCGATGTAGAGGTTTTCAACGTCCGCAAACCGGGCAGTCAACGCATTGATATGGGCCTCGTTGCGGATCACCCAGACCGTATGCATAATTCCGTCGTCGGAGACAAAATCATATTCCGCGTCTCCGGCGGCGACCTGCGCAACAATCCGGTCGACAGACGTCAGGGCCTTGTAGGTGAGAAATACGGGGCCTGTCTGGGCGTTTACGGCTCCCACATGGTCGGTCCGGTCCTTTTCCTTATCCGCTGTGGTCATCTCATGTTTCTTAATGCGGCCTGATTCATATTCGGCGCAACTGACGCATCCGACAACGCCGTACTGTTCGCGGTCCTGCATCTTCTGGCGATAGATATAAAAGCAATCTTTTTCCTCCTGGAAAAGAGTGCTGTCATTCATCATGTTCTTTAAATTCCGCACGGCCACATCATGGGGATTTTCATCAGAGGCGGACGGCAGATCAATTTCCGATTTTTCAACATGAAGGAAGCTCAGAGGATTGCCTCCGGCAATCATTTTTGCTTCTTCCAGACTCAACACATCATAGGGCAGGGAAGCGACCGCTTTTACCAAATCTTTCTGTGGTCTTAAGGCTCTAAAGGGAACAACAGCGGACATTCTTTTTCTCCTTGCATCGTTTTTTATTAATTATGCGTCAAGGCCCGTCGATTCCTCGATGCCGAGCATGATATTCATATTCTGAACGGCGGCGCCGGATGCGCCTTTCCCCAGATTGTCCAGCCGGGACATAAGCAGGATCTGTCGGTCGTTCCCGAAGACGAAGATATCGATCCGGTTGGTGTGATTGCATTCCGTAGGCGCAAGATAACCGTTATTCAAAAAAGCATCCGATTCAAAGGGAATGACCCGGACAAAAGGCTCCGATCCGTAATATTCCGCCAGGATTTCCCGGACATCGAAAGCGGCGACTTTTTTGCTTAGCAGCCGTGTTTCCAGAGGAATGGAGACGACCATGCCCTGATAAAAGTTGCCGACCACAGGCATAAACATGGGCGGATATTTTAATCCCGCTATGATGTGCATCTCCGGAATGTGTTTATGCTGCTTCGTAAGGGCATAGTGCCGCGGGCCGCTCAAATCGCCCTGACCGGTATGATCACCTTCATAGACGTTGATCAGTTTTTTCCCGCCGCCGCTGTAGCCGGTAAGTGAATAAGCCGCAACCGGATAGTCCTGCGGCACAATGCCTCTGTCCATTAAGGGGTACAGCGCCATATTGAAACCCGTGGCGTGGCAGCCGGGATTCGTCACCCGGACTGCATTTTTAATCAACTCCCGCTGCCCGGGTTTCAATTCGGGAATTCCGTAGACCCAGCCTTCCGCCGTCCGGAAGGCCGTGCTGGAATCGATGATCCTCGTTTTGTCATCCCCGATCAGCGCAGCAGCTTCCTTCGCCGCATCATCGGGAAGGCACAAAAGCACGATATCCGCCTTAGAGTAAAACTTCTTTTTGACAGCCGAATTTTTGCGGTCCTGATTCGGTATTTCCAAAATATGAATATCTTTGCGCCCAATCAGCCGCTCATGAATCTTTAATCCCGTCGTTCCTTCCTGGCCGTCGATAAAAACATTAAACATCGGCAATCCCCCTCCCTGAAAATGGCCGCAGCATATAATAAGCGATGACAGATGTCCATCGGATAAAATTTCCGCGCAGGCGATGGCCTCGTCCCTGAGAAGACCTGCCTTGACGAATAAAGGACTGAGACAGTGCAGGATAACGAAGCCCCGAAAATATTTAAGCAGCGACCGCACAGGTTTACTTGATTTTTTGAAAAATGATCGGTATGATCCTGAACGTAAATTAACAATCTTCCACTCATACAATACATCAACAAACTGGAGATTTCCGAAAGATGACAAGTGCGGTTTTGATGGCCGGGTACAATAATGTCCGGGAAGTGAAAAAATACAGCCGGATCGTCGCCGAGCATTACGGCGAGACATTCATCGAATCGGGATATAAACCCCTCCGGGAATTCACATCCCAGGCAGGCGGCAAAACGGTGAGCAAGCCGCTCATTCAATATACACTGGACGCTTTGTCTCAATGTGAATCCGTCAATGAGATCATCATCGTCGGCCACCAGGCATTGCTGGAACAAAAATTAAGCGAATATATCGGCCGGTTAGGTAAAAAATGCGTCATCCTCAACCAGGATGCCCCCCTGATGCAGGACGTCATCAAAACCTTCCACATCACAGACAGCAAATTCAAACACAGTTCTTTAGCCGGAAACGTCATCAGGGGCTATGCCGCCACGGAAGCTTTTCAATTGAAAAAACACGCCCTTTTTGTCGCCGCCGATTCGCCCCTGACAACCAGCGAATTCATTTCCCGCGTCGTCGCATTGATTGATGCGTATGAATCCCAGGCTGATCTCATCGTGCCGGCCATCATCATGGACGGCGAGAAAGACGGGCTCGGCCGGCTGCCGCTTCAGCTTATCAACGATACGGAATTTCCGAATCCCGGCAGAATCGACAAGCACGGCAGGCAAGGTTTCCGCCTTTCTTCCCTCATGTCGGCCAATCTGTATAAACTCAATGTCGGCGGCGCCAATACGGCTTATAACATCCGCAAACTGCTCATGCCGAAAGCGCAACTGGAGCTTTTCCGGATCACCCGAAAGCTGGGGTATCCCAATGTCTTCTCCACGTATTTTGTAAAAAAGAACATGCGCATTTCCGAAGTGGAAGAAATCTTGTCCGTATTCTTTCGCGGACGGTTCAAACTCATCCCGATGGAAGGACTGGAATCGACCTACGACTATGACGGCACCGAGCATGAATATCTGAAAATCTCAAAAATGCTGCAAAAAAAATAGGGGAAAGCACCCGGCGCCAAGAGGTAAACAGAAAAATCTTTATTGCTCAAATAATGTAATTTTCTAAAAACAGCTATGCAGGCCTTCATAGAAAAATTCTTCCACTTAAAATCGCGCCGGACAACCGTTAAAACAGAACTGCTGGGCGGCACGGTGACATTTTTCGCCATGGCGTATATCATATTTGTAGAGCCTGCCGTCCTGTCCATGGCGGGAATGGATTTTAACGCCGTCATGGTTGCGACATGCCTGGGCGCGGCGCTCATATGCCTGCTCATGGGCGTGATCGCCAACTACCCCATAGCCGGCGCGCCGTTGATGGGCGAGAACTTCTTTTTTGTCTTTGTCATCGTAAAAGCCCTGGGGTTTACATGGCAGCAGGCCCTTGCCGCGGTGCTGATCGAAGGGATACTGTTTATGGTCCTGACTTCAATGAAACTCAGGGAAGTTATTATTGACGCCATCCCGTCCTCCCTCAAGCAGGCCATGGCGACAGGCATCGGTATTTTCATTGCGTTTATCGGCTTAAAATGGGCGGGGATTATCATCACCGATGCGTCAACAGGCGTTGCCATAGGAAATCTGAAAAACCCCGCCGTCATAACGGCGATCATCGGGCTTTTCATCACCGTCGCGTTTGTCGCGCGGAAAATAAAGGGCGCCCTCCTTTGGGGGATCGGCGCTACGGCCCTTATCGGTCTTTTCACCGGGGCGGCGCAATATTCCGGCATCGTGTCGGCGCCGCCTTCCATAGCCCCCGTCTTCATGAAATTTGATTTTTCGCGCATTTTGACGACGGATTTCATCATCGTGGTCTTTGTGCTTCTGTATATGGAAATTTTCGACACCATCGGGACCATCATCGGCATAGGCGAGGAAGCGGGATTGATAAAAGACAACAAATTGCCCGAGGCAAACAGGGTGCTTTTCGTCGATGCGTTCGGCACATTCATCGGCTCTTGCCTCGGCACATCGACCGTATCAAGCTATATCGAGTCCAATGCCGGCGTTACCCAGGGGGCAAGGACGGGCCTTGCCAGCGTCACAACAGGCGCACTTTTTCTTCTCGCCCTTTTCTTTTCGCCTCTTGTAAAAATGGTCGGCGGAGGCGTCGAACTCGGCATCGGCAGCGGCAACTACATTTACCCCATAACCGCGCCCGCTTTAATCATCGTCGGGTTTTTAATGATAAAAAATGTCGTGAAGCTGGATTTTTCCGACGCCACGGAGTCTTTGCCCGCCTATTTGACGATCGTGGGAATCCCGCTGACCTATAACATCGCCCATGGCATAGCCTTCGGCATCGTATCGTATCCTGTCATCAAGCTTCTGACAGGCAGAGGCAAAGAAGCGTCCATTCTCATGTACGTCCTGGCCGCCGTGTTTATTTTGAAATATGCGCTTGTGAAAATTTAATCATTCCTCTTGCTGTCGGCACGCACCTTTCCGCCGGCCGGGAATGTTAGACCATCGCCCTCTTCCATCCAACCGTGAAATCCGGAATACTTGCATGTGAAGGGCGTTTTTTATGCGACAGGAAGGAAAATCATGACCATGCGAATCTATCTCATCCATCCGAAGACGCCGGAGAATCTCTGGGCGATGCAGGGCGCCCTCGATATCGTGGGCAAGAAGGCGATTATGCAGAACTCGGCCCTTCTCACCCTGATTGCCCTGACGCCTGCCGACTGCGATGTGGAATACTGTTACTGCGACGAGAACATCGCGCCCATCGATTGGAGCATGGCGTGCGACCTCGTGGGAATCACGGGCTACACCCTCCAGTTTGAGCGGATGGGCGAGATCAGCCGCCGTTTCCGGGACCGGGGCATTCCCATTGCCGCCGGGGGCGTCTATGCGTCCATCGATCCGGAGGGGGTCGGGAAAATCGCCGATCATCTGTTCATCGGCGAGGCGGAGTACACATGGCCGGCGTTTTTGCGGGACTGGACCCGGGGCCGGGCCAGGGCCGTTTACCGGCAGGAGACGTTTATCGACATGAAGGATTCGCCGCCGCCGGATATCTCCCACATCCGCCCGAAGGATTATCATTACTTTTCCCTCCAGACCAGCCGCGGCTGCCCCAACAACTGCGACTTTTGCGACGTGGTCCATGTTTCCGGAAGAAAATACCGGAGCAAATCCATCGACCGGATCATGGTCGAATTGAAGAATGCTCAGGCCTGGGGGGCGGAAACGGTCTTTTTTTCCGATGATAATTTCGTGGTGAACCGGTCATTCACGGTCGCCCTTCTTAAGGAAATCATCGCCTGGAACAGAACCCTCGCCCGACCCGTGTCTTTCAGCACCCAGGCCACCATCATGATCGGCGAGGACGGCGAACTCGTGAAACTCCTGGCCGATGCCCGCTTCAAAGTCATCTTTCTCGGCCTGGAAACAATCAACAAGGACTGCCTTTACGAGGTGAACAAGGGGCAGATGGCCCGCTACGACCCGTTTGAGGTCATCCCCCGCCTGTCGAGCCACGGAATCGTCCCGTTTCTCGGCCTCATCGTCGGCTTCGACCACGACACGCCCGCCGTGTTTCAGGAAATTGAGGATTTTCTCGATAAGACAGCAAGCCCCATCGCCACCATCAGCATCCTTAATGCCCCGAACAACACGCCCCTGTATGACCGCATGAAGGCCCAGGGGCGTCTCAACGAGGATTTCCGGGGCTTCTGGCACCTGACGACCAATATCATTCCCAAAAATCTGACCATTAAGGAGCTTTATTACGGTCAGAAGGCCCTCTTTAAAAAAATATATGAGCCGGAACATTTTGAACGCCGTATGATCGGCTGGCTTACCAATGTCGTCTATCTGACCGATCTCTACTCGACGAGGCGAAAGAATTTCTTCCGGATCTTCATGATTGCCCGTATTTTCCGCCACTTCACGTTCCGGGCGCCGCCGGCGGTAAGGACCATGTTCCGGAACGTCCTGAAGGCCGCCTGGCGAATCAACCCCCGCCTCATTTCACCGGCGATTTCCATGCTTGTCCAGTATTGGCACTACTATGACTTTTCCCAAAAGGAATCGTGGCAGAAGGCGGGACTGGACGAACAGCAGGAAAAGGAATGCGAGCTTTGAATTTCCGTCTTTCCTGTCATGGCGAGGCGCAAAGCGCCGTGGCAATCTCCTACATTATCGTACGCTCATAAGATCGCTTCGCTTCGCTCGCCATGACAAAAGAGGCATTTTTCAAAGGTTTCGGCATGCGTTTGATGAAGGCAGCCGTCATCCGGTCAATGGGAAAAAACGAACAGCAAAAGTAAAATGACAATGACTTGGGCGGCATAGATTCCGAATTTGTGCCGATAGTAAAATTCAAACGCCTTTTGAATGCGCTTGAGCCCGCCCAACAACCGCCGGATCAGCACAAGCGTGGGATACTTGTAATTGTCCGAGGTGCAGTTGTTCTGAAATGCGCACATGGGATAAACGGCATAGACATCATCCTTAAGCGGCCGAAAGAGGGTGTCGTTGACGATGCCCCGCCAGGGCTCATAGGCTATGGTTTCCGCATAATGCCGGTTTAAAGCGTAGGCATGGGACAGACTCTGGTAGCGAACTTTCTGTACACAGGGATTCGTCGTTTTTCGACTGGAGCGGATCAACGCTCCGAAAAGCAAAACTTTCCATTCCGGATGCTGCCGTAAAAATTCCGTGCAATTTTTTAACCGTTCCGGATCAAAGCGGTCAAATTCCACATCGTCTTCAAAAACAACGATATTTGCCGCGCCTGCCGCCAACCCTTTGCGCAGGCACACCATATGGGATTCATACACGCCCTGCTCCATATTGTACGGATGACGCTGATCGATGACGAACTCAACCCGTTCGGCCAGACCCACTTTTGAAAATTCGCTGAGCGCCGACCTTCGGCGGTCTTCACGATCCTCAAGGGAAATGCAGTATAAACGATCGAAAAAATCCCAGCCGGCGGCTGCTTTTCTATCGACAGTATCCTTAAGCAATCGTTCTTCCCTCATGGCCTATCAAGGCGTTACGGATATCTTCCGGGATGCTGTACAGGATTTTCATCTCCGGCGCTTTTACCGCGGCCTGCTCCGTCCTGCCGCGCGTACAGAGCTTCCCGCCGTCTTTGAGCCGGATCTCGAAATCGACGGCGATCTTGATTCTCGCTTCGACCAAAGTGGCCTTGCAGATAAATTCATCCCCGTATCGAAGGGGATAGATGTGTTTTGTGGAGGTCCTGATGATCGGAAAGAACAACTGGGTCCGCTTGAAATAGTCATTGAGGTTGATGCCGCTCCGCGCGAAGAGGACGCTTCGGGCATCCTCATAATAATTGAAGTAGTTGCCGTGCCAGACGATCTGCATGGGATCGAGTTCGTAAAAGGCGACCCGGCGCTCTATTTCGCAACTGACGGCTTGTTTGTCGGTTTTCATATCATTCCGCCGTTTACGGAAATAACCTGTCCCGTAATATAGGACGCATCATCGGAGCAAAGGAAGCGAACCACCGTGGCAACCTCCCCGGGGCGGCCGATTCTCGCCATAGGGATAACCTCTTTGATTTTTTCAACCGGCGCTCCGGCGATCATGTCGGTTTCGATCAATCCCGGCGCCACGACATTCACACGGACGCCCAGGCGCGCCACCTCAGAGGCCAGGCTGCGGCTGGCGCCGATCAGCCCCGATTTCGCGGCGGCGTAATTGGCCTGCCCCCGATTGCCCATGAGCGCCGAAGCGGAGGAAATGGAGATCACCGATCCCCAATGCTTGCGGACCATATTCCTGATGACCGGCTTGGTGACGTTGTAAAATCCCTTGAGGGTCGTTTGAATCACCGAATCCCAATCCGTCTCCGGCATCATCATAAACAGCCCGTCGGCATTGATCCCGGCATTGTTGACCAGGACGCGGATGTCCTTGTATTGCGCGACGATTTGTTCCATTGCAGGCGCCGCTTCCTTTGAATCGGCTACATCGAAACAGACCTTGTCCGCCTTCCCGCCGCTTCCCCGGATGATGTCCAAGGTTTCGTCGGCGGCAGCCTCGTTTGACCGGTAAGTGATCAAAACGCCGTATCCCGCCCCGGCCAGTTCAACGGCAATGGCCCTGCCGATGCCCCTGCTTCCCCCTGTTACAATAGCGATTTTTTCATCTTCCATGATGCGGAAACCTCATTTCAAATCGATTCTTCGTCGCTCTCCCGGAGCACCTGGATCTGTACGCGGCACAGCAGGTCCGCGCCTGAAAAGACCTCTCCTTCCAGAACGCAGTAATGATCAATCTCGTACAGGCGTTTAACGGATGTCTTCAGACCCGAATCCACAGGAATCCGGTCCCGGAAAAAATCGGCTTTTTTAATGCCGACCATCCATCCCCGCTTATCGGCGGCATGGCCGCCGTCCTGCCTTTTGGCGCTGATGTGGACCGCCGCCGTCTGCGCTACAAGCTCGATCAGAACAATGGGATCAACGCTGCCGTCTTCGTAAAGAGGCCATCGATCCGAAACCCGGGCCGTCGTCGCCGCTCCCTCGTCGCCGACATAAAGAACGCCGTCGATCAATTTCATCCGGTCCCGATGGGGAATGAGCGCCTCAATGTCCATAGGGATATGCCCGTCTGAAATGGCCACGCGTTTCTCCTCTTCCAGAAAAAGAACGGGCTTGGACCCGCTTAAAAACCCTTAAACGACGGTTTACATAAGGCGAAACCCTGAAAGATGTCAAGGGAATATTATGGATGATGTAGAATCGCCATCCATTAGTCGACAAACTCGTAAAAAAATCCGTCAGCCGGCAAATCCCGGATCGGGGTCCGGGACAGGCGCCGGGGTCCAGTGCTTTTTGTAACCACCTGATCCCGCCGTGGCGGGACTGGATACCGGCTTTCGCCAGTATGACGTGACGGGTGAATTTTCGACTTTTTACGAGGTCATCATTAATTGAACTCCCGATACTGGATATCACAGATTATTTTGACCATGTCTCGTCTTTGAATCCAATAAAGTAAGCAGACCAAGATCTGCCCTTTTTCCTTGACATGGAAGAGCCTAATTCCTATACTTCCCCGGTAAAATCTAATTCTTTTAAATAGATGACCCTTTCGATGCTCATGGGTTGCCACTCGCTCCAACAACAAAACTGAGAGGAGGAATTCGCTCTGGCCAGACAAAGCAATCATGCCGCCAGCTTCCATCAGGACCTTCATCCCGACCTCAAGGCCGATTATGTCCTTGCCAATCCGCCCTTCAACGACAGCGACTGGCGCGGCAATGCCCTGAAAGAAGACAAACGCTGGAAGTACGGCCTGCCGCCGGCAGGAAACGCCAACTTTGCCTGGGTCCAGCACTTCATTCATCACCTGGCGCCCACCGGCATGGCGGGCTTCGTTTTAGCAAACGGCTCCATGTCCTCCAACCAATCCGGCGAAGGGGAAATCCGTAAAAACATTATCGAGGCCGATCTCGTGGATTGCATGGTCGCCCTGCCGGGGCAACTGTTCTATTCAACGCCGATCCCCGTCTGCCTCTGGTTCATCGCCCGTGATAAGAAGGGCTCGCCTGCATCTTTGACCGGGCAAGACAAAAACGCGGGTGGCTTTCGGGACCGTCGCGGTGAAACCCTTTTCATTGACGTCAGAAAAATGGGAACGATGATCGACCGCGTTCATCGCGAACTGACCGATGACGATATCGCCAAAATCGCCGATACCTATCACGCCTGGCGCGGTTGTAAAGTATCCCTCTCGCCCCTTGTAGGCGAGGGCGGGGGTGAGGGGGACCAGGACATCCCCGGCTTCTGCAAATCGGCAACCCTGGAGGACATCCGTAAACATGGACAATATCCTCACGCCGGGCCGCTATGTCGGCACCGTCGTCGTCGAAGACGATGGTGAGCCGTTTGCGGAAAAGATGGCCCGCCTTACCGCTGAATTGAGAAAACATATGGACGAAGGCGCAAGGCTCGACGAACTCATCAAAAGAAACCTGAAGGATATCGGCTATGACGTTTGATCCGAAGAAACCGTACAATGATTTGCCGCCTCTTCCGCCCAAAGCGGATGTCGAGACCAAAGCCATTCTCAAAAAGACTATTGCTGCCAGAAGCGCGTTGGCGGAATTGAAAGGGCTCGGAAATACGATCCCCAATCAGACGCTGTTGGTCGATTCCCTTATCCTTCAGGAAGCGAAAGCCAGCTCGGAAATCGAGAATATCATCACGACCAGTGACGCTTTGTTCCGCGCCTTTGCGGCCAACATGAAACAGGCTGATCCGGCCACAAAAGAGGTCCTCCGCTATCGGGAAGCCCTGTGGAAGGGCTACAACCTTCTTAAGAAACGTCCCCTTCTTGCCACAAATCTATTCATCGAAATTGTCCAAACTATCAAAGAGCACTCAGGCGGCATCCGCAACATACCGGGAACAGCCGTCGCCAGCGCCGCCACCGGCAGAGTCGTCTATACGCCGCCGGAAGGTGAAGCAATCATTAGAGACAAGCTGAAAAACCTTGAAGATTTCATCCACGTCGATAATGATCTGGACCCTTTAATCAAATTGGCCGTCATCCATTATCAATTCGAGGCGATTCACCCCTTCTCTGACGGCAACGGGCGGGCAGGCCGCATCATCAATATTCTTTTTCTCGTCCAAAAGGGCCTCTTGGATTTACCCGTCCTGTACCTGAGCAAGGCCATCATTGAACGAAAGAACGATTACTACAAGCTTCTGCGACAAGTTACGGAAAAGAATCTCTGGGAACCCTGGATTCTTTTCCTTCTGGAAGCTGTGGAAGAGACTGCCGTCTTTACCAGGGAGCGCATCCTGGCCATCGGTGACCTCATGGCGAAAACCATGGAGAAGGCAAAGGAGAAGCTGCCCGGTCGCGTCTATTCAAAAGACCTGATCGAGACAATCTTCCGCCAGCCTTACGCAAAGGGCCAGTTTCTTGTCGATGCGGGTATCGCAAAGCGTCAAACCGCAGCAGAATATCTCAAGGAATTAGAAAAATTAAAGATTCTCAAAGCGATAAAACTCGGCAAAGAAACACTTTATTTGAATGTGGACTTATACAAGCTGCTGTCAAAATGACGTGTCGATGACATCAACACATGAAATAAACGTGTCGATATTTTACAAGATATTGGACACGTATTTTTAACGTGTCCATAACGTGGACATGAACAAAAGACGTGACGATTCGGATAAAGAACAATTTTAGTTTTTGGTCTAACTTGAGGATATCGTCATATGGCCGGTGAATGGCAAACATTTCGATTAAGCGATGTCTGCACAAAGATTGGAAGCGAATTACAGATAAAGCAAACCGAACGCTTTATGCAGATAAAATAACGAATGGGGTGAACCATGAGCACAAAAAGCTTAGGACGATTGACGAAGGTCGAATTGAGAGAGGCGTGGACATCTGAATCCAGTGATTTTACGCCATGGTTGGCCCAGGAAGAAAACCTGAAACTGCTGGGTGAAACTATTGGTATTGAACTGGAATTGGAAGCACAGGAAAAAGATGTCGGGCCGTTTCGGGCGGACATCCTCTGTAAAGACACGGCAACCGATAACTGGGTGTTGATTGAAAACCAGCTTGCCCGTACTGATCATTCCCACCTTGGTCAGTTGCTCACTTATGCTGCCGGATTAAATGCGGTTACTATCGCCTGGATTGCCGAGCGATTCACCGCCGAACACAGGGCAACACTGGATTGGCTAAACGAACGTACTGACGAAAAAATAAATCTCTTCGGGCTGGAAATAGAATTGTGGCGAATTGCCGATTCTCCAATTGCACCCAAGTTCAACATCATCAGTCAACCCAATGATTGGTCCCGAACAGTGCAGAAGGCCGCCGCGGGAGAAGGCACAGTGTCGGTCCACAAGCAGCTCCGGTTGAAGTTCTGGTCTGCGTTCAGGCAGTACATGGAGACCGCGGGAAGTTTCGTCCGGTGTCAGAAGCCATCACCGCAACATTGGATGAATCATGCAATTGGTAGATCAGGTGTCCATCTCGATTCAATTGTTTCACTCTGGAACTCAGAAACAGGTCTCAAAGGTCCGGAAGTACGCACAGAACTATATCTTGACGGGCCGAATGCAAAACCAGAATTTTCTGTGTTGGAAAAGCAAAAAGAAAGCATCGAAAAAGCTCTCGGATTTACCTTAACCTGGCATAATCCCGAAAACAAAGCAGCATGCCGGCTTTATACTCGTAGGAATGCAGACTTTACAAATGAGGCGCGGTGGCCTGAACTGTTCGAATGGCTTCGGACTCATTTAGAAACGATGCATAAAGTGTTTGCTCCCATCGTGAAAAACTTGAAATCGAATGCTATGGAATAATCTAATGCGTGCGTTCAATAAATATATTAGAGGGGGAAAAGGGGACGGTTCTATTAAGGGGAAGTAATCCTTAACTCAACACACCGGATACTACTGAGACTGGTCTGGTAAATTATGCCGACGAGCCGTCCAAACTTATCTGCGGCATTGCCGCCGCCATGCCTCCCGGCCGCTGATGTGGACATCCGCAGTCTGCACTACAAGTTCGCAGCCTTTTTTATCAACGTAAATACATGATCGTCAACCGCGTCGTGAAAGGCTGTGTAGCGCTCGCCATTTACCGTGAGGCGGCTCATATGCCGTCCGATTACATAAACGCTGACCGCATGCCACGATTCCGCAAGCGGCCGGTCCATTAACTTGGAGACGGCCTCCTTGACGGACCAGACGCGGATGGATGCGGCGGCGGCGCCCAATGGCGACCTTTCCGTGAGCGCCATCTCCTCGTCCGTCATAAACAGATGGCGCGTTTTGAGAATCCGGTCGGAGACCTGTTCCACATCGATGCCCACCGGTTCGTCGACGGCCGCGGCCACGGCAAACCGCGCGTCGTGGGACAGGGAGCAAAAAATCTCGCTGCCGGGCGGCGCGGGACAACGGGGGCGAACGCCGTCGGGCATGATCGTGTGGACTCCGGAGGCCGGCGTGCTGCTGTCTCCGCCGTTCAACTGCCGGGACAGCCGCTTTAAGGCCAGGCGTCCCGCCACAAAAGACGCCTTTCTTTTTCGTCCCATTTTTTCGCTGCGGGCCTGTTCGGCGGGGGAAAGGGCCTGATCGGCAAAATCCGCGACGGCCCGGATCTCGATGACGGACAGGGCGCGGCATTGTTTTCGGATACGGGCAAGCAATAGGTCTTCCCTGTCCGCCGGGTGACGACCGTTCGCACCCCCACCAATTCCGATCCAGTTCGGCGGCTTGTTGCGGCCTCCGAAGACATCTTTCATCACGACGCCCCTGATATCCTCGCAAAGGGCTCCGTCCGGGGCATAGATCCGAATATCAAAAATCAACTCCCCGCCGTCCGTCGCGACGGGAAGGACCCGGCAGATATACGCCCCGCCCGGCTTTGTCGGCACAAAAATGGTTCTCTCCTCAAAACCAACGGGAAAGGCAATGATATGCCGGAAGCGCTGCCCCCAAGCGCAGGCGGCATGCAGGGCGCCGTCGAAAGGAAAAGGAGAGCCGAGGGGCGCGGATGCTTTATATTCCGGAGCAAGGAGGCGCCCCAGGGCGCCGGACTCCGAAAGAAAAAGACTTGTCAGGCTGCGGTAGGCCGGTCCGAAAGGAACGAGTTCTTCATACAATCGCAAGACGGGCACGTCAAAGACGACCCCTTCCAGAGAGGATGCCAGGTCCATCGGCAGCGGATCCCGATCCGGCTCCGGTTCCACAAAATCGACGACAGCGTGGACCTTCGTCCGGCGAACGGTCTTGCCGGGAAGCGGGCCGACGGTCGTCAGGCGTGATCGAAACCGGCCATTCTCGTGAATTTCCGCTTCATGGCAGGCTTCGATCACCCGGCAATCCTCTTCGATGGTCAGAAAGCGTTCAAAGGAAGCGGATTGCATACGGCGGACAGGGGCATCGGGGCAGTGCGATTGAAGCGACACGGCCAGGCGCTGGAGAATTTCGACGGCAGACAGAATGACTTGCCCGTTGAAGCGGTGGTCCCGCAGATAAGGTTCTACGGGGATCGTCAGAGGCCATTGAAGTTTCCGGCGGACGGGCGCCGGTTCCCGTTTGATTTGTGTTGTTTTTTTTGCTGATTTCACGGCCATCACGGACGACCTGTTTCCCGGCTTTCGGAAAGCGGCTCTTGCCGTCTTCTTTCGTAAGGCTTTAAATCCTTGAAGCGATTCATCCTGTCGAGGCGTTCGATGTATTGACGGTATCGCCCTTCCCAGCCCTGTTTGCTGAGCTTTCGATCGACAAAAAACTTCATGAGCGGTTTCGCCGCGTGCGTCCAGATCGAGACCCAGACCTTTCCCCGCTTTCTGATAAAGGGTGACGGCGTCCACCACCCCAGCGTGACCTGCCGGTGATACCAGAAGGCGTATTGCAGCTCATCGGCTTCCATGTGTCTCGTTTTCACATTGGCCCACAAACCATTATAGCGTGTATATTGATCGCTATTGGTAAGCAGCCCTTCCATAGAAAGCTCTTCCCGGAGGGCGGTCCCGGGAAAAGGCGAAAGCATCTGGCAGTACGGGGCATCGACTTCCAGATCCCTCAGATACTGATAGTTTCTCCTGATGGCCTCCTCGTCGTCGTCAGGCAATCCGAAGATCAACCCGCCGATCACCATCATGCCGTTGCGGTGGCAATGGTCGATGGCTTGTCTGGACGTCTTCAAGACATCGGCCTTGTGCATCATTTGGAGATTCCGCTCCGATACGTTTTCGATCCCCAAAAAAATGACGCGGAAACCCGCCTGCGCCATTTTTGCCACCATTGCTTCGTTTTTGGCGATGGCATTGCAGTCGGCCTGCACGGCCAGTTCCAGATGACCGTAGTTTCTCCGGATGACGGCTTCGCAGACCTCCATCACCCATTTCGGATTCAGGACCATGTTGTCATCAGCGATGAAAACGAACCGCGTCTTTTTATTGAAGTAGATATCATCGAGATCGGCGATGATGCGTTCCACCGGATAGGTTCGATAGGAGCGGCCGTACATATTCCGGATGCTGCAGAAATTGCAGTCGCGCGTGCAGCCGCGGGAGATTTCCAGGACCTCGATCCGTTTAAACATCAAATGGTAGCCGGAAGTCAGACGCCGACGGTCGCGGATCGGCAGCTTCAGGCGGGACAGATCGCACAGGGGGGCCGGTTCGTTATGAACCCATTTCCCGTCGTGTTTGTAGGATAAGCCGGGGATTGTATTCAGGCGGTCCTGGCCGTCCAGTGCATTGACCAGGCGCCGGA
>JAFGHS010000057.1 GCA_016930075.1 Deltaproteobacteria bacterium
ACGGATCAGAAATATTTTTAACCCGGCGATGGGAAATAGGCTCTTTGCCGTTAAATTTGCCGTTTGACTTTTTACGAGGCCGTCAACTTTGGCAAATCCGGAAAAGATAATCAAGGGGCGGAAGAATCGTATGATCTATCAGAAGGTCCTCACGGAAAAATTATTAAGGGTTGTTACGGAAGGCGATTTAGTGATCACCGCATACATGACGGATAGAATCAAGAAATACATGGAGGATGATAATTAATATGAGGATGCACTATTCACAGGATGCTGATGCTATCTACATTCGCCTTAAAGAGGATCCCATTCAAAGCACCGACGAAGTTGCAGAGAATATTATCATGGATTTTGATGCCAAAGGAAATGTCATCGGCATCGAAATTCTTTTTGCTTCTGAAAAGGTTGATGTCAGTGAGCTGATTGTGCAGTCCTTTGATAAAGTGATGGTAGGTAAAGCTGCAGTTGCATAACCAGCTAAATCCAGACATGTGGACATGGGGACGCCCTTAAATTATTAAGTTATTACTCAATAAGCTTATTCAGGGTTTAAAATTCCCTCTTAAAACTCCCTGGACACACAAATTTTCTCTTCATATACTCTGGCCACGAAAAACTACGAAAAAGCAACGTCTTATCAAACCTTGCCGGAACAACGAACAGTTGAACGCAAAGGCCGTTGTCCCTTATTCTATCTTCGCCAGCACCTTCGCCATTTTTATTTTCTGCGGCAGGTTGCCCAGACGCTGGTACATAACCCGCTGGCTCTGGGGCGAACCGGCGCCGTGCATGCTTTCGACCAGGCAGGTCCCACCCGTCATGTTTTCGATGAGGCGCAGGATTTTCATGCGTGTTTCCGTATGAACGCCTTCCACGCCGGCCATGTATTTTTCGACATACTTGCCGATTTCGGGGCTTCTCAAATCCTGATCGAAGGGAAGCGTCGCCATGATCCCGCCTGTAACGTCGTGGGCCAGGCGCGAGATCTCGTAAATATTCCTCGTAACATTGTGCTTGGTGCAATTGGCCAGGAGCGGATCGGGATAGTAGGCGCCGCTTCCGGTCTTGGAACCCATAGCGGAACAGGCGACGGACCCGGCGTAGACCGTCTCAGCCAGGTGAATCATCTCAATGATCTTGTCCTTGATGTGCGAGGCGTTTGCCGTGCCCTGGTATTGGGTCGCCAGGGCCACAGCGCCGATAATGATGTCGGATACTCCGCCCTTGCATCCACCGTAGTTCTGACGGTGTAAGGTGGCAAAGCGCTCCACAAGCATACCGCTGAAATCAATCTCTCCGCACATAAAGACCCGCTCCCAGGGTACAAAGACATCCTCGAAGATTACAAGGGCCTCCCCGCCGACGACGCCGAAATCCTTGTTGCCCGCATCAATGCCGGTCTCAAGTTTCCGTTCCTCATTGGACTGACGGCCGAAGATGAGGGTGATGCCTTTGGCCGTCAGGGGAATGGCCGCGGCTACGGCATAGGCCTCATCACCCTTCGTCATATTTTGCGTCGGCATAATAAGGATTTCATGGCTGTTCACGGCGCCGGTCTGATGAGCCTTGGCCCCGCGAATGACGATGCCGTCATCCTTTTTCTCAACGACACGGGTAAACAGATCCGGGTCGGCCTGCTCGCTCGGACGCTTTGACCGGTCTCCCTTGGGATCCGTCATCCCGCCCACGACGATCCGGTTTTCCGACTGGATCATTTTGAGAAACTCGACAAAACGCGTAAAGTATTTCGTGCCGTGTACCTCATCGCAATCATAGGTGGTCATATACAGGGCGTTCATGGCATCGAAGCCGACGCAGCGCTGATAACAGCTTCCCGTTTCATGGGAAATCAGGCGGAGCATCTGGACTTTTTTGATGAGATCGTCGATGGATTGATGGATGTGCGTGAAGCGGTTTATTTTTTGTCCCGTCAAGTGGCTTTTCGCCGTCATAAGGTCTTCGTTTTCCGGCTTCAGGGCCAGCTCGTAGGTTTTTGCCGCTGAATTGATATGGGGAATAAAGGCCGGGTGGGTCGTTACATCCTCCACGCGTTTTCCATTATAATAAACGTTGAGTTTCTGCTGCCTGAGACTTTCGATATAATCTCCTTTTGTGCGAATCATTTTTCCCCTCCATATTGCAATTAACTCAATGACAACTCATTTGATCGCTCCGCAAGAGTTTTATCTCTTACTTGAACCTGATTTTTCATTAAAGCGCAATAATAAACAATAAAGTCTGCGGTACTCGTGGCAAATTTTTTCATGCCATCATACCATCTATTTTATTTGATGCTGTCATCCGTTCATCAAATGGAAACTTCACAGGCCGCCCGCTTTCGGATGCTCCGGTGTGGTCCGATTGCGGCAGTTGAGGCGTTTTTCAAAGATCTTCTTGCAGGATTGAGTCTTTGCAACCATCTCATCAACGACAACTCCGAAAATTGACCCGGCAATATTCCTTGAGAATCATCACAGCAAAAAGAAACTTGACAGACAAGACAGAGTTTTCCTATATTTGATGCGAAAGTTTGGATTGGTTATTCGGCTTCATTCATATATATAGGGTTTTATTCTTTGACGACCTCGTAAAAAGTCTGTCATTCCCGCGCAGGCGGGAATCCAGGAAAAGATAAGCACTTGAAAAGACTGGATTCCCGTTTTCACGGGAATGACAAAAAAGACACAAATCCGACTTTTTACGAGACCATTATTCTTTAGGGAGAGAAAAAAATGAAAAAGAGCATACTTATTGCGCTGTCCATTGCGATTGCGCTCGTTGCCGCCCCTGTCACCGGATTTGCCATGAGCTGTGCGGATAAGGTGGTGTGCTACTACATAACCCCTAATGTCGATTCGGGTGACTATCATAAAGTCGGCACAATCAGCGTCCCGACTTGCTGGAAAATCTTTCGTCACTGCAGACCCTGGCATTGTGATGGAAAATACAAAGACACCAACGATTACTACTGGGAAAATCAGTGCATCCAGAAATTCCCCATCCTGCAAGGCAAGAATGTCTGGGTGGAATACCCGAATTAAACTATATATGTCGCCCGATCCACAGAATTTCAACAGAAGCCAAAAGCCAACGTTGAAATAGGCTTATTGTCTTAGCCCCGCCTCTGTTTACCGACTTACGACACACCGGTTTGCATTGGGAACAGCAGGTAACATCACTGAGCCCGGAACGGGACGTGAGCGCCGGATGAGGGAATGCCCTCAAGTTTTTTATGTTACTCCAGATGACTGGGATGATTATTCTCCCGGACAATCTTTTCATCCCTTCCTCCAGTATGGCTGATGGCCGGCAAAATGCGCAACTGCCTTGCTGATTCAGTCAGACCAAATACCCCGTCTGAAAAAGGAGACCGATCTATTTATTTCTTGCCTGCGGCGACCGGAAAAATTGCTTTCCTAAATCATCGTCTGATGGTAATTTCACCGGCCGGGCAGCAAAAAATAAAGGAGACCGGAAACCATGTTCGAAAATTTTTGCCACGGTGGGAGACATAAAACCTTCATACTATGGGTCCTGACTTGTACGGTGATCATGGCAATGACGGGAGATCTCAAAGCGGAAATGTCAAAGGAGAAAAAGGCTGCCGTCGCGGGCGGCTATGTAAAACTTCTCGACAAGGATGCCATATCAGTACTTCAGGGATGGCCATGAACGGATGGATCAATATTTCACAGGATATTGGTTAGAATATAAATCTGACACCTTTTTGCCAGGATAGAAAAATCAGACTCAGGATCGTGACAACACCGTCAAATGGCCTCAAAGTCTTGTTTCTGCGAATGAAGATTTTGCTCCCCAATAAACCAAAGATCATTGAAAATGTAGTGAAGAAAACGGCCTGATTTTTATCGTAACTTATTGATATTACGTCTTCCAAACTTCATAACTGCGGAAGATGGGTTAAGAAACGCGTTGACATTGCCATTTTCCCCGTGATGCGTTCGAACTCCGAGACCATGCCAATGACTTGGAAGAAGAAGCGATTTTACTTATTGAGAAGTCGATAGAATACTGACCATTGCTTACCCTCAGATAGAGACAAGACTGGGGACAAGACCGGATCATCCATGATATTATAAATGCCTCTGATCCATTGATAGCAAAAACCAATACGGTTGTTACGTCGCCATATTCTTTATTTCAGTAATCGTCCGCAATCTTTCCAGCAGACGACTTGAATGTCTTTGTGCTTGTACGAATCGTCACCCGCATAGATCAACGCGGGTGCGGCGGCCTGCTTTTCTGCCAGGGCGAGCCATTTCTCAATCCCGGCAAAGGCTTCATGAGTAAGCGTGCGGCCTGATTTGATTTCGACAGGCATCAATTTTGGACCCACCTCGACGATCAAATCAACTTCATTGCCGTTACTGTCACGCCAGAAAAAGAGGGAAGGTTTTCCGCCTCGGTTCAATTGCGATTTGATCAGTTCCGAAATAACGAATGTCTCAAACAAATTCCCGCGCAATGGATGGGTTACAATGTGTTCTGTTGTGCGAATGCCGAGCAGCCATGCCGCCAAACCGACATCAAGGAAGTAGAGCTTCGGCATTTTAACCAATCTTTTGTTGAAATTAACGGCATGCGGACGAAGCAGGAAAACAAGATAACTGGCTTCAAGCACGGATATCCAGGCCTTTGCGGTGTTATGCGTGACGCCGCATTCTGTTGCCAGGGAAGAGAGATTGAGCAACTGCCCCGTGCGCCCCGCGCATAATCTGACAAACCGCTGGAAGGTTTCCAATTCATGAATCTTGAGCATCTGCCGCACGTCGCGTTCGACATAGGCTGTGACATACGCGCTATACCAACTGGCCGGATCGAGGTGACGATCATAAATCGGCGGATAGCAGCCGGTCAACATCATGCTGTCAATATCAACCGGCAACTGATCCGCGCCGTTCAATTCCTGGACGGCAAATGGCAGCAATTCCACAAAGGCCGTGCGCCCCGCAAGAGATTGCGTAATGCCCGACATTAGACCAAACTGTTGTGAGCCTGTCAGGATATAAAGCCCCATCCGGCCATCCTTATCGACCAGCGTTTGAAGGTAGGAAAGGATGTCCGGGCAGCGCTGTACCTCATCGAGCACAGCGCCATCGGGGAAACGCGCTAAAAACGATCTGGGGTCGCCGCTGGCGGCCAGACGTAAATCAGGCTCTTCCAACGATGCGTAAGGCTTGTTTTTAAAGACGGCTCTGGCCAGCGTGGTCTTCCCCGATTGTCGGGGTCCGGTCAAGGTAACAATGGGGAATCCGCGCATCAGATTCTTTATGGTTTTTTCGGCAATTCGATTAATCATGCAAGATGCTTAACCCATGTTATGCAAATTGTCAATTTATTTTACAATCTGCATAAATAGATTTGCCTTCGATTTTTCCTGGCACCGGGAAGAAGCAACGCGGAGTCGGGTCAAGATAAATGATTTGATTTGTCATCACGCCGCTTTGATTCTTCGGGAATGATCGGCAGCTGCAGCTTATCTGTGCCCCTTATAACGGTCAGCAATGCCTGCTTGCCGACCCGCTCTTCCGTAAGGACCCGGTGAAGGGAATCCATCTCCGTAATGATGTGATCATCGAAAGATATGATGATGTCGCCCTTCGTCAGGCCCGCTCTGTATGCCGGGCTGCCCTTTTCAACCGTAACGACCAGGACGCCTGTTTCCGCGGGAAGATATCGAAAGAGACGGTCGCCATGCTCTCCTCATGGCAGCATTCCGGCTTCAATGTCTTCCTTCGGCAAGCTCAGGACGGCGTCTGCGGCAAACGGATCTCACCAAAAGACGACACGGCCATGGATAATCTGGCCCGCTACATCATCCGGGCTTCCTTCTCCCAGGAGCGGATGACTTACCTGGATCAGGAGGGAAAGGTCGTCTATCAAGCCAAGGACGGAAAATCGTGCAGGACATTCCCCGCCCTGGAATGGCTGGTTGCCTTGTCCTCGCACATCCCGAATAAAGGCGGGCAGATGGCAAGATATTACACTCGCTTGCGAAACGTTTCGTTCGGTAAATGGCAGGATGCAGGCGATGACGATGTCATCCCCTGCATCCTTGAACAGAATGACATCCATTCGCAACGCTTTGACCATGAAATCTGAGTCGTCCCCTATAGGTCTGTCTCAAAACCGTTCTATTTTTTCCTTTTTTGATTTTAATTCGATAGTGGTGTAGATATATGAACAAGAAATCATCAGGAACCATAGAAAGCGCAGAATGATAAAGATGAGGCGAGGCCTTGTCAATTCAAGCAAATGCGGCCTGACGGTCAAAAAAACTGAATCAAGGAGGGCTTTAAATGAAGGCTGCTGTCATGCACGGCGCAAAGGACATCCGGACGGCAATCGTGCCAGATCCGGTTTGTGAACCCCATGGGGTGATCATCAAGGTGAAGGCCTGCGGCATCTGCGGCTCCGACCTGCATGTCTACAAGCAGGACGGGCAGGAGGGAACCATCTTCGGGCATGAATTCAGCGGCGATGTGGCGGAGGTCGGATCCCAGGTAACGGGCATTACGACAGGAACGCGCGTGACGGCCGTCGGCTTCAAACCCTGCGGAACCTGCTTCTGGTGCAAACAGGGCAAGGGGCATCGCTGCTCCGCCATGGCGATTCTCGGCTATCACTTTCCCGGGGCCATGGCGGAATATGTTCATATCCCCTTTGCCGTTTCCGGCCGGACCGTTTTCCCCCTGCCTGCGGAACTGACGTACGAGGATGCAGCCGCGGTGGAGCCCCTTTCCATTTCCTATTTTTCCGTCAACCGGGCCCAGCCCAAAGAAGAGGAATCCGTCGCCGTTATCGGCCTGGGCATCATCGGCCTGTATGCCTTGCAGGTACTCAAATCCCGCGGCGTATCGAAGATCGTAGCCAGCGGACGCCGGCCTGCCCGTCTCGCAGCCGCCGACATCTGCGGCGCCCACATCATCGTCGATGCCGCAAAAGAAGATGCCGTCAAGGCGGCGATGGAAGCGACGGCAAATATGGGCGTCAATACCGTCATCGAATGCGCCGGAACACAGGTCACCTTCGATCAGTCCATAGCCATGGCCCGCGGCGGCGGAAAAATCATGCTGGTCGGAGTTTACGAAAAAGACCTCATCTGGAATCCCCAGGCCGTCATTGCCAAGAACCTCTCTTTGACCGGCTGTCTGGGCGGCAATTTCCCCGCGTCTATCGAACTGCTCCGGAACGGCAAGGTCAGCGCCAAGCCCCTCATCTCCCATCGGTTTTCTTTGGATGAGGCCGGCGAGGCTTTCAGGACGCAGCTTGAGCACCCGGACGCCATCAAGGTAATGATTACGCCGTAAGGAAAATGCGGCGGTGAAGCTCTCTTTCGTGCGGGATGAAAAAAATGAGACGACGGGCATTCCCGGCATCAACCGCGATATTACAAAGCGCAGGGTGGCCGATCTGGCCTGCGCCATTGCTGCGGAGATGAGTCTGACAAGCGATCAGATCGACGGCATCCGCATGGCGGCGACCATCCATGACCTGGGTAAAATATCCATCCCGCCGGAGATCGTCAGCAAGCCGACCAAACTGACAGATGGAAATGGATAGATAAATGTTGTCCTTCAAAACACTCTATGTTGCGGCTGTTATTGCCCTCCTCCCGCTGCCGGCGGTGAGCGGCGCGCCCTGGATTCAAACGGAGGTCACGGACGACGGCATCACCATCTACAGCCGGGAGAGCGAGTACGAAAATTTACGGGAACTGATGGCCGAATGGCGGATCAAAAATTCCGCCTATAAGGTCTTCAAGTCCGCCATGAGCATGGAAACCTATCGTGATCTCAATAAATACCTCATCGATTACCGAATGACGAAGACGGCAAATCCCCATGCCTGGTACTGCTATCAGCGGGTGTCGTTTCCCCTCATCAAAGACCGGGATTATACGCTGTACCAGGAGTCCAAAGAGGATCCGGCCAACGGCGCGTATTCCATCTCCTGGATCATCGACAACGACAAAGGACCGCCGCCGCAAAAGGACGTCATTCGCGTGGCCGTATCGAGAGGCGCCGTCACCGTCACATCGGATAAAAACAGCAACAACGTCCTGCTCAACTATCAGATCATGTTCGACCCCGGCGGCGCCGTCCCCAAATGGCTGGTCAATTACGTCAACAAGCAGACCCTTCCGGACATCTTAAGGGTCATCAAGAAAAACAGCTTCATCCAACAGGAAAAATGAACGACCCATCGGAACCGTTATGCTGTCTAAAGAGGTTTGTTTTAATAAAATTTATCCTTGCAAAATGAAACCCTTTATTTTAAAAAGCAAGCATGATCAGACGCAATCTGCAGAATGATGTGATGAAGTCCCTAAAGGCTTACCCTGTTGTCGGTATCCTGGGCTCCCGACAGGTGGGAAAAACCACGCTTGCTAAAGCCATAATGGATCAAGTGCAGCCTGATGCGGTCTATCTTGACCTGGAACTTCCTTCCGATTGGAATAAACTTCAAGACCCGGAACTTTATTTGCAGCAGTTTGAAAAAACGCTGGTCGTCATTGATGAAATTCAGAGGATGCCGGCACTGCTTCCATTGATTCGGGCATTGGTCGATAAAAACAGGATAGCCGGCCGCTTCCTTATATTGGGTTCAGCATCACCTGTATTGATTCGTCATTCATCAGAAAGCCTCGCCGGTCGAATCATTTATCATGAACTTTCACCATTCGGACTGTTTGAAATCAGCCCTGATCATTACCAGAAATTGCTTCTCTGGGGCGGCTATCCAGGCAGCTTTCTTGCCAACTCCGATGAAGAAAGCTTTGTCTGGCTTGAATCCTATATCAAAACGTATCTTGAAACGGATATTCCGCAATTGGGCATTCATATTCCCGCCATTCAATTGCGAAGGTTCTGGACGATGCTTGCCCACTCTCACGGACAGCTTTGGAATGCAAATAAAATATCGGGCAGCCTTGGTGTTTCGGCGCCGACAGTTCGCCGCTATCTGGATATTTTGGAAGATACCTTCATTGTTCGTCAGCTTCAGCCTTACTACGCAAATATCAAAAAGCGGTTGATCAAATCTCCGAAAGTCTACCTCCGGGATTCCGGCATCCTACATGCTCTGTTACGAATCCGGACTTTCGATCTTTTACAGGGCTATCCTTCTCTCGGCAGTTCATGGGAAGGCTTTGTCATTGAACAGATCATTTCCCTGCTGCCGGAAAACAGCGAAACATTTTTTTATCGCACAAATGCCGGAGCGGAAATTGATTTTCTGTTTTTTGATAAAAAAAACAATCCCGTTGCCGTCGAAATTAAATACTCGATGAGCCCGACGACTGCTCGCGGATTCTGGAACGCTTATGAAGATCTGTCCTGCACGAGGGGTTTCGTTGTGTATCCGGGGACTGAACAATACCCCCTGGGAAAGAATGTTTTTGCCCTGCCTGTTAAAGACCTGCAAAAAATCATCGAGCCATAGGGAAACACAGGGCCTGATCATGAAAAAAAGCATGAAAAAAGGGGATAGATTTATTTTTCGAATAGTCGGGTGGTGCTGAAAATAAACCTGACCCCTTTTACGCTTTTACAACCGGATAGGTCCGTTTGAAAACCGCCGGAAATGGGCTGCTCCGTGGGAAACTCAACAAAAAATGCGGCCGATCCCCCCCACACACACAATAAAGAAAATTCTTATCAAACAAGGCGTTATCAAAAATCTGTTTGACATGTCACAATAACTATGGCTAACCATATCCTGATTATAAATGACCATCAACTCGATGAGGTACCATATGATGGCATGAATAGACCCCATGTCTTGGAAAAGAGAGCGGGGGTTTCATGACAGATGGGCTGGCAATCATTGTTAGTCAATGCTTGTGAAATACGTCATCGAAATAAGAGAAGGTCAGACAAAGGGGGGCTGATGATGAACCGACTGAAGGCGCTTGGGGTGTTGATGTGTCTGCAAATATTTTTTTTGTGCGGCTGGGCGGTTTCCACTGGATATGCAGAAACTGTCGTTAACATTGATAACAAGACCATCGGCTCCATTGATGTCACGGTGACATGCATGGAATGTCCGTATTTTGGTTGGGGAGACGCGACTTCCTGCCGGGATACAGGGAACAACGTAATAAGGAGCGTGCCTGTCAACACTAAAGATCAGTTTAAATGTGCCGCAGGGGACAGGATATTTATCAGACAAGTATTCGTCAGGAGCGAGAGATTGGGCAAGACATGCTCTTTCGTTCCACCCGAGAATCAAGAAAGCACCTGGTATGTGACAATGATTGGCGGCTTAAGCTGCAGTCGGCAGTAGGCTTCGTCTGCTTATTAAAGACGAGCTTCATAAACCACATGCTTCCTGAAATCAATAAAGCTGATGCTCCCCCTCTGTACAATCTTTTAACCTCTTATCAGCGAGACAATCCACTGTCCCCAAGGTTGGCCGGCATGAATCCTTCACCTGATACATCTTCACAAACCTGTTGCCGGAATCAATGCCCGTTTGATAGGCGGCCCGCAGAGAGGCTTCATCCGTCGTTGTTCTGCCGACGGCAAGCGAGGCGGGCGGCGCAATTTCCGAGATTTTCACGCCCGCAGGCGGCTTTCGGATAAACGCAACCGATGCATTGTAATTTGCCGCCCGCTGCCTGAATCTGTCCGCCAGCAGGGGGTATTTTCGGAAATACCAGGAGAAAATCGCCACAATGAAAGCACTGTGTTTTTTGACATAATCGGATGGGCGGGAGCGGATGACGATGATGTCGTTCGTTCCGCGCCGATGGGCCTCGCGGACGGGGATGGCATCGGCGATTCCGCCGTCCGTCATTTTTTCACCGTTTATCTCCAGGATATTGCGATAAAGAATCGGCACGGCGCTCGTTACCTTGAGATAATGTTCCATGGTGTTTTCATCGGGCCTGAGATAGTGCGCCTCCCCCGTTTCCATGGAGGTTGCCGCAATGAGGTATTCTTTGTTTTGCGTCCGCAGCTTTTCATCAATGCAGGCCAAATCGAGGCGACAATGGCTGATGGTCTGCTCCCACATCCAATCCAGATCCATGAGATGTCCGCCCGTAAGAAAGCGCCGGAGGCTGATAAATTCCGGCGTCATGGAATAGCGCAGCGTAATGTCGACGTTGCGATCGTTTTGCCCCGCCAGATGAGAGGCCAGGTGGCAGGCGCCGGCGGAGACGCCGATGTACAGATCGAAAGGATCGAATCCCGCTGCCCCGAAGGCATTAAAAATTCCGGCGGCAAAGATGCATCGCATGCCGCCGCCTTCGACAACCAGCGCTAATTGGTGTTTTTGCTGATCAACCACGCCCACTATCCTGTTGCCGGCTTTCGCCGGAATGACAACTTGCGATAACCCAATCTTCCCGGCTACGGGCTGTCAAGACCGGCCGCCTTCTCGTTGATGTCCGCAGCCTCACCGGCCAGGGGGGCAAGTCTTGCCGCCTCCTCGTCGAGGCGGGCCAGCGGTTCTTTGAGACGGTGTTTAAGCTCGATGAAGAGTCTGTCGAACATCTGGGTAATTTCCTGCTCCAGGCGATCCCTGAATTCATTGCGCGACTGCGTCAATTTCTGATGCAGTTCCTTCAAGACGCCTGAGCGCTTCCACAACAGCGTAAGCGTCACAAGGCCGAGGCCAAGAGCGGCAATAACGCCGCCGGTGATGTCGATCACCATAATGTTCGTGGCAAAAGCGATCACCGTGCCGATGGCGGCAATACCGCCGCCGGCGAGGGTCAGGGAACTCAGATCGGACCCCTGGACGCCTTTATCGCCGACGATGTCGGCAATGCGCAGGTCTCCCAGTTTGGCCCTCAATCTCTCCAGCACGTCCGTACGGCCCGAACTGATGGAAAGGCTGACCTCTCCCTTGTCCTTTTGCCGCTGATAAACGGCATTGACCAGATCATCGAGCATGGTCTGCATCTCATCGGAAATATCCTTGGACACCCGAAGCGACTCCGCATCGATTTCGTCTTTTGCTCTTTTTTCAAACTGCGACTGAATATCCCGAATCCATGTATGGAAATCGTTGTCGCGGATCAGGGGGATGGATCGCCTCAGGATGCTTCCGACGCCGAGCCCCGCCGTAATATCCTCCTCCAGGACGGAAGAAAGGCGGTTATAGGTTGCGGCAAGGCTGTCCACCACGAGCCGCTTCAGGGAATTGGCCTTATCCCGGCGTGCATCGACCTTGCTGATGAGGTCGCTGTAAAATCCCCGATCAACGGCGATAGAGGCTTCTTCCCGGCGAAGAGCGTCCAGAAATTGACCGGCGATCTTTTTCACCGTCTCCTGAGCGCCCTCCACCTTCATTTTCCAAACATCGCCGCCTTCGACGGCCTTGCGCAGAAATTCCCGGAACTCCGCAAAGCCGCTGTCCGATGCGCCTTCCTGCTCCCTTTTAGCGGAGACGGCAAATACGACGGGATTTTGAATATTCCGTTCATGGGCGTATTGCTTGACGCGCTCCAGATTGGTGGATAATTCGTGCTGCGAAGCCAGATCGGCCTGCTGGAGGACGAATATCGTCTTGCGTCGCCATTCCTTGCGGACAAGGTCCAGCAGTTCCCACGCCGTCCCGGTATGCGGATTTTTCGCGGGAAAAACAAAAATAACCAGGTCGCTGCGGGGGATGTAATTTTCCGTAATGGTTTCATGCCGGCGGATGATGGAGTTGGTGCCGGGGGTATCGACGATGGATATTTCTTTGAGGACGCCCGCCGGCAGGGCAACCCGTTCCCATTGATCCCCCAGTTGCGTTTTTTTCACGTCATCGCCATAGACCAGTTCCTGAATGCCCGCCGTGCAGGGATCCGGCGCCACTTCGCAGATGTCTTCGCCGAGAAGGGCATTGACAAAACTGCTTTTCCCCGATTTCACTTCGCCGACAATCACAAACAGGGCTGCCGACTGGAGATTCGCCAAACGATCCTGGAGAATTTCTGCGGATTCTGCATCCCCAAGTTTTTGGGCAAGAGACAACGCCGCCTGCAGGATGCGGCGGATGGAATCGAACTTTTCGCTGAGTTTCGGACTTAAGACCGTCGGTGGCGACATGGCTGTCATTCTCCCGTTGACCACGATGAAAAAAAATGAAGAACCCCTGTTTAAGGCATTTTACCCGTGACTCTTGGCTTGATTTGGTTCATACAATTAAGTAAAATGCCTTCCATTGTCAAGA